>NZ_AP028967.1:422083-734166 GCF_036323535.1 Geobacter sp. 60473
GCCCCAGGTTGCGCGCCTCGACGGCGCAGCGCCAGAGATAGTCGAGGATGGGGCCCGGCCCCAGGGGGTCTCTTCCCAGTGCCCGCATTCTCCCGGTGAGCCAGCGGAGCAGGAGCGGCCCGGGAGTGGCCGTGTCCGCCGGCAGGGGGCCCATGCCCGGCAGGGAGGCCAGCAGGGCGGCGAGCCCGGCGCCGGTCCCCTTGTCGCGCGCCCGCTCCAGGCGCTCCGGCGCGATGGTTCCCCCGCGGATGAAGGACCGGGGCTCCCGCAGGTCCCAGCGGATCTGCTTAGCAAGGGTGACCAGGTTCTGCACGTCGGTCAGGGCGCGGAAGAACGCCGCCACCAGGGGGTGGAGGGGAAGTTCCCCCATCCGCTCCAGAAAGAGGGTGGCCAGCCGCTGTTCGAGCATCCGTCCCCCCTGGTCCCGGTAGAGGGTGCCCAGATCGCGGAGCCGGGCGTCGAGGTCCGCCAGGAGCGCGCCCAGGGCAGCCGCCGCTTCCGGCGGACCCTGCCCTCCGGTCAGGGCCTGCCGCACTGCCGGGGCCAGGAGGCTGGCGGAAAGGGCGGCGTCGGCCCCGTCCCGGTCGCCCCCCCGGCGGAAGCGGAGGCAGGTGAGGATGGTCCCCAGCTCGAACCAGAGGAAGAGCGGGGCAAAGACCGCCCGCATCTCCCGGTTCATCTGGCCATAAGCCCAGCGGAACTCCTGCCGCATCCTCCGCCGGGCCCGGTCCGCCGGCATGGCCGCCTCCGTCCCGGTGCGGAGAGCCCCGGCAACGAGGCGCGCGCGGCGTCCCCTGACCCGCGCCGTCAGGTACTCGGTGGGGTACCCTTCTCCGACGGGCCGGGCAAGCAGTGCGGTCAGGTCAGGCATCGGTCGCCGCCTCCGCCAGGAGGTGGGGGAGGATGTCTGGCCAGCCCCGAGCCAGTCGCTTCTCCAGGGTGTTGACGACCCGCATCCGTCCCCCCTCAGTGATCGCCTCCACGCCGCCGCTGATGGCGGGGTCGGTCTCGATGCGCGCGCCGGGGAAGAGGACGGCGGCCCGCTTTCCGTCGGCCGGGTTGACCCGCACCGTCTCCCACTCCAGGGGGGGAAGCTCCGCGGCCAGACGGGCAAAGGCGGCAGGATAGTCCCCGTCCCTGAGCCGGGGCAGAAGGCGCCGCGCCAGGTCATGGAGCCGGCTCGCCATCTCTTCTTCCGCGACCAGCCGCACCCGCCGTGCCGCCCGTTCCGCCTCGGCCAGGATGGCCCGTTCCTGCGCCGCAATGAGACGTTCCTGCTCCTGCAGGTGCATTTCGCGCAGGCGGGCCAGCCCCAGGGCGGCCTCCTCCCTGAGCCGGGCCGCCTCTTCCCCGGCCCGGTGCCGGATCGCCTCCTCCTTCCGCTTCCCTTCGCTGCGCAGGGCTGCCAGCAGTTCCGCCGTACCCACCGCCGTCTCCGTCACATGGTCAGGATCGTGATGGCCACCACGAACCCGAGGATCACCATGGTTTCGGGGATGGCCACCAGGATGATGACCGTGCCGCTCAGCTCGGGCTTCTCCGCGAGCGTGCCGGCGCCGGCGCTGCCGATCTTGGACTGGGCCCAGGCCGTGGCCAGGGCGGAGAGCCCCACCGCCAGGGCCGCGGCAAGAGCCAGATAGACCTTTTCCATTGCATCCTCCTTGGCACCGGGCTGCCGGGCGGGGGCGGGTGCCGCGCCTCCCTACCCCTTGCGCAGCGGTTCGAACTTCCTTCCCCCCGGCACCATGAACTTGCTGTAGAACTCCACGTAGTGCAGGCGGAGGGCGTGGATGGCGGGCGAGAAGACGCCGAGCACGATGTTGACGGCATGAAAGATGACCGCCAGCAGCACTCCGATCGCCACGTTGCCGGTCATGCCGGCAAAGCGGTTCGCCACCCGGGCCAAGAGCACGGAGGCGAGCCCGATGGCCATGATCCTGGCGTAGGACACGATGTTGCCGATGCTCTTCAGCAGTTCCAGGGGGGCCAGGACCCCCCCCGAGAAGAACAGGAACGGGATGAGAAAGATCAGGATCAGGGCCAGGGGCCTGGTCAGGAGCCGGGGGACGATCTCCATCCGGCTGAGGGCCAGCACCACGAGACAGAGGATGGCGAGGATGTTCACCAGCTTGAACATGGCCTCGCGGCCGGTTTTGCGCCTGAGGGCGGTGATGAACCCCAGCAGCAGGCCGAGCAGGATGTGCGCCAGCCCCACGGACAGGGCGAAGCAGAGCATCGGCACGATGGCCTGCCGCCGCTCCACGATGAACCCTTCTTTCATCCCCAGGAGTCCTGCCCCCACCTCGCCGAAGAATTCGCCGTACAGGATGCCGAACAGCATGGTGTAGCAGGAGGAGACCAGGAGAATCCGGGTGGCGTCCCGCACCGTTTCCCGTTGCCTGAAGACCCGCCCCAGGATCAGGGCAAGGATCAGGAGCACGAGGCCGTAGCCGGCATCGCCCAGGATCATGCCGAAGAAGAGGGGGAAGCAGACGGCGATGAAGGGGGTCGGGTCGAAGGAGGCGTAGCGGGGCAGGGGGAGGAGCCGGGCAAAGAGCTCGAAGGGGCGGAACAGGGGAGGATTGCGCAGGGTGACCGGTACCAGGTCCAGGTCCTGCTCCAGAATCTGCTTCTCCTCCACGAGCACTGCGCCGCCGAATTTCGTCCGGATCTCGCCGGTGAGGCGCGGCACCTCGGCTGCCGGGGTCCAGCCGTGGATGAAGAAGCACATGCCGGTCCGGTGAAGGTGGACCGTGTTCCCCAGCAGCGCCAGCCGCTCGTCGAGCCAGCTCCTCACCCGCGCGTAGATGGCCCCCCAGCGCCGGGCGAACCGGGCCAGCTCTCCGTCGATGGCCGCAATCCCGGCGGTGACCTCGGCCGTCCGGGCGCGCAGATGGCGGATCTTCTCCGGGAACGGCATCCGGGCCAACTCCGGCGGAAAGGTCATCTCCGGCACGTGCTGCTCCCCGAGGATGCCGCGCACCTTGGCGGCCAGGTCCTTTTCCATGGTGATCAGGCCGATCAGGGTGCCGTTCCCGGCTTTGACCGTGAGCAGCTGGAACCGGTCGCCGGTCAGCCGGGCCAGGGTCCGCATCAGTTCTGCCACGCCCGCAGGCTCCCGAATGGTCACGCCGATGAAGTCGAGGCCGCTGTCAGGCGCGATGGTTGTCACGTGGGGCTCCAGGGCGCCGAGAAAGACGCTGTAGCCGCCCAGTTCCGCCAGTTCGGTCCGGAGCTCCTCCCGCTTCCGGCACCACTCGCGGCAGAGCGCGCTGTGCCGCTGGAGGGTTTCGTTCACCGATTCGAGCACGTCGCCGGGGTCCAGGTAGCTCTGGCGCATTTCCTCCCGCGGCAGGCAGGCAAACAGTTCGTCGATCCGCGTCCGCAGGTCCTCGCAGTAGATCCGTTCGGCCATGGTCTTCTCGTCCAGCAGGAGCGGGCGCACCTTGTCCCGGTCTTCCTCCGCCACGAAGCCGGTGATGTCCTGCTCGATCTGGAACAACTCCAGGTCGCGCAGCAGGGACAGGACCTCCAGGAGCAGTTCCGAGGGGCCCACGATCTCGATCTTGACCATCCTGGCGATCATGGTTCCGGCTCCGGCACGATCCGTCCGAGGCAGGCGAGGACGCGCCGCTCCAGGGTTGCCTGGTCGATACGGCTCAGCTGCTCCGCCCGGGCGGCGGCGCGGCGCACCAGATCGGCGGCCCGCTCCCGCGCATCATCCCCGGCTGTCGCCACGGCCCGGCCAACCTCCGCCGCCAGACGCCCCTCTTCCCGCGCCGCCTCGTCGTCAAGCTCGCGCCGCAACTCTGCCAGCATCTGGGCGGCCCGCCGCTCCTCCCCGGCGATCCGCTCCCGGATCTCCGTTTCGGCGTCGATGATGGTGGCGAGAAGGTCCTGTTCCATGGCGGTCGTTGCCCCTTACCTGCCGAACAGCAGTCTCAGGATGTTCGGCAGTTTCAGTTTCAGCCCCTTGACGGGCCATTGGAGCTCATGCTTCTGGCACAGCAGGTCCATTCGGTTCAACCGGAAGATATCCTCCCGGAGTGACCCGTCGATGACGTCCGCGTTCTCGATGCGCCATTCGAGCGCCACGGCCATCCGGATGTGCGCCCTGATTTCGTCCGCTTCCTCCCCGTCCAGCAGCCCGTGGGCCGCCTTCAGCTCGATGAGGCGCAGGGCGCCGTCGTAGGTGGCCCGGACGATCTCGTCCCGGCTCATCCAGGAGGTCTCGTAGTTCAACCGTTGCTTCCAGGTGGGCATGAGCATGGCCTGCCGGTGCTCTCGGAGGGTCCGGGCGAACAGCCGGTAGCCGAAGCGCTCGGCCTCCTCGAACAGCCGGCAGCCGGGATCGACGAAGGGGGCCAGGGGAGCGATCATGGGGAGCAGCGTGCCGTTTTCCCCGAACCGGCGGAGCAGTTCGCCGCAATACTCCACCGTGTCCATGACCGAGCGGTAGTCCTGGTACGGCAGCCCCACCATGAAGAACAGGTCGAGACGGCGGCAGGTGCTGTCGATCAGGGCCGCGACGGACGCCTCCAGCTCGGCGTTGCCGTAGTTCTTGCCAAAGGCCCTCCTGACCCGCGGTTCGTGGGATTCGGGGGATATCTCCACGTTGAAGTTGATCAGTGAGTCGGAAACCAGCCGGACGAATTCGGCGGGGGGCGGGTGGAAGAACTCGATGGCGATTTCGTTTTCGATCCGGTACCGCCTCATGGCCCGCAGGAAGCGTTCGGCATAGTCGCGCCCGGCCTGGAGCAGATCGCCCACCACCATCACGGGTGCCCCGGTACAGGCGGCTATGGCCCGGATATCCTTTGCCAGCAGCTCCGGGGACCTGAACGCGGGGCGGTCCCGGCCGCACAACCTGTTGAACGCCGATGCCGAGCCGCCGCAGGAGACGCAGTCGTGGAGGCAGCCACGGCAGGAAAAGACCGCCATGACCGGGTTCGACAGCCAGTTGCGGAAGGGGAGGTAGCCGGAGGGGTCGTGATATTTCACGGTCATCTTCAGGGGGTGGGAGTAGTCCAGGTGGACATGGTCCAGGTTCTGGGGGCGGTAGGAGATGCCGTTGTCGACCGCGTCGCCCCGGCCGTCGCGCCAGACCAGGTTGGGGACGGTGGCGAAGTCGCCGCCGTTTTTGATGGCCTCCATGAGCAGGCGCAGCGGCTCCTCGGTGGAATCCCCGCACAGGATGAAGTCTACGAAGGGATAATCGGCCATGATCTCCCGGTGATAGTAGGTGGCGGACAGGCCGCCGAAGATGACCGGCGTGCCGGGATGGTGCTTCTTGACCAGTTCCGCCAGGGTGAGGCTGCCGTCCACGTGGGGGAGCCAGTGGAGGTCGATGCCGAAGGCGACGGGGTCGAGCCCGGCGATGAATGCCTCCGGATCGAAGGAGCGGTCCCTGAGCATCTTCAGGGCGAGATTGACCACCCTGACCGAAATGCCGTTGCGGTTCAGGTGCTCGGACAGGGTGATGAAGCCGATGGGATAGTTCTCGAACAGGGAGGATGAGGGTATGACATCGCTGATGGGGCCGTAGAAAATCGGCAGCTCGCGGAAGTTGAAAATGCTCGGCGGATGAAGAAGGATCAGATCGACACGCGTCATGACAGATGCTCCCCGGGTTGGAGACGGTCATCCGTACCCTGTGCCGGACATCAACCCGAATCCGCGGGGGAAGGCACGTCCCGGCGCCGTGCGGCCGAAAGCGGCGCCGGGAGAGGGCGTGTCCGCTCCGCCCGGTTTCCCGTCCCCGCGATTCGGGATCAACCATCCTCGAAGCTGGTCCCCCTGCGGCACCAGCGCCCGCCGCTGATGATGGACGAAATGGCCCCCTCCCGCTCCACCGTGTCCGCCCTGATGGCCAGATAGACGTGGATGGGGATGAAGGCCAGGAAGATCCACATTGTCAGCAGGTGGGCCAGCCGCACGTACTGGACCCCCACCAGGGTGTCGATCCGGACCAGATGGCGGAAGAGCCAGTGGTCCGGCGCGTAGAGGGCATAGAGGGCGAAGCCGGTCAGGAGCGCGAGCATGCCCACCCCGTAGATGGCGGTGTACGCCACCTGCTGGAGCGGGTTGTGGCCGATGTAGTGGGGCCCCCGGTCGAAGCGGCAGAAGAGGTAGTTCTGGCCCACGGTCAGGAGATTGCGCAGGTCCCGCGGCTTCACCGGGAAGAGGGCGTCCCATCGCTGATAGCGGTTCGAGGCAAGGAAGAGGCCGGCAATGCGGATAAGGGCCGTGGCGAGGAGGAACCACCCGGCCGCGAAGTGGATGAACCGCAGGTAGCCGAACAGGAAGGAGCTCTCCCGCGCTCCGGCGTAGGCGGGGCGGCCGCTCCCCATGAGGATGCCGGTGACGCTGAGCACGGCGATCAGGAGCACCGCCAGCCAGTGGAGGAAGCGGAGCTGCCAGTCCCAGACCGGCACGTAGCGGAAGGCGCCGGGCTCCTCGACCCGCCGGCTTTGCTCGCGGGTGGCCCGCAGCGGCACGAACCCCAGGAAGGTCCACTTCTCCCCCCCCTCGGACAGCGGTTCGCCATGGGCCACGGCCAGGGGCCGGAAGCCGTGGACCATCCGCTCGCCCGCCTCCATCTCGGCCCGGTAGCGGGTCGACTCATCGGCCCGGCAGAGGTAGAGGATCGAGTTCAGTCCACCCCGGGCGATCAGTTCCTCCCGGGCGGTGCCGGCACGGCGGACCCGGGCGATGCTGTAGTTCAGCCCCGGGTCCAGGGGGGCATACCCCGTCTGCTCGTAGTGCCGCAGGTCCTCCTTGCGGGAGGCGGCGCCGAGCAGGGCCAAGTCGGCCGGGTCCGTGGTCCCGAAGGGGGCTCCCAGGGCCGCGGCCACCAGGAGTTCGCGCTTCTTCTCCCCGGCAAAGGGGGCCGGGTCTCCCAGCTCTATGCGGATGTCGCCTTCGGGCGTCTCGTGTTCGCTCATGACACACTCACCGTGCCGATGGTCCCGCCGGCCGGGTCGAACAGGTGGACCGCGCAGGACTGGCAGGGATCGAAGGAGTGGATCGTTCTCAGCACCTCCAGGGGACGGCCGGGTTCCAGGAGGGGATGGTGCCCCCGGTGGGCCAGGGCGTGCTCGAAGGGGCCGGGCTGGCCGCTCGCGTCGCGGCCCGAGCTGTTCCAGGTGCTCGGCACCACGCACTGGTAGCGGGTGATCCTGCCGTTCTCGATCTCCACCCAGTGGGACAGGGTACCCCGGGCCGCCTCGGTGAAGCCGACCCCCTGGGCGCTCTTCGGCCAGGTGGCCGGGTCCCACTTGTCAGGGTTGAAGGTGGTGGTGTCGCCGGCGTGGATTCTCTCCTGAAACTGCCGGAACCATTCATCCATGCGGTTGCAGAGGAGCACCGACTCGACGGCCCGGCAGAGGGTGCGGCCGAGGGTCGAGTTGAGGGCCTCCCGGCCGGCTCCCAGCCCGGCCAGGGCTTCGTTCGTCAGCCGAGTTGCGTCCTTGTGCCCCTGGGCGCAGGCCACGAGCATCCTGGCATTGGGGCCCACCTGCACTGCCCGGCCGTCGTAGCGGGGCGCCTTGACCCAAGTGTACTTGACGTTGTCGGAGATCTGCCCATAGGGGGGGCGTGGCCCGGTGTAACGGGGCGCGGTTTCCCCGCGCCAGGGATGCCGCCCCGCATTGTCCCCCTCGGGATAGGCGTACCAGGAGGAGGTCACGAATTCGGCGATCTTGGCCGGTTCGAAGGGGCGGAGTTCCTCGTAGTCGCCGTCCGCCAGGACGCCTGCCCGCACCTCTCCCGCCACCGGGGTGCCCGCGCAGGAAAAGGCGCTCTCGCCCACGGCCATGAGGGTGGGGCTGGAGATGCCGATGGCCGCATACTCCCGGTAGAAGCCGGCAATGGCCAGAACATCCGGGTAGTAGACCTCTTCCACGAAGCGGCGGGCCCGGCCGATGAGCCCGGTCAGTTCGTCGAGCCGCACGGCGTTGATGCCGAGCTGGTTGTCCAGGTTGATGGAGCAGGCCATTCCCCCCACCAGGAAGTTGGGGTGCGGGTTCTTGCCGCCGAAGATGGTATGGAGGCGGATGATCTCCCGTTGCCACTGGAGCGCCTCCAGGTAATGGGCCAGGGCGAGGAGGTTGGCTTCCGGCGGCAGGCGGTAGGCGGGGTGCCCCCAGTAGCTGCCGGCGAAGATGCCGAGCTGGCCGCCCGACACGGACGCGCCCACCCGTTGCTGCACCTCCCGGAACCAGGCGGCCGAGTTGCTGGGCCAGGGGGAGACCGAGGCGGCCAGGCGGGCCGCGGCCTGGGGGTCGGCGGCCAGGGCGCTCTTCACGTCGACCCAGTCGAGTGCGTGAAGGTGGTAGAAGTGCATGACATGGTCCTGCACGATCCCCATGGCCGTGACGAGGCTGCGGATCAGCTCCGCCTGCCTGGGAATGGGGTAGTCCAGGGCATCCTCCACCGCCCGGACGGAGGCGATGGCATGGATGCCCGTGCAGACGCCGCAGATCCGCTGGGCCAGAGCCCAGGCGTCCCGGGGGTCGCGGCCCTTGAGGATGGTTTCGATCCCCCGGAACTGGGTCGCGCTGGCCCAGGCGTCGGTGATCCTGCCGCCGCTCGTTTCCAGTTCTATGCGCAGGTGTCCTTCGATCCTGGTGATGGGGTCAATGACGACTCGCTGGGTAGCCATGATCGCTCCTCATCTCCGGCGGGCCGGTGGCCGGTCCGCCTCTTCACTCAGGGCGGCCGCACCGCTTATCCGCTCTTGTCCCGCTTCTCCGTAGGGCGCTCGGTCCCGGTTTCGCCGAGCACCGCCAGGGGCAGCGATTCGGGCGTGCTCCTCCGTTTGCGCTGCCTGGCAATCACCGTGGCCGCGGCGTGGATCGCAACCCCGCCCGTCGAGGCGGCAACGGCGGCGGCGCCAAGGACGTTGGCCGAGCTTTCAACGCCGATTCCCGGCAGGGGGATGTCCGGCACCCGCTGGTAGAAGGGGGTCATCCTGTCGAAGAACTGCTCTTCGGTGCAGCCGAGGCAGGGGTGGCCCGCCTTGATGGGGAAGCTCTGGCCCAGGTTCCATTCCAGGGTGGGGCAGGGCGCGAAGGTAGCCGGTCCCTTGCACCCGAGCTGGTAGAGGCAGTACCCCTTGCGGGCCCCCTCGTCGTCGAAGCGCTCGGCGAACTGGCCTGCGTCGAAGTTCGCCCGGCGGGGGCACTTGTCGTGGATCCGCTGGCCATAGGCGAAGAGCGGCCGGCCCTCGTCGTCGAGGCGCGGGGTGCGGCCGTAGGCCAGGTAGTAGCTGATGGTGGCGGTGATTACCTCGGCGATGGGGGGGCAGCCGCCGATGTTGACGACCGGCCGGTCGGAGATGACGTCGCCAATCCCCACGGCGCCGGTGGGGTTGGGGGAGGCGGCCTGGATCGAGCCGTAGGTGGCGCAGGCCCCCACCGCAATGATGGCCGTGGCGTTCTGTGCCGCCCGCTTCAGGACCGTTTCCGCTGATTCGCCGCCGATGGTGCAGTAGGCGCCGTGGCTCTTGAGGGGCACCGAGCCGTTGACGATGAGGAGGTGGGGCTTCTGCTCCGCCCCGGCCAGGAGGGCGTTTGCCTCGCTGCCGGAGGTGGTCATCAGGAGTTCGTTGTAGTCCAGAGAGATGAGCTCGAGCAGGAGTTCGTCGATGGGGGTGCTGCCGGAGCGGAGCGCGCTCTCCAGGCAGCCGGTGCACTCCTGGAGCTGCAGCCACACCACGTTCGGGCGTTGTGCGCTGCCGAGCCTGCGGGCGATCTCCCGCGCGGCCGCTGCGGGAGGCCCGGTTGCCGCGAGCCCGGCCCCCATGAGGACTGCAAGCCTGCCGCAGAACCCGAGGAATTCGCGCCGGCTGACGCCGCGCCGCGTCAGGTAGTCGAAAAACGATTCGGCCCCGGTCCAAGGATCATCGAGAAGAGGTGCCATTTTCGTCTCCATCCATGGCTGGCGACCTCCGGGCGCATGCCGGAGGTCCATCCGTCACACCTGCACCCTGTTTCCCCGAATTGAATCGTGAACGTCGGTATATCAGTCTGTTAGGTCAAAGTGTATCACCGGATTGGGGGCTGTAAATAAAAGCCGGCTAAAAAATGTTGTCGGAATGTTCTTGTCGGGTTGCCGGTGTACATGAGGGCTGATACTCTTCCCGTAATCATTTCAAGTCCCGGGGGGAATTGTCCGATATAATATCAGATATGTCCATTTTGCCGGGACGAGGTTCACCATCCCATGACCGCTCCGAAGATTCTTGCCGTCGACGATGAGGAGCTTTCTCTCCTGATGCTGGAGAACCTGCTGGCCGATGCGGGATTCGCCCCCCTGACCGCGACCAGCGGCGCGCAGGCGCTGGCGCTGTTGGAGCGGGAGCATGTGGATCTGCTCATCTCCGACCTGATCATGGAGGGGATGGACGGCCTGGAACTCCTGGACCGGGTCAGGGAGCGCTACCCGAAAGTGCCGGTCATCGTGGTCACGGCCCGGGGGAGCGTGGAGAGCGCCGTGGAGGCCATGCGGCGGGGCGCCTACGACTACCTGGCAAAGCCCTTCAACCCCGAGGTGCTGCGGATCACGCTCCAGCGTGCCCTGGACTATCACCACGTGGTCCGCGAGAACGAGCAGATCACAGGGCTGCTCCGTGAGCGGTTTACCTTCCAGAGCATCGTTACGGTCAATCCGGCCATGAAGAAGCTGCTGGAGCTGGCCGCCAGGGTGGCTGCGGCGCGGCAGACCACGGTGGCCATCTACGGCGAAAGCGGCTCGGGCAAGGAGGTGCTGGCGCGGGCCATCCACTATGCCGGCAAAGGGCTGCCCGCCGGGTTCGTGGCGGTCAACTGCGCGGCCGTGCCCGAGCACTTGC
Organism: Geobacter sp. 60473; assembly: GCF_036323535.1. Classification (GTDB taxonomy): domain Bacteria; phylum Desulfobacterota; class Desulfuromonadia; order Geobacterales; family Geobacteraceae; genus Geobacter; species Geobacter sulfurreducens. The sequence goes on from NZ_AP028967.1 coordinate 432,936, forward strand.
TGGAGAGCGAGCTGTTCGGCCACGTGAGGGGGGCCTTCACCGGCGCCGACCGGGACCGGGAGGGAAAGTTCAACCTGGCCCGCGGCGGCACGCTCCTGCTGGACGAGATCGGCGACATGCCCCTGCCGCTCCAGGCCAAGCTGCTGAGGGTCCTCCAGGAGCGCATGTTCGAAAAGATCGGCAGTAATACCCCCATCTCGACGGATTGCCGCGTTATCGTGGCCACCAACCGCAACCTGGCCGACATGGTGGCGGCCGGTCGCTTCCGCGAAGACCTCTACCACCGGATCAACGTGTTTCCCCTGGTCATTCCGCCGCTGCGGGAGCGCACCGACGACATCCCGCTCCTGTGCGAGCATGTCCTCGACCAGCTGCGGCAGCACCTGGGCAAGCCTCTCCCCGGTATCTCCCAGAAGGCCATGGACGCCATGCTGGCCCACGGCTGGCCGGGCAATGTGCGGGAGTTGCGCAACTGCCTGGAGCGCGCCGCGATCCTGACCGACGGTGAGCTGATCCGGCCCGAGCACCTGGGGTTCGGCGCGGCCGCAGCCCCTGCCCGGGAAGCATCTGCCGGCCCGGCGCCCGACACGGTGCAGTACACCCTGGCGCTGCCCGTTGACCAGCTGTCGCTCCACGCCCTTACCGAGCGGATCATGGCCATAACCCTGGAGCGCTGCAGCGGCAACAAGTCCAGGGCGGCCCAGCTCCTCAGGATCGACCGCAAGGCATTCTACCGGGGCTGACCCCTCGCCGCTCCTCTCTGCAGCACGTCCTGCCATTCCCACTGTTCCATTTTGCCCCACTTTGTCCCCCAGGGGGACGCTTCTTGATGTCTTGCGTGGTGTAACTTTTTGAAATTGCTTGTTTGGTGGGTTTGGCATACTGCCTGCTGAATAAAGGGTAACAATTGTTCACGTGTCCCTCTGCGGGACAGACTGAGGAGGGTGCCCGTGACGCAAGCGTCAGTTGAAAAGTTTCTCGGCCGCCTGTTGACCGATGACGGGTTCCGGCAACGGGCGGTGACCGCCCCGGACAGCTCGGAGACACTTCACGCCAGTGCTGACCCGGCCAAGCCGTGCGTGGTATGCTACTGACGGAACGCATCAATTCGTGGGCGCCGGAGAGGGATTGCCGGCGCCGGGGAGCCTGAACCGTGGGAATAGTGCCGACTGAAAACCTCGAAGAGGGAATGGTCCTTGCCGTGGATGTCCATGACCGCACCGGGAGGCTGCTGCTGGGGGCGGGGGTGGAGCTTGAGCGCAAGCATATCGTCATCCTGATGACTTGGGGCGTGACCGAAGCCGACATCCTGGAAGGAGACAGCGGCGGCTCGTCCTTCCCCCTTTCCCCCGAGGTTCCGCAGGCTCTGATGGAGGCCGCCGAGACAGAGCTCAGGCCCCTGTTCGGGGAAAACGACATGGAGCATCCGGTGATGCGCGAGCTGCTACGCCTTGCCGCCCTGAGAAAGGTCATCCATGACAACCCATAACCGCCCCCTGACCATGGAGTGGATCGTGGACCGAACCCGGACGGTCTACTCGCTCCCCTATTTCTACGAGCGGCTCAACGAGACGATCAGCCACCCCCGCAGCTCCATCGACGATGTGGCCCGGATCATCATCGACGATCAGGGGTTGACCGCGCGCATCCTGAAACTCGCCAACAGCCCCATGTTCGGCTTTTTCTCCAAGGTCGACTCCATCTCGAAGGCAGTGACGATCATCGGCACCCAGCAGCTGCGGGACCTGGCCCTGGCGGCCTCGGTGATGGATGTCTTCAATGATATCCCCCGGGAGCTGATGGATATGGTGCTGTTCTGGCGGCACAGCATCGCCTGCGGCATCGTGGCCCGCAACCTGGCGATCTACCTACGCGAGAGCAACGTGGAGCGGTTCTTCGTGGCGGGCATCCTCCACGACGTGGGCCAGTTGGTCATGTGCACCGCCATCCCCGGGACGGTCAGTGACGTGCTGGCCCGGAACCGGTCCGAGTCCCGGTTCCTGGATGCCACCGAACGGGACGCGCTCGGCTTCGACCACGCCGCCCTGGGCGGTGCGCTGCTGCGCGCGTGGAAGATACCGGCCACCATCAACGAGCCGGTCTCCTATCACCACGAGCCCGGCAAGGCCGAGCACTTCTCGCTGGAGGTGTCGATCATCCACCTGGCCGACATCATCTGTCAGGCCCTCGGGTATGGCGCCAGCGGCGAAGGGGGGGTGCCTCTCCTGGACCCCGCCGCGTGGGACCGCCTCGGCGTGCCGGTGTCGATCCTGACGACAATCGTGAAGCAGTCCGAGCCCCAGGTAGAGGAAACGTTCGCCATCCTCGTGGAGGGATAAATGAGACCGAAGGCCGCCGCCCCATCCCGCGCCTTCCTGCTGGAGCGCGTCAATTACCTGGAAGAAGCCAACCGCCGCTACTTGTCGATCCTCGATATGCTGGCCTCCAGCAGCATGTTCCACAGCGACCTGGGCCGCGCAAGGGACTCCCAGGAAATCTTCCGGGCCACACTGACCCAGCTCCGCCGGATTCTCGACTGTCGTATGACCGGATTTCTCATCTCGGGCGATGACGGCAGCTTCGAGCTTGCCTCCTGGGAGCCGGACGAGGGGCGTGACGAAATCCAGCGCATCATCGACGCCAAGATCGTGGACGGCACCTTTGCCTGGGCCCTGAACCGGAACCAGGCAATCCTCGTCCCCCTGGCCGACGACCGGTCCCTGCTCCTGCACGTGGTCGCCACCCGCTCCCGCGTCAGCGGCATGTTCGCGGGCATTCTCCCCGGCAGTTCCCATTCGCCCGATGCGGCTACCCTCAACGCCGTGTCGGTCATCATGCACACCTGCGCCCACTCCCTGGAGAGCACGGAGCTGTATTCCATGGTGCGGGACACCCTGGCCTCGCTGGAGCAGCGGGTGCAGGAGCGGACCCGTGACCTGGCCTCGGCCCGGGAGCAGGCGGAAGGCGCCAGCCGTGCCAAGAGCGATTTCCTCGCCAACATGAGCCACGAGATCAGGACCCCCCTGAACGGCATCATGGGGATGACCGACCTCCTGCTCGGCGGCGGGCTGAGCCAAACGCAACAACACCAGTACCTCGGTGCGATCAAGGGGTCCGCCGACTGCCTCATGGGGGTGATCGGCGACATCCTCGATTTCTCCAAGATAGAAGCGGGGAAGGTCGAGCTGGACCCCGTGCCCTTTTTCCTGCGCACGTTCATGGGGCAGGCGGTGCGATCCCTTTCCGCCCGGGCGGCCGAGAAGGGGGTGGAACTCGTCTGCGACCCTCGGGAAGATGTGGCCGACCCGCTCATCGGCGATTGCGGGAAGCTGCGCCAGGTCCTGGTGAATCTGGTGGGCAACGCCATCAAGTTCTCCGACGGCGGCGAGGTCGTGGTGGCGGTGGAAACGGTGGCAGCCGAGGGGGACGAAGTGCTTCTCCGGTTTTCGGTTTCGGACCAGGGGTGCGGGATCGCGCCGGATGCGCTGGACCGGATCTTCAACGTGTTCGAGCAGGCCGATTCATCCACCACCAAGCGCTTCGGCGGCACCGGCCTCGGCCTGGCCATCTCCCGCAGGATCGTTCAGCTCATGGGGGGCGATATCCGGGTCGAGAGCGTCCCGGGGGAGGGGAGCACGTTTTTCTTCACCTGCCGGTTCCAGCTCCGGCCGCCCGAACCGGACAGCCTCGCGGACCACGGCCTTGCCGGGCGGCCCGTGCTGGTGGTCGAGGCGCCCACGCTCAGCCGCAGGGTCCTCGTCTCCTACCTGACCGGCTGGGACATGCGGCCCCGGGTGGCGGCCACCGTGGACGATGCCCTGGAACTTGCCGCCGGCATGACGACCGCTGCCGGTGAATCCCTGGTGACGTTGGTGGACAAGAAGTCCCTGGGCGTCGGCTGGCGGGAGGCGCTGGAGCGCCTGACCGAAGGCGTCGGCACGGAGTTGAAGCTGATCCTGATGACCGAGGTGGGCGACGTGGCCGAGAAGGAGAGCCGCCTCTGGCCGGACAAGGCAAGGTGCCTGCTCAAGCCGCTCGTGCACGGCGATCTCGGGGAGGCCATCGTTTCGACCCTGACCGGGCGGAAACCGTCCGAATCACCCCCCCGGCCGGTGCAGCCCGGCAACGGCCCCGGTCTCAGCATCCTGGTTGCCGACGACGTGGAGGTGAACCGGATGCTCGTCAACGTCATTCTCGGCCGGATGGGGCACCGGGTGGCGCAGGCCGCCAACGGCGAGGAAGTTCTGAAGGTCCTTGAGGACTCTCGGTTCGACCTGGTGCTGATGGATGTGCAGATGCCGGTCATGGACGGGTTCGAGACCGCCCGCCGGATCAGGGAGCAGGAGCGCGGCTCCGGCCGGCGGACCCCCATCCTGGCGCTGACCGCCTATGCCGGGCAACAGGACCGGGAACAGTGCCTGTCCGCCGACATGGACGGCTATGTGGCCAAGCCCTTTACGGCCGAGGAGCTGGTCCGGGCGGTGCACTCCTGCTGCGGGGTCGACGGCTCGCTCGACAGTACCGGAGACGGGCGGGAAACCGCCCCCGAGGTCGCGGACGAGCTGCCGCCGGTTTTCGACCGACAGGGGCTGGTGGCCCGGCTCCGGGGCAAGGACGAGCTGGTTCCGAAGTTCGTGAGGATGTTCCAGGACGGGACGGAAAAGAATCTCGCCAGACTTTGGCACGCCGTGGAGAAACGGGATACCGCGGGGGTCCGGCTGGGTGCCCACGCCATTGTCGGAGCTGCCGGCAATATCGGCGCGCAGCGCGTGCTCGCCCTGGCCCGGCGCATTGAGGACGCTGCCGTCAACGGCCGGTTGGACGAAGCGGTTGCCCTGCTTCAGCCCCTTGCCGCCGAATATGACGCGTTTGTACGCGAAGCGGAGAGATAGATCATGCTGGATTCAATCTCGGTCCTTGTGGTAGATGATGAAGAGATAAACCGGGAGATGCTTTCGGTCATGCTCGACGGGCTGGCAACGTCCGTCCCGGCGCGGAACGGCCTGGAAGCTCTCCGGGTGCTGGAGGCGAACTCCGCCATCGACCTCATTCTGCTCGATCTGGAGATGCCCGAGCTGAACGGGTTTGCGACGCTCGCCACCCTCAAGAAGCATCCTCTGTGGTGCGACATCCCCGTCATCGTCCTCACGGCCGGCAAGGACGAAGTGACCCGGACCCTGCGGCTGGGGGCCAACGATTATCTCGCCAAGCCGTACGACATGGAGGAGTTGCGCCTGCGGGTGATGAACCATGTCCGTACCAGGAAGCTGATGGACCTGTCCCGTGACGTGAACGGCATCCTGGAGCGGGAGGTGGCCCGCAAGACCGCCGAGGTCAGGAACGCCCTGGCCCTGGCCCGGGAGGCGGAGTACGAGATAACGCTGCGCCTCGGCCGGGCCGCCGAATTCCGCGACGTGGAAACCGGCATGCACACGCGCCGGATCAGCGAGATGGCCCGGGAGCTCGGCCGGTTGAGCGGGCTGCCCGAGGACCAGTGCGAGGTGCTCCGCTACGCGGCCCCGCTCCACGACGTGGGCAAGCTCGGCATCCCGGACCGGATCCTCTTCAAGTCCGGGGGGCTCACGGACGAGGAGATGGAGATCATGTGCCTCCACACGGTCATCGGCGGCAAGATCCTCGCCGGCGGCGACCGGTACACATCCCTGGAGATGGGACGGATCGTGGCCCTCCAGCACCACGAAAAATGGGACGGCACCGGCTACCCCAACGGCCTGGCCGGAGAAGATATCCACATCTTCGGGCGCATCGTCATGATCGTCGATGTGTTCGACGCCCTCTGCCCGGAGCGCCCCTACAAGCCGACAATGCCCTTCGATGAAGTTATCTCCGTCATGGGGGAGGGGCGGGCATCGTTCTTCGATCCCCGTCTGCTGGACATCTTCCTGGCCAATGTGGAGGCCTTTGCCGCGATCAGGACCTCGCTCACGGACCGGCCCGTGGAGGAGAAGACGGCCTTGGAGCAGGTGCTGTTCCTGGCATGACCGCGGCCTGAGCAGGAAAGGAGGAGAATGGAAGAGCAGCGCCTGTCAATCCTGATCGGCCGTTTTACCGCGGCGGCCGCCGCCCACGGGGAAGCCCTGGAGGCCATGGACGCGGCGCGGGCTGACCGCCATGCGACGATGCTCGCACGCCTCTACCGGGAGATCGCCGCCTTCGGCGCGGCAGGGCGCGCCGGGCTGCTGGACGCCACGGAGCGCGGCATCGGCGCCGCGGCGGGCATGGCCGCGGTCTATTCGCTTTCCCACGATGCACCCCGCTCCCTGGCGATCCTGCGGCGGCTGGCCCGGGAGCCGGGGCTCCTGGGCTTCCGGGCGTCCGTGGCCATCGAGCGCTGGGAAAGGGGAGAGTTGACCCTTTCGTGACGGGGAGGAGGGATCTGCTAGAAGTTGACAAAAATTGTAGGGTATGCTACTGATCGAATATCCTTACTGTAAGGATGCCCGTCGTGCCGTGTCGGGCATCCTTTTGTTTCCAATCCGCGTGGGGATCATGATCCCCGGAAGGGACTGCCGATGTTTGCACGACTGCGCGAGGATATTCAATCGGTGCTCGACCGCGATCCAGCTGCCCGCAGCACGCTGGAAGTGCTCTGTTGCTACCCGGGGCTGCACGCCATCTGGTTTCACCGGCTGGCGAACCTGCTCTGGCGGAGCGATTTCCATTTCCTGGGCCGCCTTGTTTCCCACGTGGGCCGTTTTCTCACCGGCATCGAGATCCATCCGGGAGCGACCATCGGCCGGCGCCTTTTCATCGATCACGGCATGGGAGTGGTGATCGGCGAGACGGCCGAAATCGGCGACGACGTGACCATCTACCACGGGGTGACCCTCGGCGGGGTCAGCCTGGAGAAGAAGAAGCGGCACCCCACCGTGGAGAGCAACGCGGTCATCGGTTCCGGCGCCAAGGTCCTGGGTCCGTTCACTGTGGGCGAAGGGGCCAAGATCGGCTCCAATTCGGTGGTGGTGAAGGAAGTCCCGGCCAATGCCACCGTGGTGGGCATCCCCGGACGGGTGGTCATGGCCGCGGAGAAGCCGAAGGACAAGTCCGATTTCGAGCACGGCAAGCTGCCCGACCCGGAAGCCAAGGCCATTTCCTGTCTCTTCGAGCAGATCAGGGAGCTGGAGCGCAAGTACGGTGAACTGGCCGCCGAGCACGAGGCGCTGAAACGCCGCCTGGATGGGGGGAATTAGTCCATGAGACTGTCGACGCGCGCCCAGTATGCGGTGCGGGCCATGGTCGATCTGTCGCTCCACTCGGAGGGGAAGCCCGTGGCCCTGCGGGATATCGCCCAGCGGGAAGACATCCCGCTCAACTACCTGGAGCAGCTCTTCAACCGCCTGCGTCGCGGCAGCATCGTGGAGAGCGTGCGCGGCCCCGGCGGGGGCTACCTGCTGGCCCGGGAGAGCTCGGCCATCCTGGTGGGCGAAATCGTGGCCACGGTGGAAGAACCGCTGACGCCGGTCTCCTGCATGGACAAGGGGAAGGGGCGCTGTACCCGCACTGCGGCGTGCACCACCCATTCGGTCTGGGAGATGCTCGGCGAGCGGATCAGGACGTTCCTGGACTCCATCACCCTGGAGGACCTGGTGCGCGATGCCCGACGGCGGCCCGGCGAGAGTGAGGATCAATGAGTGAAGCCCCCGCGGGCACTGTCCCGCTGATCTATCTGGACCACAACGCGACGACGCCGACTCACCCCCTGGTGGTGGAGGCGTTGTTGCCGTTTCTGGGGGAGCGGTTCGGCAATCCGTCCAGCATCCACTGGGCCGGCCGGGCCGTGAAGGGGGCCGTGGAGGAGGCCCGTGAGGCGGTGGCCGAACTGGCGGGATGCGAACCGGGTGAGGTGGTTTTCACCGGGTCGGGCTCCGAGGCCGACAATATGGCCGTGAAAGGAGTGGCCTCGTCCCTCCGGAAGCGGGGCAACCACATCATCGCCACCCGGGTGGAGCATCCGGCCGTGGCCAATTCCTGCCGCTACCTGGAGCACGGCGGATACGAGGTAACCTGGCTCGACGTGGACCGGGACGGTATCCTGGACCCGACGCGAGTGGAAGAGGCCATCACGGAGCGGACCATTCTCGTCACGGCCATGTATGCCAACAACGAGACCGGCGTGCTGCTGCCGGTGGCGGAAATCGGCGAGATCGCCCGGCGGCACCGGGTGCCCTTTCACTGCGACGCCGTCCAGGCCCTGGGCAAGGTCCCCCTGGAGTTTCGCGCCACCGGCGCGTCGCTCATGGCGCTCTCGGCCCACAAGGTTTACGGTCCCAAGGGGGTGGGGGCGCTGGTGATCCGGCGTGGCACAACCTGCCACCCGCTGGTGCACGGCGGCTCCCAGGAGCGCAATCGCCGGGCCGGAACCGAGGACGTGGCCGGCATCGTGGGCTTTGGCCACGCGTGCCGGCTGGCGCGGGAATCCCTGGCCGACGAGACGGTGCGGGTTCGCCGCCTGCGGGACCGGCTGGAGGAGGGAATCCTCGGCCGGGTGCCCGGCGCGCGGGTGAACGGCCATCGGCAGTTCCGGCTGCCGAATACGAGCAATATCAGCTTTGAAGGTGTGACCGCTGATACGCTGCTCATGGCTCTGGACCTGGCCGGGATCGCCGTGTCGTCGGGGTCCGCGTGCAGTTCCGGCACCCTGCGGCATTCGCCGGTGCTGGCCGCCATGGGGCTGTCCCCGCAGGAGGCCGGCGGAGCCGTGCGCTTTTCCTTGGGACTGGGAAATACGGATCAGGAGATCGACCGGGTGCTGACGGTGCTGCCGGAGATCGTCGAACGGGTGAAACGAGGTGGAGATGGCAGAGAAGCATAGGCAGCGCATCGTCATCGCCATGAGCGGCGGGGTCGACTCGTCGGTGGCGGCGGCGCTTCTGAAGGAAGAGGGACACGAGGTCATCGGCATCTCCATGCAGGTCTGGGACTATGCGAACTTCACCGCCGCCGAGGGGGAGAAGTTCGACACCTGCTGCTCCCTGGACGATATCCACGACGCCCGCCGGGTGGCGGAGCAGATCGGCATCCCCTTCTACGTGGTGAATTTCGAGGAGGAGTTCCGGCGGCTGGTGATCGACGACTTCGTGGACGAGTACTTCCGGGGGCGGACACCGAACCCCTGCGTCCGGTGCAACCAAAGGGTGAAGTTCGAGCTCCTGCTCCACAAGGCCCGGGAACTGGGCGCCGACTTCCTGGCCACGGGCCACTACGCCCGCCGGGTCCGGGGAGAGGACGGCCTCTACCACCTGCTGCGGGGATTGGACCCGGCCAAGGACCAGAGCTATTTCCTCTTTACCCTGACCCAGGACCAGCTTGCCCGGACCCTGTTCCCCCTGGGAGAGATGACCAAGGAGCAGGTGCGGCGCCTGGCGGCGGAACGGGGGCTGCGGGTGGCCGAGAAGGGGGAGAGCCAGGAGATCTGCTTCGTCCCGGACGACGACTACGTCCGGTTTCTGGAGGAGGAGCGGGGAGCGGGGCTCATGGCCGGCGAGATCGTGGACCGGGAGGGGAATGTCCTGGGCCGCCACGGGGGAACCTACCGCTACACGGTGGGGCAGCGCCGGGGGCTGGGCGTCGCCCACCCGACTCCCCTCTACGTGGTGGGGGTCGATGCGGAGCGACGTCAGGTGATCGTCGGCCCGGCCGAAGAGCTTCTGGCCACGGGGCTCACGGCAACCGGGGTGACTTGGGTCGTGCACCCCCAAGGGCAGACCGTGGATGCCTCGTGCAAGATCCGCTACCGCCACCAGCCGGTGCCGTGCACGGTTGCCGTGCTCGCCGACGGCAGGGCCGAAGTCCGGTTCCGGCAGCCCGAGAAGTCGGTGACCCCGGGACAGGCGGTGGTCTTCTACCGCGATGACGAGGTTCTGGGCGGCGGCTGGATCGAGGGGCGGCTGTGATGCAGAGGGTTGCCATCACCACCCTCGGTTGCAAGATCAACCAGTTCGAATCGGCTGCCATGACCGAAAGCCTCGGTCGGGAGGGGTTCCGGCTGGTTCCCTTCGAGGACGAGGCGGACATCTACGTCATCAACACCTGCACGGTCACGGCCAGGACCGACGCGGAGTCGCGGCGGCTCATCCGTCGGGCCATGCGCAGGAACCCTGCTGCCCGGGTGGTGGTGACCGGCTGCTATGCCCAGGTGGCGCCCGACGCGGTGGGTGAGCTGCCCGGCGTGTCGCTGGTGGTGGGGAACAGCGAGAAAAAGGGGATCGCCGGGCTGTTGCGGGATGCGGTGCCGGCGGAAAAGATACTGGTGTCAGACATCTCCCGGCAGCGGACCGCTGAGGCCCTGGGGCTGGAGAGCTTTGCGGAGCATACCCGGGCGTTCCTCCAGGTGCAGAACGGCTGCGACGCATTCTGCTCCTACTGCATCGTGCCCCATGCCCGGGGGCGGAGCCGCAGTGTCCCCTTCCGGGACGTGCTGGAGGGGATCGGCACCTATGCCGGCCAGGGATTCCGGGAGGTGGTGCTGACCGGCATCCACCTGGGGGCCTACGGCGCCGACCTGGAGCCCCCCGCGAGCCTTCCCGATCTGCTGGCTGCCGCCGACGCCGAGGCGCTGGTGCCGCGTCTGCGCGTCGGGTCGGTGGAACCCCACGAGATCTCCGACGGTCTCATCGCCCTCATGGCCCGGTCGCCCGTCATCTGCCCCCATCTGCACATCCCGCTCCAGAGCGGCTCTGACAGCGTGCTGGAGCGGATGAACCGCCGCTACACGGCTGCGTTTTTCCGGGAGCGGGTGGAACGGCTGGCTGCGGCGGTGCCGGACATCTGCATCGGCTGCGACGTGATCGCCGGCTTCCCCGGCGAGACGGACGAGGAGTTCGCCGCCACCCTGGCCCTGCTGGAAGGGCTCCCCATCGCCCATCTCCACGTCTTTCCCTTTTCGCGGCGCGCGGGAACCCCCGCGGCCCGCATGTCCGGCCAGGTGGACGGCAAAATTGTGCGGGAGCGGGCCGAGGTCCTGCGGGCGCTGTCCGACCGGAAGCGGGAGGCCTTTCACCGGCGCTTCGTGGGGCGGGACCTGCCGGTGCTGGTGTTGAACGGCCGGGGGAAAGAGGTGACGGGGCTGTCGCGCAACTACATTACGGTGCGGATCGAGGCGGTGACGCCGCCCCCCGAAGGTGAGGTCATGGTCCGGGTGACCGGCGTGGAGGCCGACGGGGTGCGGGGTGTCATCTCAGAGCCTGTCCGTAAGTAATCGCACCGGTCTCGCATCCCGCCTTCACGCCGTCCTGGGCCGTCTTCGATCGTACCGTCTTCGACGGAGCCCTGCTACGCCTGCGGCGCTACTCAATCGGTCCGGCCAAATCCGTCATAAATCCTGCCGCGATCTGCTGAAACAGCAGCTACGAACAGGTTACCAAGGTAAAGAAGAACGTTGCTCCCTCGCCGGGGGCTGCCTCGGCCCACAGCCGGCCGCCGTGCCGGTGAACGATCCGCTGGACCGTGGCGAGTCCCACGCCGGTCCCCTCGAATTCATCCTCCCGGTGCAGCCTCTGGAAGGGGGCAAAGAGCCGGTCCGCGTAGGCCATGTCGAAACCGACGCCGTTGTCGCGCACGTAGTAGATGGCCGTTGCACCGTCCTGTCGGGTGCCGATCTCGATTGCCGCGCCTTCCCGGGTGCGGCTGTACTTCCAGGCGTTGCCCACCAGGTTTTCCATCACCACCCGCACCAGCCGTGCATCACCCTCTGTCTCCATGGCATCACTGATCTTTACCGACACCCGCCGCTCCGGTTCGGCGCCGCGCAACTCGTCCAGGATGTCACGGGCCACGGCGCCCAGGTCGATCCGTTCGCGCTGCAGGTCGCTCCTGCTGAGACGCGACAGATCCAGCATGGCGTCGATCATTTGCGAGAGGCGCCGGCTGGCCCCGTTGATCCGCTCCAGGCAGTGCCTGCCGTTCTCGTCGAGCCGGTCCGCGTAGTCTTCGAGCAGGGCTTCGCTGAATCCCGCCAGGTGGCGCAGGGGGGCGCGCAGGTCGTGGGAAACCGAGTAGCTGAACGATTCCAGTTCCCGGTTCATGGCCTCGAGATCGGCGGTGCGCTGGTGAACCCGCTCTTCCAGATCGGCGTTGAGGGCCGTGAGGGTCTCTTCGCTAGCCCTCAGCCGCTGGGCCATGGCGTTGAACGAGGAGGCGATGGTTTCCAGCTCGTCCCGGGCCGAGAACTGGAGCTTGTAGGTCAGGTTGCCCCGTTCGACCTCGCCCATGGCGGCGACCAGTTCCTGCAGGCTGCCGAGGATGGACCTGACGAGCCTGACGGCCGGGAACATGGCGATGAGCCCCGCGATCAGGGCCGCGGACAGGGCCTTGCGGCTCACCAGAAGCGCGAAGCTGCGGGCCTCGGACAGGGGCATGGAGACCAGCGCGTGCCAGCCGTGGTTTCCCACATTGGCCACGCTGATGATCCGCTCCACCCCGTCGCTGCCCCGGCAGACCGTGGTGAAGCCGGGGGTGATCACCTCTCCGGGGCACTTGAGGGCGGTGTCGGTGATATTGCGCCCGATCCGTTCCGGTGAGCGGGTGTCCATTATGATGCCTCCCTTGCGGTCCAGCACCAGGATGTCGGTGTTGTCGGCCAGGCGGTTGGTGGAGGCGGCCAGGTGTTTGGAGATGGCGTTCAGGTCGATGGGGATGCCCACAACCCCCACCTGGCGGGAGCGATCGTCCGTGACCGGCCCTGAGATCATGACGGCAGGGCGCTTGAAGAGTTTGGATACGTGGAGGTCGCCGATGATGTAGGCGCCCCTGCGCGCCCCCTGGTACCACTCCTTGTCGTTGTAGTTCAGGGTGTGCACGGTGGGGGAGGAGACGCCGGAGCCCACATTGTTTCCGGCCATATCGGCGGCCAGGATGTTGAGCCGCATGGGATAGGAGGGGAGAAGTTCCGCGAATAGCCGGTCCATGGCCGCCGGCTCGCAGGCGACGACCGTGGGATGGCGCGACAGGACCCGCAGGACGCCGGTGGTTTCGGTGATCAACCGGTCCACTTCCACAGCCACGTGCGTGGCAGCCGAGAAGTTGCGGCCTTTCAGGTCGTCGATTTCCCGCTTGAGGATTTCGTAGTGGTTGTAGATGGAAAGGACGGCCATCGGCACCAGGAAGAACCCGATGATGGAGATAAGCTTGATCCTGATGGTCAGGAAGGGAAGAGTCATGGGGCTGCCTCCCGCTGATGCGTCCTGGAGAACGAGCGGGATTTACCCGGTCAGTGTGAAATAAAACGTCGCTCCCGCATCGGGCGCCGCTTCGGCCCATATTCTGCCGCCGTGGCGTTGGATGATCCGGTGGGCCGTGGCAAGGCCGATGCCCACCCCCTCGAACTCGCTGCCCTGGTGCATGCGCTGGAAGGGGATGAACAGGCGGTCGGCAAAGGCCATGTCGAACCCGGCACCATCGTCTTTAACAAAATAGGCCGTTTTCCCCTCCTGCACGCAGGAACCGAAGGAAATGTGGGCTGGATCGCGGGCGACCGTGAACTTCCAGGCATTGCGCAGCAGGTTGTCCATCACCGTCCGGAGCAGCCGGCGGTCTCCCTGCGCCGTAACACCGTCCTCGATGGTGAACAGTACGCTGCGCTCCGGGTGCAGATACCTGAGCTCCATCTCGATGGTTCGCACTATCTCGCTCAGGTTGGCGGTATCGGGGCAGAGCGGCTCGCGGGCGATGCGTGAAAGGTTCAGCAGCCCGTTGATGAGGTTTCCCATCCGCTGGCTGGCGATCCGGATCCGCTTGAGATACTCCTGCCCCTGGGCGTCGAGCTGTTCGGCGCAGTCCTCCATGAGGGCCCGGGCGAATCCGTCGATGATGGTGAGGGGGGCGCGCAGGTCGTGGGAAACCGAGTAGCTGAAGGTCTGCAGTTCGCGGTTTGAAGCGTCAAGGGCCTCGGTGAGCTCGGCAACCCGCTGCTCCAGCTCCTGCACGCGGCAGCTCAGATCCTCTTCGCCGGTGTGGCTCCGATCATTCATGCCGGGTCTCCATGACGGCCCAGCAGTTCGTCGATCCGGCGGATGTCGTCGAGTTCCCGGAATTCCCGGAAGCCGTCGATGCCGTCCGGGTCCAGAGCCCGGTAGAAGCGGGGCGGTGTGGCCCGCAGCCCCTCGATCACCCTGCCGGTGGCGTAATCGTCGATCGCCAGCGACTCGTGGCTCTTGCGCAGTTCCATGACCATGCCGAATCCGAGCCGGAAGAGGCGGGAGAGGTATTCCCGGCCGATGATCGCGGCGGCCCGTTCCACGTCGCCGTCTGACAGGTGCTCAAGGGCGATGGAGAGGTAACCGTGGACCCGCCGGAAGATCGCCTCCATTCCCTCGCGTGAGCGGAGGGCGGCGCCGTCGGCCACCAGGGCGCTGTTGACGAGGGCGGTGAGCTCCTGATCCACCGGACTCTCCACCCGGGCCAGGGCGCGGTTGAGGAATGACTTCTCGTATCCCGCCGGCATGGGGAGGCCGGTTATGCCCGAGGCCAGGTCCAGTCGTTTTTCGGCTGAGGGGATGAAGCTGTCGGGAGAGAGCCGGGCATAGATGGTAAGGGCATCCTCAAGTTCGGGGAACCCCAGGTCGGCGAGCCGGCCCGAGCGGAAGCGGTAGGCGAGTTCTTCCAGCTCGCTCTCCAGCTCCACCTTGATCCCTTCCATGAGCCCCAGGTAGAGCTCCCGGTCGTTGCGGAAGATGATGTCGATGAAGGTCCCCACGGCGCGGGCCCGCTCGGCGTTGCGGAAGGTTATGAAGTAGACGTTGTCGAAGCTGTGGTCCCAGTCGGCCACCCGCTCTTCGTCGGAGACCAGGTCGCCGATGCCGCCGCCGACGATGATCTCCTTCTTGAACATGAGAATGAGAAGTTCCGCGTCCATGTGGGGCAGCTGCTCCAGTACGGCCTCTTCGCCCGCTTCCAGCAGGTGGTTGAGCCACTGGTGCGATTTAGCTTCGGAAAAATTCCACGAGTCCCAGAGCTCCATGTCCAGAATGAACATCCGCTGCTGCGGCGACGCCAGTTCCCAGAACTCCACGGCGTCGGTCATCCCCACTTCGGTCAGTATCCAGTAAAACTGCTGCTCCGGCAGCGCGCGCACCACCTCCCGGGCGCGAGGGTCGGCGAGGAGGGCGTTCATCTGCTTCCAGGCAGTGGCCCCGCCGGGGACTGCAGACGCCGCCTCCGTATCGGTGCCCGTCGCTTTGCCGACCATGGCGCGGCGGGTGCGCTCCTCCTCCAGACTGACTACCTTGCTGCCATCACGTCCCATTTCCTGAAAACTCCCTTCCCTGTTTGTTGCAGCGTGCGATGTGCGGGCGCGTCTCCGGCTCAGCCCCTTTTCCCCTTGTTCCGTCCGTTCATTCTTACCTTTGACAGCCGTACCCCCAGCGCCTTGCGGTAGGCGCAGTCGTCATGAAGCCAGGGGATCGTTCTCACCAGTTCCTCGGTCAGCTTGACGCACTCGGGATTGATGTCGAACCGTTTGTCATAGATGACGCACTGGCGGGTGGTCACATCCAGATAGCGGCAGGGGGTTGAGGTGAAGAAGACGGTGCCGTTCTCGTCCTCGATCTTCTCGAAGCAGCAGAGACCGCACCGCTCACAGAGGGATTCCCACCCATCGCCGGATTCGTCCTGATTTTTCATGGCATGAGGATACCTATCGGCGAGAGGTGTGTCAATGACCAAGGCTGCCGGCCCGGTTTCCCCGATTGTTACAACCGGGTAAAATCTTTGCCTGCCCGTGGCATTGTGCGGGAATTCTCATTGAAAACGCTGCATGCTGTGCTTTACTCTTTTGCGGAGCCGGACTGCACACTGTGCCGGAGGTGATATGAAACTGCTCGTGGTGCGTCACGCCGAGGCGGTGGAACGCTCTCCGGCGATCGCCGAGGAGGACCGCTGGCTCACGCCGCGGGGGCGGGCTTCCTTTGCCGCCAGCGTCCGGGTTGTTGCCCGGCGGCGCATGCCTCCCGACCTGATCGTCGCCAGCCCCCTGGTCCGTGCCGTGCAGACGGCGGAACTACTCGCCGCCGGCCTGGACTACGACGGGGAACTGGCGGTCTCCCGGGAGCTTGCCCCCGGTTTCGACCGGGAGGGTCTTGCCCGGCTGCTGGCCGGCCGACCAGAAGCCCGCCATGTGGTCATCGTTGGGCACGAGCCCGACCTGGGCCGGGTGGTGGCCGATTTGCTGGGACGGCCCGAGGCCGTGCCGCTACGCAAGGGAATGGCCGTTGCCCTGGAACTGGACTCCGGCACGGGGCGCGCGCGATTGCGCTGGGTGGTCCACAAGGGAGAAAAGACGCGTACGCTGCCGTGACGGCACGGATGAAAAGGAGGGAATGAGGGATGGCGGACGTCCAGAAGGAACTGCAGAAAATTCGCGGCATCGGCGAGGTGCTGGCCAAACGGCTGGCCGAGGCGGGGCACGACACCTTCGGGAAGATCGCAGCGGCCGGCGAGGAGGGGCTCAGGGCCATCAAGGGGATGAATCCCCGTTCGGTCGCCTCCATTGTTGCCCAGGCCGCCGAACTGGCCGAGGGAAAAGCAGAGGACCGGGCCCGGCGCGTGGAAGAGCTGAAGGCCGCCGCCCTGACCCTGCGGGAGCAGGTGGAAGGGGTCGCCCGCACGGTGCGCGAGCGCTTTGCCGATGAACTGGAAAAGAAGACGGCCCGCCGGGTGGAGAAGGAGTTCCTCAAGGTGGTGACGACCCTGGAAAAGGTGGAAGGGAAGATCGGCCGCCGGGTGAAACGGGCCGGCAAGGGGCTCGCCAAGGCCGAAAAACGCCTGGCCGGTTTGGCCGATACGGGGCTCAAAGAGGTCGAGCAGGGTCTGCGGCGGACGCGCAAGGCCCTCAAACGGGTGCTTGCCTGACGGCGTCGTTGCTCCGGCTGTGCGTCTGAAGGCGAAACGGGGCTCCTCATGCGGATCAGCGGGCATACACCACTCTGGATAGCGGCCCGGGCGCTTCTGGCCGGCCGGGTGGACGATTTCTTCGACCGGTGGCGCAGGGCGGCTGAAACGTTCGACCCGGAGGACATCCATGATCTTCGGGTCTCCTCGCGGCGGCTCCGGGAGGGATTCCTCCTGTTCGCCGCCGCCTATCGCCCCGAATCCGTCCGGCGCGCGGCCCGGGGCGTCAGGAGCGTCACCCGGCTCCTGGGCGCCCTGCGCAATACCGACGAGGCCCTTGTCTTCTTCCGGCACATGGCGGAGACGGCCGAGGGAGGCGCCGGTCGCCATCTGGCGCGGATCATCGCGCGGTACGAGGACCTGCGCCGGGAGCAACGGCGGCAACTCCGGCGGGGGCTCGGAGATTTGGACCCCCGCCGCACCCGCGAGGCCCTGGCCCGCATCGTGGCATGTCCGACCCTCTTCTCGCCGCCCCCTTCGGGCATCGACCCCTTCACGACCATTGCCGTTTTTGCTGCCGAGCGCCTTCGGGAGCGCCTGGACGACGTGCTCGCCCTGGTGCCCGATGCCTGCCGCGAGCCTGACGTGGAGGCCCAGCACCGCCTGAGGATTGCGGTGAAGCACTACCGCTACCGGCTGGAGATCCTCTCCTTTCTCCTTGGAGACTGCTCCGGCCCCCTCCATGCCGCGATCAAGGCCTACCAGGACGTTCTCGGCACCATGCACGACCTGGACGTCTTTGCCGGCATCGTCAGGCACGAGGGATTGCCATCGGCGGATGAGTGTGTCATCCTGAACCACATCACGGGGGAGCGGCGCCGGCGGTTCGCGCTGTTTGCCGGGCTCCTGGCCGAGACCCCCTTCGAAGCCATCGGCGAACAGGTGAGGAGAGCGCTGTGACCCACAACAGGCTGGCTGCCATCGATATCGGGACCAACTCCATCCGCTGCATCGTGGTGGAGGTGACCAGGAACGGAAAATTCCGCGTCCTGGACGACGAGAAGGCCACCGTGCGCCTGGGCGAAGGGATGGCCGCCAGCGGCACCATCTCGCCGGCGGCCTGGGAGCGTGCCGTGACGGCGCTCGGCCGGATGAAGAAGATCGTGGACGGCTACGGCGTGACGGCCATCGAGGCGGTGGCCACGAGCGCTGTCCGGAAGGCAGCCAACGGCGAGGCGTTCATCGCCGCCATCGCCGCGGAGGTTGGAGTGGCGGTGGCGGTCATCAGCGGCGAGGAGGAGGCGGAGCTGGCGGCCCTCTCGGTGCGGAACCACTTCGACATGGAGGGTGTCCGCTACGCCATGGTCGACATTGGCGGCGGGAGCCTGGAGGTGGTGACGGCGCTGGGCTCCCACATCGAGGAGATCTACTCCCTGGAGCTGGGAGCGGTCTTTCTCACCGAGAAGTTCATGGGGGGCGACTCCATCCGGCAGGCCAGCCAGGACAAGCTCCGCAAGCATATCCGCTCGAGCCTCAAGGAGGTCTTTGCCGGCGAGCGGGTCCAGTTTCAGTGTCTCGTGGGCTCCGGCGGCACCATCACCGCCATCGCCGCCATGGCCATGGCCATGCGGGGGGAGGGGTACGGCTCGGTCCACCGCTACGAGGTGCTCCGCTCCGAGGTGGTGCACCTGCTCGCCATGCTGTCGCGCAAGACGGTCAAGGAGCGGCGGGAGGTGCCGGGCCTCAACCCGGACCGGGCCGACATCATCGTGGCCGGAGTCACGGTGGTTGACGAGCTGATGCGCTTTTTCGACGCCAACATCCTGCGGGTGAACGAGCGGGGAATCCGGGAGGGGCTCATCGTCAAGGCGCTCCGGACCCACGGCCTCATCCCCGGTGCCGAGCAGCCCCGCACCTGGCGCGACGCGGTGCTGGAGTTCGGCCGCTCCTGTCACATGGACGAGGAGCATTCCCTCCACGTGACCAAGCTGGCCCTGCAACTCTTCGACGCCCTGGGGCCCGCCTGCGGCATGGGGGAGGGGGCTCGTCGGATGCTGGAGGCGGCCGCCATCCTCCACGACGTGGGGTACTTCATCAACTACTCCAGCCACCACAAACATTCCTACCATCTCATCCGCCACGCCGACCTCTTCGGCTTCACCCCCCGGGAGCGGGAGATCATCGCCAACGCGGCCCGCTACCACCGCAAGGCCCTCCCCAAGAAGAAGCACGATGCCTACGTGCGGCTGGCCGAACCGGACCGGCAGCTGGTGAGCCGGCTCGGCGGCATTCTCCGGCTGGCCGACGGCCTCGACCGGCGCCGCAGCGGCGTCGTCACCGGCGTCACCTGCTCCATCTCCGACGGCACGGCCATCGTCACCATCGCCAGCAGCGAGGATATCTCGGTGGAGCTCTTCGGCGGGAAGATCAAGGGGGATCTCCTGGAGGAGGCGTTCAAGAAGCGGCTGCTCCTGGTGGCGGAGCAGCCACAGATTTGAACGTGCCCCTCTCTCCAAATACTCAACCATCAGGGAAATAAACAGGGCAAAAACTGTGCTTGACAGTTTGGTCAGGTTGGTATAGTTTGATATTAAATTATATCATTTAAAGCTAAACGGGACTGACATGAAAACTCCAACTGCCCCAACATACCGAGTCCTTAATACCTACACCAAGCTGGTGCGGGCCGCGGAATCGGTAACCAGCAGGGTCCATCGCGTCCTGTCGGCCCCAAAGCTTACCATCAGCCAGTTTGGCGTACTGGAGGCTCTGTACCATAAAGGTCCCCTGTGCCAGAAGGACATTGCCGCCAAAATCCTCAAGAGTACCGGCAATATTACCCTGGTGATCGATAACCTTGAGAAGCAGGGTCTGGTAAGACGAGAGCGCGATACGGAAGATCGGCGCTATTTGACCATTCATCTGACGGAAACGGGGACAGCGCTCATTACCAAAGTCTTTGCGGATGTCGAGACGTCAATTGTTGCTGAAATGGCTTCCCTTACGGAGAACGAACAGGAAGTGCTGGGAAATCTGTGCAAAAAACTCGGATTGAAAGGAGGATAAAGAGGCAGTCGTGTTTTTTTAAGTAAACAATTTGATGTTAAATAATTCAAAACCAAAGGAGATTCATCATGAAAAAGATCATCGCATCAATCGGCACCATCGTCGCCCTGTCCCTTCCGGCCTTTGCCTTCGCCTCTACCTGGACCATCGACCCCGATCATTCCAATATCGGCTTCAAGGTCAAACACCTGATGGTGGCGAATGTGAAGGGGAATTTCGAGAAGCATACCGGCACCGTTGAAATCGATGACAAAGACATCACCAAGTCAAAGGTGAACGTCACTATCGATACCAATTCCATCAACACGAATGTGCAAAAACGCGACGAGCATCTGCGCAGCGCCGACTTCTTCGATGTGGCCAAATACCCCACCATGACCTTCGTGTCGAAGAAAGTTGCCAAGGCCGGCAAGGACAGGCTGAAGGTTACCGGCGACCTGACCCTGCATGGCGTTACCCGTCAGGTGGTCCTTGATGTGGAACCGATCTCCAAGGAAAGCAAGGATCCATGGGGCAATATCCGTCGCGGCACCACAGCCACAACCAAAATCGATCGCAAGGATTTCGGTCTTACCTGGAACAAGGGACTTGAAACCGGTGGAGTGCTTGTCGGTGATGAAATCACGATCACCCTGGAAATCGAGATGATCAGGAAGTAACGGTACCTGCCATCTGTCAAGGCCGGGAGGCAGTTGCCATCTCCTCCCGGTCTTGATCCTGATGTCCGGTCGGACGCCAAACCTCGAAGGAGTTAGACGATGTTGAACAAACTACTTGCTACACAGGATGAATTTTCCACTACCATCCTGCGCGTGACCCTGGGGGTGGTAATGCTTCCCCACGGTGCCCAGAAAGTGCTGGGATGGTTCGGTGGCCATGGTTTTAGTGGAACCATGCACCATTTTACCGAGAACATGGGCATCCCCTACCTGTTTGCCTTGCTGGCGGTACTGGCCGAATCGTTTGGTGCACTTGGACTAATCGCGGGGCTCTTTACCCGGATTGCTGCCTTCGGCATTGGTGCAACCATCGGCGTGGCCGCCTTGATGGGCCATGTGAAATACGGTTTTTTCATGAACTGGTTCGGAAAGCAGGCCGGTGAGGGGTTCGAGTACCATCTGTTGGTGGTCGGTATGGCGCTGGCCCTGGTGATTGCCGGTGGTGGGCGCTGGTCGCTGGACCGCCTTATTGCCCGTAAAGCCTGAGGAGCAACACCGTGAACACGATTCAACAGATCGGCACGGCGCTCACCAACCATCAGTCACGCATCATTGAGCCGGGGGGGCGCGCGCACGCCGCAGTCGCCTTGATTCTGGAGGAACGACCGGCCGGGTTGAACATCCTGTTTATTGAACGATCAAGCAACGAAAATGATTACTGGTCCGGTCAGATCGGTTTTCCGGGGGGAAGAGCAGAGAGCTATGACCGCAGCCTTAAAGAAACTGCCGAGCGGGAAACACGGGAAGAGATCGGGCTGGATCTTTCCACTGCGCACTACCTGGGCCGTCTCGGCGACATTGCCCCCGGAGGTTTGCGGATAGTTGTCTCCTGCTTTGTCTATGCAGTAAAGCAGCATCCCGTGTTGCACCTGGCCCAGGACGAAATTGCCGACGCCTTCTGGGTTTCTGCCGGGGAGTTCAGCAACCCGGCCCGCGTTGCCCAGGTGGAGTTTTTTGTCCGCAACCGACTCCGCCGATTTCCGGCGTTGAGACTACTGGATGACAAACAACAGCCTCTCTGGGGGTTGACGTATCGCCTGCTCCGTAATCTAAACAAACGTATCACTGCTGCGATCGAATCGGATCGTTACCAATAAAGGAGTCACGACAATGCTCCGCATACGAAAAGCAACTGAACGTGGACATGCCGATCATGGCTGGCTGAATACCTACCATACCTTTTCCTTTGCCGATTACTACGACCCGAAGCATATGGGTTTCAGGGCCTTGCGGGTCATCAATGAAGATCGGGTCCAGCCAAAAGAAGGTTTTCCGACCCATCCCCACCGTGACATGGAGATCATCACCTATGTCCTGGAAGGTGCGCTGGAACACAAGGACAGTATGGGCAACGGTTCGGTCATCCGCCCCGGCGAGGTGCAGCGCATGAGTGCCGGCACCGGCATCACCCACAGCGAGTTCAACCATTCCGGGTCTGAACTTGTGCATTTCCTCCAAATCTGGATAGTGCCTGAAAAGGACGGGGTAGCACCCAGCTATGAACAGACCTTCTTCCCGGATGAGGAAAAGCGGAAAAAACTGCGGCTGATCGCCTCGCGAGACGGCCGTAACGGGTCCGTGACCATCAATCAGGACGTTAACCTGTATGCAGCCCTGCTTGAACAGGGAGAAGAGATTGCTCATGTCGTACCAGCAGGCCGCCACGTCTGGCTTCAGGTAGCTCGCGGCAGTGTTGAGATAAACGGTCACCATCTGAGTCCGGGAGACGGTGCCGCAGTGAGCGACGAAAATCAGCTGATTGTCATCGGCAAGGAAAAGGCGGAAGTGCTTCTTTTTGACCTGGCCTGACACATCAGGCAGGCTCAAGCGCGTAAACAGTACATTGATTCGATGAATTGCGGGGGTACACTTTACCTGTAGTACGAAGATGCAAAGTCCAATAAAAGGAGTCATATCATGAACTACACGGAACTGCTCAATCCTCAGAATTCAGCCCTTATCCTGATCGATTTTCAACCCCAGATGACGTTCGGTGTCGCCAACATAGACCGGCAGACCCTCTTCAACAACGTCCTGCTCCTGGCCAAGGCGGCAAAAATCTTCAATGTGCCGACCATCCTCACAACGGTGGAGACGAAAAGCTTCTCCGGCAACATGTGGCCGGAGATTCTCGACATCTTTCCCAACCAGGAACCGGTCGAGCGGAGTTCCATGAACTCGTGGGAGGACGAGAAATTCGTGGCGGCGGTAAAGACCACAGGGCGGAAAAAACTGGTCATGGCGGCCCTCTGGACCGAGGTCTGCCTGGCGTTCCCGGCCCTGGAAGCAATTAAAGCCGGCTATGACGTCTATGCCGTGGAAGATGCCTCGGGCGGGACAAGCGTTACCGCCCACAATGCAGCCATGCGACGCGTCGAACAGGCTGGTGCGGTGCCCATGACCGCTCTGCAGGTTCTCCTTGAGTACCAGCGTGACTGGGCCCGCAAGGACACCTACGACGCTGTCATCCAGACGGTCAAGGAGCACTGCGGCGCCTACGGCCAGGGCGTGGAGTATGCCTACACCATGGTGCATGGCGCACCACCCAGCCGCAAGGCCCCGGGGAAATGAATAACAGCCTTGCACAGGAAACCGGCCCCTTGACGACCGTTGTAACCTGGCGGGTCAGGCAGGGGAGCGAAAGGAAATTCGAGGCGTGGCGGCATGAGATTTCAGCCGCCGCCCTCGGCTTCCCGGGCCACATGGGCATCAACGTGATAACGCCCAGCGGCAGCGAGCGAGAGTATGTGGTTATTTTCCGATTCGATACCTATGAGCACCTGAGAAACTGGCAGGAATCGGACATCCGGCGGGAACTATTAGAAAAAGCCGAACCGTTCAGGGAGCGCGAACCGACATACCGCCTGGAAAGCGGCCTGGAGTACTGGTTTGCGCCGCCAGGTGCGCCGGCGTCTCCCCCACGCTGGAAAATGGCCATCGTCACGGTTCTGGGGGTCTGGCCGGTCAGCATGCTGGTACCGTGGCTGCTGAATCCATTCATAGCCAGCCAGCCTCGGCCACTGAAGGCATTGGTGGTATCTGTGGGCATAGTAATTGTTCTAACGTGGGCGGCCATGCCTCTGTTGGTGAAATTACTCAGACCCTGGCTGAAACACCGCCCGTAAGGGAGGCAACATCATGAACGCACCCGACCTGATTCTGCATAACGGCACGATCACCACCCTCGATGATGCCAACCCTCGGGTCTCGGCCATTGCCATGGCCGGAGGACGCATAACCGCCACCGGGGGAGATGAACTCCTCGGCACCGCAACTGACAAGACGCAGCGAATAGATCTCAAGGGGCGCCGGGTCATCCCCGGCCTCAACGATTCCCACATGCATGTGATCCGCGGGGGGCTCACCTACAACCTGGAGCTGCGCTGGGACGGAGTCCCGTCTCTTGCCGACGGCTTGCGCATGCTGAAAGAGCAGGCGCAGCGCACTCCCCCAGGCCAATGGGTGCGGGTCATCGGCGGCTGGAGCGAATTCCAGTTCGCCGAGCGCCGCATGCCCACTCTCGATGAGATCAACGCTGTCGCTCCCGATACCCCGGTCTTCGTCCTGCACCTCTATTGCCGCGGCATGCTGAACAAGGCCGCGCTTCGGGCCTGCGGCTACACGAAAGACACCCCTGATCCCCCCGCCGGTGAAATCCAGCGGGACAAGTCCGGCAATCCCACCGGGCTTCTCATCGCCCGTCCCAATGCCGGCATCCTGTACGCCACCGTCGGCAAGCAGCCGAAACTCCCCCCCGAACATCAGATGAATTCATCGCGGCACTTCATGCGGGAACTGAATCGCCTTGGCCTCACCAGCCTGGTGGACGCCGGGGGCGGTTCGCAGATCTACCCGGATGACTACGCGATCATCGAGGAGTTGCACCGGCGGGGTGAAATGACTGTACGCATGGCCTACAACATCTTTACGCAAAAGCCCAAGGAGGAAAAAGAGGATTTTCTGCGCTGCATGAAGCTGACCTCCCCCGGCATGGGTGACGATTTCTATCGCTGCAACGGCGCCGGAGAGATGCTGGCCTACTCTGCGGCGGATTTCGAGGATTTCCTGGAACCCCGCCCCGCCCTTCCATCCAACCTGGAGAAGGAGCTGAAGGAGGTTGTTTCGCTCCTGGCCGCCAATAAGTGGCCGTTCCGCCTCCACGCCACCTATGACGAAAGCATCTCTCGCATGCTGGACGTCTTCGAAGAGGTGAACCGCGAAATCCCCTTCACCGACACAAAATGGTTCTTCGATCATTGCGAAACCATCTCCGACAAAAGCATGGAGCGGGTCAAGGCGCTGGGGGGCGGCATTGCCATCCAGAACCGCATGGCCTTTCAGGGGGAATATTTCCTGGATCGTTATGGGAAGCAGGCAGCGGAGCGGACCCCTCCGGTGCGAAAGATGCTCGATCTTGGCATTCCCGTGGGGGCGGGGACCGATGCCACCCGCGTCTCCAGCTACAACCCCTGGGTTTCCCTCTACTGGCTGGTTGCGGGGAAGACCGTCGGCGGCGCCCCGCTGTATTCCGAGGCAAACCGTCTCAGCCGTGAGGAGGCGCTGCGGCTCTATACCCAGGGGAGCAGCTGGTTTTCCGGTGAAAGCGGCAAGAAGGGGATCATCGCCGTCGGCCAGCTGGCGGATGTCACGGCGCTCACGGACGATTACTTCACCGTGCCGGAAGTGAACATCAAGGGAATCGAGTCGGTCCTGACCATTGTTGACGGGAAGATTGTCTACGGCGCCGGGGAATTCG
Organism: Geobacter sp. 60473; assembly: GCF_036323535.1. Lineage (GTDB taxonomy): Bacteria > Desulfobacterota > Desulfuromonadia > Geobacterales > Geobacteraceae > Geobacter > Geobacter sulfurreducens. Next base: position 458,322 of record NZ_AP028967.1, read on the forward strand.
GGAACCTCGATCCGACGCCGCTGCCGGTGCTGCCGGAGTGGTCACCCGTGAAGGTGTATGGCGGGTACGGGGCGCCGCTGGACATGCGTAAAGCCGCCCGTGCCGGCGTCCCGGTGCCCCAGCACCAGCACACCGCCGAGTGCCATTCCCACGGCTGTCAGCACGCTGCTCACCAACTCTTGGTCGGCATCAAGGCCGCGGTGCCCCGTTACGGTGACTTCTGGGGCTTGGGTTGCGATTGCTTCGCATTTTGATACTAGTTATTCCGTAAGGATCTAGCGAGAAAGGAGAACGGCCATGGCAGAGATTAAGTGGATCACCTCATTCAAGGATGGCTTGGCGCGGGCCAGAAGCGAAAATAAACTGGCGCTCGTTGATTTTTTCAACCCCGGCTGAATCGGATGCAAGCGCATGGACGCGGTTGCGTACCCTGACTCCGCAGTAATCGATTTTATCAACGGCAATCTCATTCCCATCCGCATCCCGGCCGATGACCCTGAACTGGGGCCACGCTACAAGGTAAAATGGACCCCGACCCTGCTGATTGTGGATGCCGAAGGGGTTGAACATTACCGAACCCTGGGCTTTTATCCCCCGGATGAGTTGATCCCGTCACTGCTGCTGGGGATTGGCAAGGCCAGGTTCAATCTGCCGGACCGTCCCGCGGCGTGTGAGTGCTTTGAAAAAATCCTCGCCGGCTACCCCGCCAGCAGCCTGGCGCCGGAAGCGGTCTATCTCAACGGGGTTTCCCGCTACATCGAAACCCACGATGTGGCGAACCTGGTCGGTATCTATGACCGGCTGACGGCCGAGTATCCCGGCAGTCCCTGGCTTACCCGGGCTGACCCGTACCGGTTCCTCAAAAAGTAAGCCACCGCCATACGCGGTCCAGAGAGCACTGTGGCGGGAGGCGCACGGGAAGAAGGCTGACATATTCAGGCAGCTGTCCCAGGTTTAAGGCAGTTGTAACGTCGTCGCAACATCGCCACGCTATGATGGAGGCAAAACCTATAAACAGGAGGCCCATTCATGAACATCATACCGCTCGGCGACTACTACGCTTGGTACTGCGACTGGTGCGACACCCGCAACCTGACCCTTCAGCAGAAATTCGCCGCCGACACCGTGACCTGCGGGGCCTGCCACAGGCACTTCGATGCGACTGCCCAGGAGGGGGAGCATTTCGCCCTGTGCGGGGGATTCTAGCCGCCTAGCGCATCAGCTCGAAGAGGTAGATGACGATCTCGATGAAGATCAGGATGATGATGGTCCATTCAAGGCGGGAGGCGCGGCGGGCGTGGGCGAGGCTCGTGAAAACCTCCGTGATGTCCAGGAGCGTTTCCCCCTTGTGCTTGATCTCGTTGTAGCGCTGGTTCAGCTCGAAGACGTTGGCCATGGTCAGGTAGAGGCGGTCCGCCTCGGGGTTCTCCCAGGTGAATTCCGGCTTTTCCAGGACCATGACGTGGGCGATGGACTGGTACTTGTAGGTCAGGACGTTGGCCGCCAGCTTTGCCAGGCGCCGGTCCGAGATTCCCAGCTTGCCCCGGTCGAGCATGCCGATGACGGTTTCCATTTCATCCAGGACCTGGTCGACCCGCTCCTCGATCCGCTCCAGGGCCACCGACTTGGCGATGACGAAGCAGATGGTGTCCACGTAGGCCGGGTCATACACTGGCATGGTCGCCAGGTCGTTGGTCACGGCAGGTCCGCTGCTCTCCCCCAGGGTCAGGGCGTAGTCGTCCCGGTACTTCTCGTCCGGCACGCTCTTGAACGGCTCCGCGTAGTGCGCCATACTCCAGAAAAAGGCCCTTGCCTCCTCCTCCGTGCAGTTGACGAAGACCACCCCGCCGAAGAAATAGAGGTAAACCCTCTTGGTCGTGCCCTGGTCCCCCGACAGGGGCTTGAGGCTCGCCTGGTCGAGCACCATGGGCTCTTCCCACCGGTAGCGCCGGGGGAAGCCCAGATCGGCGGCCAGCCGGTTCAGGTCCAGTTCGCCCGGCAGGGCGAAGGCGGTGAATGACGTCATGGCTCCCTCCCCAATGCTCCTCTGGTGATCAACGCCGGGAATCACGGTTCTCCGGCCGCCGGTCCCGGTTCGCTCCATTCCTCGCCCTGAACCGCCACCCGCCCGGGACGGCCCGGGATCTCCTCCATGGTGAGCCGGCAGACGGGCACGGTTGCCCGCTTGGCCTCGTCCGCGGCTTCGCCCAGAGTGACGAAGCGGACGCCGGTGCCCGTGAGCCGGTCCAGCAGCGACGCCAGGTGCGGCGCATAGCGCTTCCCTTCGATTTCGGCCTGCACCGTGTGGACGTTGAGCCCCGGCCCCACCAGGCCCATGAGCCGGTCCACGGCCTCCCGCTCCGTGGCGATCCCCCCGCCCAGCAGTTCGTCCAGGGTCGGCAGGGTGGTGGGCACCTGGAGGGTGCCGAACCGCCGTCCGTCCACAACCGGGTAGAAGGGGGTCCGTCCCCGGCAATCGCTGCAAAAGGACAGAAGCATGGAGTCCTGGATTTCGAGGGAGTCGGCGCTCACGGTCCAGCCGGGCGCCGCGGCGGTCCGGGCCCGTCGTCCCATCACCTCCTCGAAGAGGGCGCAGGCGCGGCCCAGTTCCAGGGCGATCATCTTTTTCGGAATCCAGGGAAGAAGGTCGTGCCACTTTACATGGTCCCAGCCGTGGATGCCCACCTCATGGCCGAGGCGGGCAGTGAGCCGGATGGTGTCGGCGAGCCGGTTGCCGATGATGGGGGGCGGGATCAGCAGGCCCGAGAGAAGGGTCCGCGGCCCCAGCAGGGCCGGCGCGTTGAGCCGGAGGCTGGTCCGGAGGAATCCCCGCCGGGTGATGATGCGGCGCACCGCCTTGCCGGTATTGTCGGGACCCAGGGAAAAGTAGAATGTCGCCTTGACCCCGAAGCGGCCGAGGATGTCGAGGATGCGCGGGATGCCGTCCCGGGTCCCCACGAAGGTGTCGGCGTCTACCTTGATGGCGATGGTTGGCCGTTCCATGGCGACCTCAGTCGTCCCGTTCCCGCCGCAGCAGATCCCAGGGGGCGGCCGTGCCGGGGAGTATCGCCCGGATCCGTTGGTTAGGGTGGGCCTCTGTCAGGGGAACCCCCTGATCGTCCGTGAAGGTGTCGAGCGTGAAGGTGTCCGAGCGCATGCCCGGCCCCATCAGCTCCATGGTCCAGCCCGGCCGGATGCGGTTGCGGACGGCGAGGACGGCGGTGCCGTCGGGAAGGATCTCGTCCACCACGGCGAGAAAGTCATGGCTGCGCAGGTAGCGGGAGTCGTACTCCAGGTCCGCCGCCTCGGGGCGGCCCAGGAGGAAGCCGGTGGTGTATCCCCGGTGGCTCACCTTGGACAGCTCCTCCAGCCACTCGGAGCGGAACGCGTAGCCGGCGGGGTCGGCGGCATAGCGATCGAGCGCCTCCCGGTAGACCCGCACCACCGACGCCACGTAGTGGATTCCCTTCATCCTCCCCTCGATCTTGAGGGAGTCGACTCCCGCCTCCACCAGCTCGGGAATGTGGCGGATGAGGCAGAGGTCACGGGAGTTGAAGATGAAGGTGCCGTTTTCATCCTCCGTGACCGGGTAATACTCGCCGGGTCGGCTTTCCTCCACCAGGGCGTAGCTCCAGCGGCAGGGATGGGTGCACTCCCCCCGGTTGGCATGCCGGCCGGTCATGACGGCGGAGAGGAGGCAGCGTCCCGAATAGGCCACGCAGAGGGCGCCGTGGGCAAAGACCTCCAGTTCGGCCGACACGTGGCGGCGGGTTTCGCGGATCGCCTCAAGGGACATCTCCCGGGCCAGGTTGATGCGGCTGATGCCCTGCTGCTGCCAGAAGAGGGCACTGCGCCAGGTGGTGGTATTGGCCTGGGTCGAGAGATGGATGGTGCGTTCCGGGACGATGCGGCGGATGGTGGCGATGACCCCGGGATCGGCGGCGATGAAGGCGTCGAAGGGGATCGGCGCCACCTCTTCCAGGTAGCGGTCCAGCTCCTCCAGATCGTCGGTGTCGGGATAGCTGTTGACCGTGAGGTAGACCTTCACCCCCCGGTCGTGGGCATAGGCCACGGCCTCGGCCATGGTGGCGGGGGTGAAGTTGTCGGCCTGGCTCCGCAGGCCGAAGCGGGCGCCGCCCAGGTAGACGGCGTCGGCGCCGTAGTGGACGGCCACCTTGAGTTTTTCGAGGTTCCCGGCCGGTGCCAGGAGTTCGGGGATCTGCATGACTGCTCCGCGCTGAAGGTTCGTGTGGCCGGGATGATATCACAGTCATCGTCCCCGGCAGAACACTTTGATGGGAGAACGAGAACAAGAGGTCGGATCAGGGCGCCGGCGGCGGGGGAGGCTCCCTTCGGCAGAGATAGGCCGTGTGCTTGCGCTGGACAAAGACCGGCGTGACGGAGCATGCGTGCTTCAGCCGGAATTGTTCCATCTGGCCCTGGTCGGTCACCACGAAGATTTCGCCCCGTGCGGCCAGAAACCGCTCCACGTCGGCATCGGTGGGAAGGTAGATGTCGCGGGTGGCGCCATCCTCCTCGAAGCGGAGATCCCGGTCGGTCACGAGCCCCATGGCGGCGATCCGGTTCCGGTAGAAGGAGAGCGAGGGGATGAACGTGCCGTACATCAGGATGTCGCGCTTGTGCTCCGGGTCGATGCGGTCGATGGCGGCGACCATGTCGCCGTATCCCTTAAGGTGTGGGCCCAGATGCGTCATGGCGCTGTAGACCGTCACCGACAGGCAGAGGGTATAAAGGGCCGTGTTCCTGACGAACTGGGGCGAGAGGCGGCTCTTCCAGAGGTAGGCGCACAGGACGAGGAGCACTCCGCCGTACAGGAGGAGCTGGAGCTTCAGGGGGGCGGCCGGCTTGTAGAAAAAGCCGGTCCCGCCAGCCGCAACGGCGGCCAGGGTGAGGATGACCAGGGTGGCGGCGCGCAGCCGGGCCGTCTCGAACCGGGTCAGCGCGTACGCCGTTATGATGGAGGCCGTGCCGTAAAAGGGGAGGATGTAGGCGGACAGCTTGCTCTTGGCCAGGGAGAACACCACCAGTGGCGCCACGATATAGACGAAGAGCGTCCTGATCCGTCCGTCGAGCTGCTTCCACCCGGCGACGCCCCGGGCCAGGAACAGCGTGTAGGGGAAAAAGGTGGCGCTGAAGATGACGAAGAAGTACCAGAACGGCTTGTCCCGGCCGAAGCGGTTGGTGGCCACCCGGTCCACGGTCTGGACTTTGAGGAAGTAGTCGGGAAGCTCCGGATTGCTGATGCTCACCGCCAGGTACCAGGGGAGCGCCACCGCTGCAAAGGCGCCGGCTGCCGCGGCTACCTCGCGCCAGGTGAAAACGTTGCGGTGATCGCGGTCAAAGGTCTTGGCCACCAGAAAGGGGAGCAGGGTGAAGAGCAGGATGATCGGTCCCTTGGTGAGGAACCCGAGGCCCAGGAACAGCCCGTAAAGGGGGGCGTTCCAGAAGCTGCGCCCGCCGTACAGCTGGCGGAAGAGCATGAGTTGGGCCAGGGCCGTGAAGCAGGCCAGGTAGATGTCGGTGGAAACCACCCGTGACGAGGAGAGGAAGAGGAGCGATGTGCCGCAGATGAGCATGGCATTGATCGCCTCGTCCCCGCTGCCGAGGACGATGCGGGCCGTCCCGAGCAGGGCGGCCAGGGCCGCCGTTGCGGCAACGATGCCGAAAAGGCGGACCCCGAAGCCGTTGATGCCGAAGATCTCCATCCCGGCGGCCATTCCCCACATGGACAGGGGAGGCTTGTGGAAGTGCTTGATGCCGTTCAGGTGCGGCTCGAGCCAGTTCCCGGTCACTACCATCTCCCGGGCGATTTCACCGTAGCGGGCCTCGGTGGACTCTCTCAGGTGGAGCGCCGACCCGGGATAGAGGAGGATCAGGAAGTAAATGGCCAGGAAGGGGAGCGCCCTACGACTCAAGCGCATCGATCACGTCCTTCCTCTTGTTCTTGCGGATGAAGTAGAGGTTGCGCAGATAGATGACCGTACCGGTGGATTGTCCCACGATGAAGACCGGGTCCCGTTTTATGACGGCGTAGACCAGAAGGAACAACCCGCCGATGATGCTGAAGTACCAGAACGCCTCGGGGATGACGCTTTCCTTCCGGCGCTCGGTATGGATCCACTGGACGAAAAAGCGCATGAAGAACAGGGCCTGTCCGGCGAAACCGATTCCCATGGTAAGCATCGCCGCCTTAGACATGTTTTTCTCCTATGGTTGCCGGTTGATACCGCCGTTGCATCCAGCGCACCGCCAGCAGGTCGAAGAACCCCTCCCGGGCCCGCCGCCAGTTGGTGTAGTTGGATGTGCCGTGGCGCCGGGGGCGGTGGTTCACCTCCATCTCAACGACGCGGGCTCCCTCCAGCCTCATGAGGGTCGGCAGGAAGCGGTGCATCCCCTTGAACATCTTGATCCGTTTGACCATGTCCGCCCGCATGACCTTCAGGGAGCAGCCGGTGTCGTGAATGCCCTCCCCGGTGAGGCGATTGCGGATGCCGTTGCCGATCCTGCTCCCCAACCGTTTGGACAGGGTGTCGCGCCTGTTGCGGCGCCAGCCGGTCACCATGTCGCAGCCTTCGCCGTAACGGGCCATCATGGCGGGCACATCGGCCGGGTCGTTCTGCCCGTCGGCGTCCATGGTGATGATGACATCCCCGGCGGCGTGGGCGAAGCCCACCCCCAGGGCCGCGGACTGGCCCCGGTTGGCGGCCAGCGATAGGTAGCGAACGGCCGTGCAGTCCCGCGCCAGGGTTTTTAGAACCCGGAGGCTGTCGTCGCGGCTCCCGTCGTCGACGAAGATGATCTCGTATTCGTACCGTTCGGCATTGGCCATCCGGGTGATTTCGTCGAAAAGGGGGAGGAGATTGTCCTGCTCGTTATGCACCGGAATGACAAAGGAAATCTTCATGTGCGGTCCTGTGGGCGCTCGCTTTGCCGGATGCTGTCTTGCTGATCGATGTTATAGCATATCCAACGCTAACGTAATCAACAAAATTACGTGAATATATTCATGTAACGCGTGATTCCGGTCACGGCTTTGACCTTGACAAACAAGGGGAAATGTCATTAACTCTCCGAAGAGTTCACCAGGGAGAGGGTCCATGAACCTGCTCAGACACGCTGTTGCCGGACTTTGCCTCGTGGCGGCCGCCGGTTGCACCGGCCAGGATGTGATGGTACGGAAGCAGTCGGAGATGGAGACGCGCCTGGAGCACCTGCATCAGGCCAGCACCACCTCCGGCGTGCGCCTCGCCGAACTTTCGGCCGAGGTGACCGCGCTCCGCGAGCGCCTGGCCGCCCAGGGCGCCGAGCTCGAGCAGATCAAGGCCGGACAGCGGGAACTGCAGGCGAACATCACCGAACGCCTCGCCCAGGTCGCCCCCGCGGCCGGTACCCCATCCCGCATCGAGGTGGTGAGCCGAGACGGCGCGCCCCGTGAAAAGGACGGCCCCCCCGATGCCTACCTGAAGGCCTTCGGCCTTTACAGCGCCAACAACTTCGCCGGCGCCGTGGAGGCGTTTCAGGCATTTCTTGCGGAATATCCCGACAGCGAGTATGCGGGCAATGCCCTCTACTGGATCGGCGAATGCCACTATTCGCGCTCCGACCTGCCCCGGGCGCTGGATGCCTTCAGATTGGTGGCCGAGCGCTATCCCGCGAGCAACAAAGTCCCCGACGCCCTGCTCAAGAGCGGTTACACGCTCTATGCCATGAAGGAGCCGGGGCGGGCACGTGAGGCACTTGAATCGCTCGTCGCAAGGTATCCCCGGAGTCCCGCCGCGGCCAAGGCCCGCGAACGCCTCGCTGCTGCGGTTCCGAAAAATCAGTGATTCCGTACCCATGCCGGCGTTCGCCCCGCCGGCGCATCAGGTGCCCCTTCACGGACGGGGCTGCGAGGTGACCATGAAACGGATGCTGGCTGCTTCCCTCCTTCTCGCCCTATCTCTTGTCGCTCCACTCGGGGCGCTGGCTGCCGCCGAGGAGCCGACGGTCTACGTCATCCAGAAGGGTGACACCCTCTGGGGACTGTCCGAGCGCTTTCTCAAGGACCCCTACTACTGGCCGAACCTCTGGGCCAGAAACCCTGCCATCGGCAATCCCCACTTCATCTACCCTGGACAACGGGTCAGGGTCTATCCCGACCGGATCGAGATCGAGCCGCGTACGCCCGCAACGCCCGAGGCGGCACCGACGCCCCGCCCCTCCGAGGAACCGGTGGCGGAGCGGAGCTTCCTGGTGAGCGGCAGCGAAGGTTATCTGGTGGAAAAAGGGTTCAAGCCTGCCGGCAGGATCATCACCACCAGCCAGAGCCGCGTGATCGTGGGCGAAGACGACATCGTCTACGTGGACATCGGTGCGGATCAGGGCGCCAAGGTGGGCGACCGGTTCTCCATCTATAAAAAGCTCGAAGCCGTGAGCCATCCGGTCACGAACGTGATCCTCGGCGAGAAGATGATCCCCCTCGGCACCCTCCAGCTCACCGAGGTGGAAGGAAAGGTCTCCAAGGCAATTGTGACCAAGTCCTACCAGGAGATCGGGCCGGGCTCCCTCATCCTCCCCTGGCGGGACAAGCGACGCCTGGTTCCCCTGAAGGCGGCCCAGCAGGATATGAACGGCTTTGTCGTTGACTCGCAGGGGGGCAACAAGGCCATCAGCGAAGGTGACCTTGTCTTCATAGACATCGGAAAAAGCCAGGGCGCCCAACCGGGGCACATGTTCTACGTGCTGCGCGACGTGGTGCCCGATCAGCAGTATGCCGACATCTCCGTGAAGAAGCTGCCCCCTGAGGTGATCGGCGCCCTGGTGGTGGTGGCCAGCGGCGAGACCACGTCGACGGCCCTGGTGGTGAAGAGCATCGATACCATCTACCGGGGTGACCGGGTCGAGGTCCGGGCCGCCAGGTAGGCAGCATTGCGGGGACCGGCACGGCCGGTCCCTGTTTCGTATCCCCCGTCTCCGGCATGAAAGGGCCTGCCGTCTTCCCACTCCCATGTATCACTGGTTTGCACTCAGATCGGTCCCCCTGGTGGGGAATGTCCTCTATCGACGGCTGCTGGAGCGGTTCGGCTCTCCCGAGGCGGTTTTCAGTGCCTCCGATGCTGAACTTGCATCCGTGCGCGGCGTAAGCTCAGCGGTCGCGGCCTCCATCCGGGGGCATGATCCCCGTGCCTTTGCCGAGTCGGAGTGCGAACGGGTCCGGCGCGCGGGCGTCCGCATCGTCACCATCCGGGATCCTGACTACCCGCCGCTTCTCCTCCAGATTGCCGACCCGCCCCCCTACCTCTACGTGAAGGGCGACCCGGCGGGGCTGGAGCCCGCCGTGGCCGTGGTGGGATCGCGCCGGGCCACCGCCTACGGCCGCTCCGTTACGGCCCGGCTGGCCGAGGACCTTGCCCGCCGCGGGGTGACGGTGGTTTCTGGCATGGCCCGGGGCATCGATACCGCGGCCCACCAGGGTGCCCTGGCCGGGGAGGGGAAGACCGTCGGCGTTCTGGGGTGCGGCATCGATGTGGTGTACCCCCCCGAGAATCGGGCGCTCTTCGCCCGGGTGGCCGACCAGGGAGCGCTGGTGTCCGAGTTTCCCCTGGGCATGGGGCCTCTGGCCGAGAATTTTCCCCGCCGCAACCGGATCATCAGCGGCATGTGCCGCGGTGTCCTGGTGGTGGAGGCGGCCGAGCGGAGCGGCTCGCTCATCACGGCGCAGATGGCTCTGGACCAGGGGCGGGACGTCTTCGCCATTCCGGGGAATATCACGAGCAGCGGCAGCAGCGGCACCAACCGGCTCATCCGGGAAGGAGCCAAGCTCGTGGCCGGGGTTGAGGATATCCTGGAAGAGCTTGTCCCCCGCGCTGCGGCTGCGGTTGCCGTTGCGCCGCCACTGCCGCCGCTTCCCGCCGGCGAGGCCGCCCTGATGGCGATGTTCGGCGCCGATCCACTTCACATCGACGAGATCATTGCCAAAAGCGCGTTGACAGTGGGGGAGGTTTCGGCTATGTTACTGCGCCTGGAACTGAAGGGAGCCGTAACTCAGCTTCCCGGCAAGTTTTTTCACGCTAACTGACAACGGTACCGTTTATGCCCCAACATCTCGTCATAGTAGAATCACCCGCCAAGGCGAAGACCATCGAGAAGTTTCTTGGCCACGAATACAAGGTGCTCGCTTCCTACGGCCACGTGCGCGCCCTGCCGAGCAAGCAGGGCTCCGTGGACGTGGAGCACGACTTCGAGCCCCGCTACGCCGTCCTGCCCGAGAGCAAGCGGCACATCGACGCCATCAAGAAGGAACTGAAGGCGAGCGATTCGCTCCTGCTGGCCACCGACCCCGACCGGGAAGGGGAGGCCATCTCCTGGCACCTGCTGGCGGCCCTGGGCGTGAAGCCCGAGAAACCGCCGGTGCCGGTCAGGCGGGTGGTGTTCCACGAGATCACCAAGGACGCCATCGTCCATGCCGTGGAGAATCCCCGCGACATCTCCCAGGACCTGGTGGACGCCCAGCAGGCCCGCTCCATTCTCGACTATCTCGTCGGCTTCAACCTCTCCCCCTTCCTCTGGAAGAAGATCCGTTACGGCCTTTCCGCCGGCCGGGTCCAGTCGGTGGCCCTGCGGCTCATCTGCGAGCGGGAGAAGGAGATCCAGGCGTTCCAATCCCAGGAATACTGGACCATCGGCGCGGAACTGGCCAAGGAGGGGGGGCAGAAGTGCACCGCCAATCTGGTCGAAGCCGAGGGGAAGAAGCTCGACAAGTTCGACATCCCCAACCAGGCTGCGGCCGACCGGCTTGTGAAGGCCCTGGAGAACGCCACCTTCACCGTGGACAAGGTGACGAAGAGCGAGCGCAAGCGGACGCCGGCGCCGCCGTTCACCACGTCGACCCTCCAGCAGGAAGCTGCCCGCAAACTGGGCTTTTCGGCCAAAAAGACCATGGCCACGGCCCAAAAGCTCTACGAAGGGGTTGCCATCGACGAAGGGCTCGTGGGTCTCATCACCTACATGCGTACCGACAGCGTGGTGCTGTCGAACCAGGCCCTGCAGGAGGCCCACCAGGTCATCACCTCCCTGTACGGCCCCGAATACGCCCTGGCCAAGCCCCGCTTCTACAAGAACAAGGCGAAGAACGCCCAGGAGGCCCACGAGGCGGTCCGCCCCACCTCCATCGCCCGCACCCCGGCGGAGCTGAAAAAGTACCTTTCCTCCGACCAGTTCAAGCTGTACGACCTGATCTGGAAGCGGACCGTGGCCTGCCAGATGGCCGAGGCGCTCCTGGACCAAACCTCCGTCGATATCGGCGCGGGCACGGGCTACCGCTTCCGGGCCGCCGGCACCGTGATCCGCTTCCCCGGCTTCATGAAGCTGTATATCGAAGGGGTGGACGATCAGGCCGAAGAGAAGGAGGGGACCCTCCCTCCCCTCACCGAAGGGGAACTTCTGAAGCTCCTGAAGCTCCTCCCGGAGCAGCACTTCACCCAGCCGCCCCCCCGGTACACCGAGGCGAGCCTGGTGAAGACGCTGGAAGAATATGGCATCGGGCGCCCCTCCACCTACGCTTCCATCATGAACACGCTCCTGGAGCGCAAGTACGCCCGCCTCGACAGCAAGCGCTTTATCCCCGAGGATGTGGGGATGGTGGTCAACGATCTTCTGACCAACCATTTCACGAAGTACGTGGACTATAACTTTACCGCCACCCTTGAGGAAGAGCTCGACCAGGTCTCCCGGGGGGAAAAGCGGTGGAAGCCGCTGCTGCGCGAGTTCTGGGAGCCCTTCCAGGGACTGCTCAGGCAGAAGGAGGGGGAGGTCAGCAAGGCGGACCTCACCACCGAGGCCACGGACGAGGCATGCCCCGAATGCGGAAAACCCCTGGTGGTGAAGCTCGGCAAGCGGGGCAAGTTCATCGCCTGCTCCGGTTACAAGGAAGGGTGCACCTATACCCGCAACATCGACCAGGGTGAGGGAAGAGAGCAGGCGGAGCCGGTCCTGTCCGAGGAAAAGTGCGACAAATGCGGCAGCCCCATGCTCATCAAGGACGGGCGCTTCGGCAAGTACCTGGCCTGCTCGGCCTATCCCGCCTGCAAGAACATCCAGCCCCTGGTGAAGCCCAAGGGGACCGGCCATACCTGCCCCGAATGCAAGGAAGGGGAACTGACCGAGAAAAAGTCCCGCTACGGCAAGATGTTTTACTCCTGCAACCGCTATCCCCAGTGCAAGTTCGCCCTCTGGGATCCGCCCCAGCCGGGGCCGTGCCCCACGTGCGGCTTCCCGCTGCTGGTGAAGAAGGTCTACAAGCGGGAAGGGGAGTTCCTCAAGTGTCCCAAGGAAGGATGCGACTACCGGACCGAAGGGAAAAAGTAATCACGTCGCCGACCGGGCGGGGAGCGATCCCCGCCTTTTTCTCGCACGGTGTGCGGCTGCTGAAGGAAATCCACCATGCTTAACGACATGCACGAAACCTGTGATCAGTGTCGCTTCGCCTATGCCCGGATCGATACCGAGTGCTGGGGCGAGACGAGCTCCCGGCGGGTTATGTGCCCCATCTGCGGCTGGACCAAGTACGAGGAGCAGGTCTGGAACTTTGCCCTGGCAACTACCGTCAAGCGAAGCGTCATGCAGGGGTACGGTGCCTACCGGCTCATACCGCCCGGCGGCTTCTCGGGGTACAACGCCTTTCACGTGCCACCCTCCGGGGAGGTTGTCACCCACATCCGCCAGTTGCTCGACAGCGGCTGGAAGGGGTATCTGACCCTCTGGGACGAGGAGAAGGGAAAGGCCCGGCTCCTGGCCGGCCACCCCCTCCAGAAGTTCGAGATTCCCGCCGACGGGGACCCGTCCCCATGACCGGTGCCGTCACCATCATCGGCGGCGGACTGGCAGGATGCGAGGCCGCCTGGCAGATCGCCGGGCGCGGCGTGCGGGTCGTCCTGCGGGAGATGAAGCCCCAGCGCTACTCGCCGGCCCACCACCTGCCCGGGCTGGCGGAGCTGGTCTGCTCAAACTCGCTCCGGGGGGAGTCCCTGGAGAACGCCGTGGGGCTCCTCAAGGAAGAGCTGCGGCGGGCCGGCTCACTCGTCATGGCCGCGGCCGACGCCACCCGGGTGCCGGCAGGCGGCGCCCTGGCCGTGGACCGGGAACTGTTCTCCTCCTACGTGACCGAGCGGATCGAGGGGCATCCCCTGATCGAGCTGGTGCGCGAGGAGGTGACGGAGCTTCCCGCCGAAGGGGTCCTGGTGATCGCCTCGGGGCCCCTGACCAGCGACGCCCTGGCCGAGCGGCTGAAGCAGATCACCGGCGACAGCCTCTACTTCTACGATGCAATCGCTCCCATCGTTGCGGCCGACTCCCTCGATGCGGACAAGGTTTTCCGGGCCTCCCGCTACGGCAAGGGGGACGGTGACGACTACCTGAACTGCCCCCTCTCCGAAGAAGAGTACGAGCGGTTCGTTGATGCCGTTCTCGCCGCGGAAAAGGTACCGGCCAGGGATTTTGAAAAAGTGGTACACTTTGAGGGGTGCATGCCCGTGGAAGAGATGGCGGAGCGGGGCCGGGAAACTCTCCGCTTCGGCCCCCTGAAGCCGGTGGGGCTCACGGACCCCCGTACCGGCCGTGAACCCCACGCGGTGGTCCAGTTGCGGGCCGAGAACCGGGAGGGGACCCTCTTCAACCTGGTGGGCTTCCAGACCAAGCTCACCTGGCCCGAGCAGCGGCGGGTTTTCCGGATGATCCCCGGCCTGGAGAGCGCCGAGTTCGTCCGGCTCGGCTCCATGCACCGCAATACGTTCATCAATGCGCCGACCCTGCTGGAGCCCACCTTCCGGCTCAAGGGCGACCCCCGCACCTTCTTCGCCGGCCAGATCACCGGGGTGGAGGGATACGTGGAATCGGCGGGCAGCGGTTTCCTGGCAGGTATCAATAGTGCCCGGCTCGTGCGGGGTGAGGATCCGGCAGTTCCGCCGCCGGCCACCGCCCTGGGTGCGCTGGTGGCCCATATCACCACGGCGCCGGCCAGGCACTTTCAGCCCATGAACGTAAACTACGGGCTGTTCCCGCCCCTCGAGGGGAAAGTGAAAAAGAAGGATCGCCGGGGAAGGCTTGCGGAGCGGGCCCTGGCGGAACTGGATCATTGGCTCGCAACAGTGTAGGGGCGAATCTCGCGTTCGCCCTCGACGTCGTGTGACACCAGAAGCGGACGATCACAAGGGTCGCTCCCACGGGGTATCTATGGACGACAAGGAAAAACAGGAAATATCCCTCATCGGCAGGCTCCTTTCCATGGAGGCGCTCCTGATCCTCATGGGGATCGTTTCTCTGGGCTACGGCATTGCGCGGTCCCAGGTCATGAACATCTTCTGGGGCGTGGTGATCCTGGTGGGGGCCGTGGTCCTTTCCTTTGTCAGGAAAAAGGACTGGAAGAAGCACTGGGAGGAACTGGAGATCGAGAAACGCCGCCACGAGGAACGGATCAAGGCGCGAAACGAGGGAGAAAAGGATGGAAAAGGGTAGGATCATCCTGGCGTCCGCATCGCCCCGGCGGCTGGAGCTGCTGGCATCGGCCGGGGTGGAATTCGACGTCTGTGCGAGCGATATCCCCGAGGAGCCCATCCCCGGCGAGGCCCCGGCGGATTTCGCCACGCGCCTTGCCCGGGACAAGGCCGTGGCCACGGCGGCCCGGACCGAGGGACGCTGGTTCGTGGGTGCCGATACCATCGTGGTCTGCGACGGCGAGATCATGGGCAAGCCCGTGGATGAGGCCGATGCCGTGCGGATGCTCAGGAAACTCTCCGGCGTTTCCCACGAGGTGATCACCGGCTATGCCGTTTACGACCGGGAGCGCGACGGTCTGCTCTGCAAGGCGGTGGTGACCAGGGTCGTGTTCAAACCCTTGCGGGACGAGGAAATCAGTGCCTACGTGGCCACCGGCTGCCCCATGGACAAGGCCGGCGCCTATGCCATCCAGGGGGGCGCTGCCTATATGGTTGAGCGGATCGACGGCTCCTATACCAATGTGGTTGGCCTGCCGCTCTGCGAAGTGGTGGAGGATCTGCGCCGCATCGGCGCCCTGTGAGTTCCGGTTATGGCAATCGCCGACAATTTGACCCATATCCTGGCAAAGATCGTGGCCGCGGCCCGGCGGGCCGGGCGTGATCCGGCGGCGGTACGCCTCGTGGCGGTCTCCAAGACCATTCCGGCCGAGGCGGTTGAGGAAGCTGCCCGGGCAGGGCAGCGGCTCTTCGGCGAGAATTACGTGCAGGAATTCACGGCCAAGGCCCGTGAGGTGCGTGAGCCGGTGGAGTGGCATTTCATCGGCCATCTCCAGTCCAACAAGGTCAAGTACCTTGCCGGGCTCGTGACCTGCATCCACTCGGTGGACCGTCTGTCCCTGGCCGAGGAGATCAACCGCCAGTGGGCAAAGCTCGACGCGGTCTGCGACATCCTCGTGCAGGTGAACATCGCCGGCGAGGAGACCAAGAGCGGCACCTCGGCGGCCGAACTCACAGACTTGGTGGCGGCCATGGCGACCCTGCCCCACGTGCGGGTCCGGGGTCTCATGACCATGCCTCCCTTCTTCGACGACCCCGAGGAGGCCCGTCCCTACTTCCGCGAGCTCAGGCGCCTGGCCGACGCGGTGGCTGCCGAGAACATTCCCGGTATTTCCATGACGGAACTCTCCATGGGGATGTCCGGTGACTTCGAGGCTGCCGTGGAGGAGGGGGCTACGCTGGTCCGCATCGGAACGGCCCTGTTCGGCGAGCGGGTGTACCGCCCCTGACCAGGTCTCCCGTCACTATCCCCGTGGCGGTCTTCGGGCCGTAATTCCCATAGATATTTCCTTAGTGGAGGTTGTAGCGCAAATGCTGTTCCGCCTGATTGTCGCCGTAATGCTCATGGCGTCCTTTTCGTCCGCCGCCTGGGCCGTACCCCGGCCGGTTTCGGCCGCGGATTTCTCGGTCCCCATCCTCCTCTACCACCGCTTCGGCCCCACCGTTGCCGACGGCATGACCATCAAAACATCGGTCTTCGAGGAACACCTGAAGTATCTGCGGGACAACGGCTACCGGGTGATTCCCCTGCGGCAGGTGGTGGACTTCTATCTGAAAAAGGGTCCGATGCCGCCCCCCAAGTCGGTGGTGATCGTGGAGGACGACGCCCATAAGTCGGTCTATACCGACATGCTGCCGTTGGTGAAGAAGTACCGGGTACCGGTGACGGTCTTCATCTACCCGTCGGCCGTCTCCAACGCGAAGTATGCCATGACTTGGGACCAGCTCCGGGAGCTGAAAAAAACGGGGCTCTTCGATTTCCAGTCCCACACCTACTGGCATCCCAACTTCAAGAAGGAGCGGAAGAAACTCCCCCCGGCGGAGTTTGACCGGCTGGTGGAGTCGCAGCTGAAAAAATCGAGGGAAAAGATCGAGAAGGAACTCGGGGTGACGGTGGACATGCTCGCCTGGCCCTTCGGCATTTATGACGACGACCTGATCCGCCGGGCCGGGACGCTGGGGTACCGGGCCACCTTCACCATCGACCGTCGCCACGTGACGCCGGCCGAGAGCGTCATGAAGCTGCCCCGTTATCTCATGATCAACGCCGACCAGGGGAAGGTCTTCGCCCAGATCCTGGCCGGGAGCGGACCCCGGAGAAATGTCGTCTACTGATCCGCCCAAAAAGCATCCCTGCCCCGACTGCCGGTTCTGCCAGTGGTGCGGCGATGACCGCTGTTCCCTCTGCCTGCGGGGGTGCAAGAAAGGCAAAAAGCTCTCCCTGGCCGAGCAGGTCGAGCTTTTTGAGAAGGTGAACCGAAAGGCTTCGGCCACAGAGGACACAGAGTAGCACCGGATCTCCGCCGTCTCCACCCTGATCGCTACGGGATTCGTGACAGCCGCCGTTACGCGTTGAGAGTTATTCTCTGCGGCGAAGAAGCGTTATTTTTTGCCCAGCTCCGCCGAGCGGGCAGTAGCGGCGTCCACGGCGGCCATGACCGCTCCGCGGAAGGCATCCCGCTCCAGGGAGGCGATGCCGGCGATGGTGCTGCCGCCGGGGGAGGTGACCTTCTCCTTGAGGACGCCCGGGTGGTCGCCGGTCTCCAGGAGCAGTCTCGCAGCCCCCAGCACCGTCTGTGCCGCCAGTCTCGTGGCCACGTCCCGGGGGAGGCCGTTTTTTACGCCGGCGTCGGAGAGGGCTTCCATGAAGAGGAAGACGTAGGCCGGGCCGCAGCCGGAGACGCCGGTGACGGCGTCCATGAGCTTTTCCTCCACCACGCAGGTGGTCCCCACCAGTTCGAAGATTCCCGTGGCAAAGAACAGATCGTCATCGGTGGCATTCCTGCCGCGGCAGAGGGCGGACGCCCCTTCCAGCACCAGGGCCGGGGTGTTCGGCATGACCCGGATCACCCGGGCCGCGTTGCCGCAGACCTCCTCCATGTCCGCGGTGGTAATCCCCGCCATGATGGAGATGAGCAGCTTGCCGTCGAGCCCTGCCGGCCCCAGGGCCGCAACCATGCCCCGGAACACCTGGGGCTTCACGGCCATGACCAGGGCGTCGGCAGCCGCAACCACCCGGCCGTTGTCGGCGCAGGCGTCGATGCCGTAGGTGCCGTGCAGGTATTCCCGCCGCGCTGCCACCGGTTCAGCCACCATCACGTCAGCCGCCGCGACCCCGCCGGCCAGCAGCCCTTTGATGATCGCCTCAGCCATGTTTCCGCCGCCGATGAAGCCGAGAGTGCTTCCCTTCAGCATCTTCGTCCCTCCTCGAAAATAGTATACTTTTTCCTACGGCATACGCCGGAAAATGTCAAGCCGGTGATCGGTCGAACGCGACGGAATGGTGCTGGGTTGTGAATGTGTTTGGCCGGGTCAAAAAATCGTTGACACCCTGTTTTCTTTGTATTATATACCTCCCCTCGTGTCGATTGGTTTAAACGAAAAGTTTAGAAATGCTAAACCGGCTGCTTGACAGAAAGTTTAGAAATGCTAAACAGCGTGTGTAAACAAAGAGTTTAGTATTTCTGAACCAGGAGAAACAACGTGAAGATCGGCGAGCGGTTGAAGCGGCTCAGGATGATCAATTCCCTCACCCAGGAAGAATTGGCCAATCGGGCCGACCTGACCAAGGGATACATCTCCCAGCTTGAGAACGACGCCACCTCTCCGTCCATCGCCACTCTGAAGGACATCCTCGACGTGTTCGGCGTCAGCATGCAGGAGTTCTTCAGCGATCCCATCGGCGAGGACGTGGTCTACGGCAAGGATGCCCGGGTTCAGCCCTCGGCCGACGATGCGGCCGTGATGGTGGAACTCCTCGTCCCCGGCGCCCAGAACCGGGAGATGGACCCGGCCCTGGTGACCCTGGCCCCGGGCGAGGAGATGGACGAGCAGAACTTCCACGAGGGAGAGGAGTTCGGCTTCGTCCTTCTGGGCCGGATCCAACTCCGGCTGGACGACAAGGTCTACACGCTGAAAAAGGACGAATGCTTCTACTTCACCTCGGACAAGCGCCATACGGTGAAAAATATCGGCAGGGGGCCGGCCAAGATATTGTGGGTCGTGACCCCGCCGACATTTGATTACTGATAACGCAATCGAAGGAGATCAACCAATGAGCAAGGTACTGATAATCGGAGCCGGCGGCGTCGGCCAGGTCGTTGCCCACAAGTGCGCCCAGCGCAGGGACATCTTCAGCGGGATCACCCTCGCCTCCCGGACCAAGTCCAAGTGCGACGCCATCGCTGCCCAGCTGAATAACAGCATCAATACGGCCCAGGTGGATGCCGACAACGTTCCCGAGCTGGTGGCGCTCATCAGGAAAGAGCAGCCGAAGCTCGTCATCAACGTGGCCCTGCCGTACCAGGACCTGACCATCATGGACGCCTGCCTGGAGACCGGGGTCGACTATCTCGACACCGCCAACTACGAGCCCCTGGACACCGCCAAGTTCGAGTACTCCTGGCAGTGGGCCTACCAGGACCGCTTCAAGAGCGCGGGGCTCATGGCGTTGCTCGGTTCCGGCTTCGATCCCGGCGTGACCAACGTCTACACCGCCCTGGCCGCCAAGAAGTACCTGGACGAGGTGCAGGAGATCGACATCATCGATGCCAATGCCGGGAGCCACGGCCAGCCCTTTGCCACCAACTTCAACCCCGAGATCAACATCCGCGAGGTGACCGCCCCGTGCCGCCACTGGGAGAACGGCGAGTTCGTCGAGACGCCTCCCCTCTCCACCAAGCGGGTCTTCGACTTTCCCGAGGGTATCGGCCCCATGAACATCTATCGCCTCTATCACGAGGAGATGGAGTCCATTGTCAAGCATATCCCGACCATCAAGAAGGCCCAGTTCTGGATGACCTTCTCCGACAACTACCTGAAGCACCTGGAGGTGCTCCAGAACGTGGGCATGACGCGCATCGACGAGGTGGAGTTCCAGGGGCAGAAGATCGTGCCGATCCAGTTCCTGAAGGCGCTCCTCCCTGACCCCGGTTCCCTCGGCCCCCTCACCAAGGGGAAGACCTGCATCGGCGTCATCGCCCGCGGCCTCAAGGACGGCAAGCGGAAACAGGTCTACATCTACAACATCTGCGACCACGAGGCCTGCTACAAAGAGGTCGGCTCCCAGGCCATCAGCTACACCACCGGCGTACCGGCGGTGGTGGGCGGGATCATGATGCTGACCGGTAAATGGCACGCCCCGGGCGTCTGGAACATGGAGCAGTTCGATCCCGAGCCGTTCCTGGCGGAGCTCGGGCCCATGGGGCTGCCGACGGTGGTGGTGGACGGCGGCGAATGGCCGGAGCTGTAAGAGGACGCAACCTTCCGACCATCTCCCCGCCGTTCTCGGAATGCCCGTTGTGCGGCGTAGCGCTGCTACGCCTCCGCCGGCATCCCTGCGGGTGCGAGGATCCGGCCGAAACCTTTCGCTCCGGCGGTTAAGACGTTTGATCAGTGTCTCCCTGCGGCGGCGTCCGCGGTAAATAAGGTTCTGGACTTTGACTGGTATCGATATCGAAAACATTCTGAAACTGGCCCCGTCCCCCGCTTACGTGGTGGACCTGGGACGGTTGCGCCACAACCTGGCCATCCTGGACCAGGTGCAGCGGCGCAGCGGGGCGAAGATACTCATGGCGCTGAAGGCCTTCGCCATGTGGAGCGTCTTCCCGATCATCCGGGAGACGCTGCACGGGGTCTGCGCCAGTTCGCCGTGGGAGGCCCGGCTGGGGCGCGAGGAGTTCGGCCGGGAGGTCCACAGCTTCGCGGCCGCCTTCAAGGAGAGCGACGTGGTGGAGCTGCTTGCCACCTCCAACCACCTGGTTTTCAACTCCTTCAACCAGCTGGAGCGGTTCCGGCCCCTGTGGGAGAAGGAGCGGGGACGGGTCTCGGTGGGGCTGCGGGTGAACCCCGAGCATTCCGAGGGGCACACCCCCATCTACGATCCGTGCGCGCCCGCGTCGCGGCTCGGCATCCCCCGGCGGGAGTTCGACGGCAGATCCCTCGAAGGGGTGGAGGGGCTCCACTTTCATACCCTCTGCGAGCAGCTCTTCGAACCCCTGGAGCGGACCGCGAAGGTGTTTGAGGAAAAGTTCGGCCCGTTTCTTCATGGCATGAAGTGGCTGAATCTGGGGGGCGGCCACCACATCACCCGTGAGGGGTACGACATCGACGCCCTGGTGGAGCTGATCACGTACTTCAAAGCAAAGTACGGCGTGGAGGTCTACCTGGAGCCGGGGGAGGCCATTGCCATCGGCACCGGCATCCTGGTGGGGGAGGTGCTGGACGTGGTGCACAACGAGATGGACATCGCCATCCTCGACGTCTCCGCCACCTGCCACATGCCCGACGTGCTGGAGATGCCCTACCGTCCCGGCATCACCGGCGGCTTCGACCCCGGCGAGAAGGCCCACACCTACCGCCTCGGCGGGCCGTCGTGCCTGGCCGGGGACGTCATCGGCGACTGGTCCTTTGAAAAGCCCCTGAAGCCGGGCGACCGGCTCTCTTTCGAGGACATGTCCCACTACACCATGGTGAAGACCACCACGTTCAACGGCATCCAGCATCCGGCCATCTGCACCTTCGAGCCGGAGACCGGGGAGTTGCGGGTGGTGAGGAGGTTCGGATACGAGGATTTCAGGGGCAGATTGTCGTAGGGGGGCGATATCTTCCGACCATCTCGACTCCGTGTCCTCGAAACCCTGCCTCAACGTAGCGCTGCTACGCCTCGGCACGGCTTCTGCGGGCCGGCGCCGATCTGGCCGAAATCTCTCGCCCCTTGGGAAAACCGTAAACTGAAAACGATTACCTAACAGCGGCGTTAGTGCGCAACTATGGCGTCGCCAGGAGAGCATATGGAACGCTGGTCGATTAACGAATCCGCAAAGATCTACAACCTGCCCAACTGGGGCGCCGACCTCTTCTCCATCAACAAGAAGGGGAACGTCTGCGTGCACCCTTCACCCACGTCCAAGCATTCCATCGACCTGCGTGCGCTGGTGGACGATCTGATCAAGCGCAAGATCAAGCCCCCCATCCTGCTCCGGTTCATGGACGTGCTCCAGGGGCGGATCGCATCCATCAACCGGGTGTTCAAGAACGCCATCGACGAGAACGACTACCCGGCCACCTACCAGACCTTCTACCCCATCAAGGTGAACCAGCAGCGCCAGGTGGTGGAGGCCATCGCCAAGTTCGGCAAGCGCTACAACATCGGCCTTGAGGTGGGCTCCAAGCCGGAGCTGGTGATCGGCATCTCCTTTGCCACCGGCAACGGCATCCCCATCATCTGCAACGGTTACAAGGACACCGAGTATATCGAGACGGTCCTCTACGCCACCAAGATCGGCTACGACATCACCATCGTGGTGGAGAAGATGTTCGAGCTGGAGAAGATCATTGCCCTGTCGAAAAAGACCGGCATCAAGCCCAAGCTGGGCATCCGGGTGAAGCTCTCCTCCAAGGGGACCGGCAAGTGGGCCACCTCCGGCGGGGAGGACGCCAAGTTCGGCCTCCGGATGTCCGAGATCATCGCCGCCATCGGGCTCCTGGAGCAGAATGACCTCCTGGACCGGGTGAATCTCCTCCACTTCCACATCGGCAGCCAGATCACCAAGATCGACAAGATCAAGAGCGCCCTGATCGAGGGGACCCGCATCTATGCCGAGATGCGCAAGCTCGGGGTCGGCATCCGGTACGTGGACATCGGCGGCGGTCTGGGGGTCGACTACGACGGCTCCAAATCCAGCTATTTCTCCAGCGTCAACTACTCCATCGAGGAGTACGCCAACGATGTGGTCTACCAGATCAAGAACATCTGCGACGACGCCGGCGTCGAATGCCCCAACATCATCTCCGAATCGGGGCGGGCCACGGCGGCCCACTACTCGGTGCTCGTGACCAACCTCCTCAATACCAACACGTCCAATGCCATGCCCGACTTCGAGGAGACCCTCAAGGGGGCGGAGAAACTGGCCCCAACGGTCAAGAAGCTGGTGGACATCTACAAGAGCATCGACCGCTACTCGCTGCGGGAGGACTACCATGATACGGTCCAGCTCATCCAGGAGGCGGTGAGCCTCTTCAACCTGGGCTACCTGACCCTTAACGAGCGGGCCATGGCCGAGTGGCTCCACGGCAAGATCCTGCGCAAGATCAACGGCATCGTAGAAAAGATCAAGCCGATCCCCGAGGAGCTCCAGAATTTCCAGCTGAGCCTGCGGCAGACCTATTTCGCCAATTTCTCACTGTTCCAGTCTATCCCCGACTCCTGGGCCATCGACCAGCTTTTCCCCATCGTGCCGATCCAGCGGCTCAACCAGAAGCCCGACGTGATGGCCTCCATCGCCGACATCACCTGCGATTCGGACGGGGAGATCACCAGCTTCGTGGGCGAGAACGGCCGGACCAAGTACCTGCCGCTTCACAAGATGCGCAAGGATGAGGACTACTTTGTGGGCTTCTTCCTGATCGGCGCCTACCAGGAGATCCTGGGGGACATGCACAACCTGTTCGGCGACACCAATGCCGTGCACGTTACCTTCAACAAGAAGACCGGCTACAAGATCGATACGGTCATCCATGGCGACGCCACCTGGGAGAGCCTCAAGTACGTCCAGTACAAGGGGCCGGAGATCCTGAAGCACGTCCGCGACACCCTGGAGAAGGACGTGGCCCTGCGCAAGGTCACCATCGAGGAGAGCAGCCACTTCCTTGAGCTGCTGGACCGGACGCTCCTGGGCTACACCTACCTGGGGGAATGACGGAGCCCCACCCGCCCCCTTCCGGCCGCTCGCATCCCCGCTGCGGCCGGTTGAGCGTATCCGTCCGGATGGTAGAATTGGATACGTGCAACGAAAGGGGAGGTGGCCATGAAACAGAACGTTCGCGCAGGACTCATGCTGGTCGTGGCGGCACTGGTCGTGCTGGCGGCGTTTCCCGCCGCAGCGAAGGTCCGGGGCAGGGTGGTTGAGTACCGGGACGGCACCGTCACCATGAAGGGGTACCTGGCATGGGACCCGGCCCTGAAGGGGAAGCGTCCCGGCGTGCTGGTGGTGCACGAGTGGTGGGGGCACAACGAGTATGCCCGCAAGCGGGCCAGGATGCTGGCCGGCCTGGGCTACACGGCCCTGGCCGTCGACATGTACGGCGAGGGGAAGCAGGCCCCCCACCCGGACGATGCGGCCGCATTCGCCGCGGAGGTCATGAAGAACGGCGACCTGATGAAAGCCCGCTTCATGGCGGCCATGAACCTGCTGAAAGACCAGTCCACGGTCGATCCGGCCCGGATCGGGGCCATCGGTTACTGCTTCGGCGGCGCCGTGGTGCTGAACATGGCACGCCAGGGAGTTGATCTGGCCGGAGTGGTGAGCTTCCACGGCAGCCTTGCCACCGACCGGCCGGCCGAACCGGGCGGGGTCAAGGCCCGCGTCCTGGCGCTCAATGGTGCGGCAGACCGCTTTATTCCGCCGGAGCAGGTCGGGGCGTTCGCCGCTGAAATGGCCCGGGCCGGTGCCGAGTTCGGCTTCATTTCCTATGCCGGGGCAAAGCACAGTTTCACCAATCCAGAGGCAGACGCCTTTGCCAGGCGCTTCGGTCTCGACGTAGCCTATGACTCCCGTGCCGACCGCCGGTCATGGGCTGAGATGAAGCGCTTTTTCCAGCTCTGTTTTTCCGGCGGAAACCTACCCCGTAGCGGCAGCACTTGACCGCACACACCCGTCGCCCCGAGAGAGGCCGGGCATCCCCGGCCTGGACCTCTCCCGGGGCGGTCCCTCCGTGCTTCTTCAGATTTCCCCACTAATGTTTCGGTGTTGACCGTCTGCTGTTCTCCGGCAGCGTTCCGAGGGGGCATTTGCCCCGGTAGTGCGTATTTTCGCGCGGCTATTGCTAAAGGAACACCATCTTCCGGTCGATACAATCATAAGGAACCGCATGTGGCCAGCTGACCGGACGACGACCTGAACGGTGTGGCCGGTTTCGCTTCAGGGGTTTTTATGAATGGGTTTCGCGACGATGTAATCCTGCTCGTGGACGACGACCGCGGCCATGCGCGCCTCATCGAGAAGCATCTGGCCCGCATGGGGGTCATGCAGCACGTGATCTGGCTCGACAACGGGCGCAGGGCCCTCGACTTCATCTTCGAGGAGGGCGAGTTCGATGGGGTCAAGACCCTGCGCCCCTGTCTCGTGATCGCGGACCTGAACATGCCGGAGCTGGGCGGGGTGCACGTCCTGTCCCGTCTCAAGGGAGATGAGCGTACCTCGTCCATTGCCGTAGTGATCCTCACCACCTCCGATAACCCGGCGGAGATCGAAGCCTGTCATGAACTCGGCTGTGACGCCTTTCTCCGGAAGCCGATGGATAGCGACGGCTTCGTCCTGGTGGCCGAGCGGATCGTCTCTCTCATTGGGGACGGCACGATTAGCGCTGGCGAATGAATAGGTCTATATTTTGCATATTTATATATTAATTCAATCGTCAAGCGCTCGGTACGACACGACACGATGAGGTGGGCCAATGGCCGAATCACGTCCGATCCGGATTCTGTACATGGAGGACAACCCCGCTCTCGCCAGGCTGCTCCAGAAGAGCCTGCTGCGCAAGGGGTACCAGGTTGATGTCGTTGCCGATGGCGCGGCCGGGCTTACCGTGCTTGAAGGGACCTCCTACGATCTGATTCTGGCGGACTACGATATGCCCGTCTGCGGCGGCATCGAGGTGATTGCCACTCTTGCGGCCAGGGGTGTCGATATCCCCGTCATCATGGTTACGGGCAACGGAAGCGAGAAGGTGGCAGTGGAAGCCCTCAAGCAGGGGGCGGCGGACTACGTGGTGAAGGACCTGGAGATGGGGTACATCGAACTGCTCCCCATCGTGATCGAGCAGGTCCTGACCCGGCAGGAACTGCTCCGGGAAAAGGAATTGATGGCCGAGATGATCCGCGACCGAGAGGAGCGCTATCGCCGCTTGGTGGAGTTGTCGCCCGACGGCATCGCCATCCACGTGGGGGACCGGATCGCCTTCATCAATGCCGCGGGGGCCCGCCTGCTGGGGGCATCCGATCCGACGGGGGTGATCGGCCGGCGGGTAGCGGACCTGGTGTCCCCCGATTACCTCGGCCTGGTCCGTGACCAGCTCGCGTCGGACTCCAACGGCTCCGATGCCGTGCCCTGGTTCGAGGAACGGCTGACCCTCCCCGATGGCCGAGCCGTCGACGTTGAACTGGCGGCAGTCCCCTTTTCCCACGAGGGGGAAGAGGCGTTACAGGTTATTATTCGTGATATAACGGAAAAGAAGCTGGCGAAAAGACGACTGGAGTTCCTGGCTCACCACGATCCCCTCACCGGCCTGGCCAACCGGGTGCTGTTTTTCGACCGCCTCGACGTGAGCCTGCGCCAGGCCGAGCGGGACCGGCAGGGTGCCGCGCTCCTCTTCATAGACCTGGACCATTTCAAGGGAGTAAACGATACCTTCGGCCACGACGCCGGCGACGTGCTCCTGATGGAGGCGGCCCGGCGCATCGAATCATGCCTGCGCAAGGCCGACTCGGTGGCCCGGATGGGGGGAGACGAGTTCACCGTCATCCTCACCCGGGTTTCAGACGAAGCCGACGCTGCCATGGTGGCGGGGAAGATCATCGAAGCGCTGGCCGTGCCGGTAGCGCTCCCCGGCGGCGAATGTACTGTCGGGGCCAGTATCGGCATCAGCATGTATCCCCTCGATGCGACCGATGCGGAAAGCCTGCTCAGAAAGGCCGACGCAGCCATGTACCGGGCCAAGCGCCTCGGGAAAAACCGCTTCGGCTTCGCGATGCACGATCCCTGCGACGAGTCGGTTGACGCTGCGCCGCAGGTGTGTGCCGGATGTCCGTGCTAGGGAGCTGCCGTCATATGTCCATTGTCCGATTTTTCTGCGCGGCGCTGGCGGCCGTCGCCGTGGCTGTCGCCGGCGATGCCCGTGCCTTGGACCTGCTGGGCGAGAAACTCGCCCTGCACGGGTTCGCTTCCCAGGGCTACCTGGACAGCACCGGCAACAATTTTCTGGCCGATACCCGCGACGGGACCTTCCAGCTCAACGAGTTCGGGCTTACGCTCACTTCTCGCCTCACCGACCACCTCCATCTCGGCGCCCAGCTGCTCTCCCGCGACTACGGCGACGTGGGCGACAACGAAATCCGGCTCGACTGGGCCCTGGCCGACTATCGCTTCCACGACCTTATCGGCGTGCGGGTAGGCAAGATCAAGCGTCCCATGGGGTTCTACAACGAGGGGCGCGACTCGGATTTTCTCCGTCCCATGATTTTCCTCCCCCAGAGCATTTATGACGAAACCCGTCGCGACATGCTCATCGCCTGTATCGGCGGCGGCCTTTACGGCAACGTGCCCGCCGGCCCGCTGGGCGATTTCGACTACCAGGTTTTCAGGGGCTGGTTTGATTTTCCCGACGATTCCGTCATCGCGCGGGCCACGCGGGCGAGCGCCCAGACCCTCGCCATCCGCAAGGGGTTCGGCACTGTGACCGACGTGACCATGGACAACAAGTACGTGGTCGGCGCACAGCTCATTCTCAACACCTCCATCGACGGACTGCGCGCGGCGGTATCCTGGCAGCGCGGCCGTCACGACCTGACCCTGAACGGCGGAGCGCTCCCGCCGGGAGAGTTGGCCATCCGCGGCAAGTACGTCTACTCCCTTGAGTATGTGAACGGCCCCCTCACGCTGGCCAGCGAGTACGCCGAAACCGACCGCGAGCAGCGGCTCTTCGGCCAGCTCACCATGGACGGCCGGACCCAGGAGTGGTACGTGATGGGAGTCTGGGCCTTCAGCGAGCAGGTGAGCCTCTCGCTGCTCTATGATGTGTTTTACAACGACAAGCACGATCACGACGGGAAGGCCTACCTCCGGCAGGGGCGGCCCGACTACCTGGGCTGGCGCAAGGATTTCGGCGCCGGGATCCGCTTCGACATCAACCCGTCGTGGACCGTCAAGGCCGAATGGCACCAGGTGGACGGTGCGGCCCAGTACCTGGAGCTCTACAATAGTCCGCAGGATCTGAAGCGGCGCTGGGCCTACGGCGCCGTAAAGGTTTCATACAATTTCTGACACCCAACGGCGGTGGATGCGATGAGGTATTGTCTGGACGTCATCCTGGTTGTCCTGCTGGTTGCCGTCTCCGTTCCGGAGGCGGCGCGGGCGGCCGACTACGTCCTGGTCGTCAACCGCGACAACCCCGTCAGGACCCTGACCGAGCAGGAAGCCCGCCTCATGTTCTTGGGAAAGAAAACGGCCTGGCCCGATGGCCGCTCGGTCACCATCGTGCTCCAGGATGGTAACAAGGCTCACTCCTCATTTGTGCAGGGGGTACTCCACCGTTCGTCCCAGCAGTACGATATCTACTGGAAGAAGGCGCTGTTCACGGGTACGGCCATCCCGCCGCGCATCCTCAAGGGGGATGCCGATGTGAAGGCGTTCGTGGCCACCACCCCCACTGCCGTCGGCTATATCTCCCCCGAAACGGTCGATGGGTCGGTCAGGGTCCTGGAGGTTCGTCAATGAAGCTCCCCCGCAGTATCCGCACCAAGGTGTGGCTCTGTGTTCTCGTGGCCTTTGTGGGTTACCTGATCGCAACCCTTTCCAGTTACTACTCCAATCTCCTTTTTTCCCACAACCTCGACCACCTCAAACGGGTCGAATTCCCCCTGGCCCTCGAGGGGAACGAGACCCTGAGCCTCTACCGCAAGCAGTTGAAGCTCTACGAGGATGCCTTTGTCACCGGCGAGCGGGATGATGCGCTCAGGGCCAATGAACTGGGGCGGGAGATCGTGGCGAGCCTGGCCCGGGCGGCTAAGCTCACCAGGGAGGACACCGAGCACCGCTATGGCGACGTTGAGGCGCTCAAGTCCCGCTACGAGGCCTATTTCCGGAAGGCGACGGAGCTGTATCCCCGGGCGCTCGGCAGCACCGACACGTTCCTGAGCGGAGAGATCGCCCGTCTCGGAGCGGACGGCCGCTTGATCCTGGTGGACTTCGAGCGGATGTCGCGGGATTATGTCACCTCGGTCGAGCACCAGATCGAGCGCAACCGTTCACTTGCCCGCGATACCTCGATCTACCTTTTTGTCCTGTTTGGGATGGTGGTGCTGCTGGCGGCGCCGGCCATCACCTTTGTGGCCAACCGGCTCCTGATCCGTCCCCTGGAAGAGCTGCGCGGCATGGTTACCTCCTTTGCAGGGGGCAGTCTGGACCTCTCCGGACTCCCCGCGTATGATGCCGGAGACGAGATCGGCTCCCTCTGCGCCTCGTTCAGGTCCATGGTGGAGGGGCTCCAGGAGACTACTGTCTCCCGCGACTACGTTGACAACATCATCGAGAGCATGAGTGACTGCCTGATTGTGGTCGACACCCGCGCCGCCATCCGGCGGGTGAATCGCGCCGCCCTGACCATGCTCGGCTACGATGAGGAGCAGTTGCTCGGCATGCCGGTCGGTGTCATCTTCGCCTGGGAACGGGACAAGGAGCGCCTGCGGACCGAGGGGCTCAGGTCCTTTGTGGGGTCCATCGGCACCAGCCCGGCTGAATTCACCTTCCTGAGCAGCGACGAACGCCGGACCCCGGTGCTGCTCTCCGCGTCTCCCATGTTCAGCCGGGACGGCTCGTTCCAGGGAACGGTCTTCGTTGCGGTGGACATCGGGGAGAGAAAGCGGACCGAACAGGCCCTGCGGGAAAACGAGCAGCACCTGAAGAACATCCTCGATTCCATCCACGCGGGAATCCTCGTCATCGATCCCCAGGATCACCGGATCGTGGACGCCAACACCTTTGCCCTGGCCATGATCGGGGCGCCCAAGGGGCTCGTGGTGGACCGGATCTGCCACAACTTCGTCTGCAGCGCCGTCCAGGGCGCCTGTCCCATCACCGACCTGCTCGAAAACATGGACAACTCGGAGCGTCGTCTGCTGCGGTTCGACGGCACGTCCATCCCGATCCTCAAATCGGTGGTGCCGGTCACCTACCAGGGGAGGAAGCTGCTGATCGAGAGCTTCATCGATATTTCCGAGCGTAAGTGGGCCGAAGAAATGCTCCGCTACCTCACCGAGGGGACGGCCTCGGTGACGGGCGAGGAATTTTTCCGCTCGCTCGTCCGGCGCCTCTCCTCGGCCCTCGGGACCCGGTTCGCCTTTGTCACCCGCCTGCTGGACGGCTCTCCCGTCCGGATGCGTACCCTGGCCTTCTGGACCGGCAACGGCTACTGCCCTACCATGGAGATGCCCCTGGACGGCACCCCCTGCGAGCAGATCATCGCTGACGGCGACATCCTGTTCCATCCCAGCGGCCTGGGACAGCTCTATCCCGCCGCCGAAACCATGAAGCGAATGGGTGTCGAGAGCTTCCTGGGGGTGCCGCTGTTCGATTCCCGCGGCACCGCCATCGGCCACCTGGCGGTTCTGGACGATAAGCCCATGCGCGAGGACGAGGGGCACCGCTCCCTGTTGCGGATATTCGCGGCCCGGGCCGGGGCGGAGCTCGAGCGGATGCGGGGGGACGAGGCCCTGCGCGAAAGCGAGACCCGCTACAAGGATCTCTTCGAAAACGCCAACGACCTGATCCAGAGCGTGTCACCCTCGGGCGAGATCCTCTACGTGAACCGGGCCTGGCGCGAAACGCTCGGCTACAGCGAGGAGGAGGTGAGGGGGCTCACCTTTGACCAGATCCTCGACCCGGAGTGCATCGGCCACTGCATGGGCGAATTCCGCAGAGTCATGGAGGGCCAGAGCCTGGAGGCGGTGGAGGCCCGGTTCATGGCGAAGGATGGTCGCTCCATCCTGGTGGAGGGGAGTGTCAACTGCAACGTGGTGGACGGCAAGCCGCTGGCCTCCCGGGGGATTTTCAGGGATATCACCGAGCGGAAGCACCATGAGAACACGCTCCGGAAATACGCGACAGAGCTTGAGCAGACCAACGAGGAACTGAAGGACTTCGCCTATATCGTCTCCCATGACCTGCGCGCGCCGCTGGTCAGCATCAAGGGGTTCTCCATGGAGCTGGTCACGGCCGTGGATGAGCTCAAGGGAGTCATAGCGGAGCTTTCCCAAAACATCGAGATGGTGACCCGCGAGCGGCTTCGCCGGCTCTTCGAGCAGGATATCGATGAGGCTGTCGGCTTCATCAACTCATCGTCCCAGCGCATGGATACCCTCATCACCGCCATCCTCAACCTGTCGCGCCTCGGCCGCAGGGACCTCAAGGCGGAACCGGTCGACATGGGCGCCGTCGTGCGCACGATCCTCGACTCCCTGGCCCACCAGATCGAGACGAACCGTACCGAAGTGGCGATCAGTGTCCTCCCGGTCATCACCGCGGACCGGATTGCCATGGAACAGATCATGGGCAACCTGCTTGACAACTCTCTCAAGTACCTGGAGCCCGGCCGGCCGGGCCGTCTGGAGATCTGGGCCGACGTGGGCGGCGAGGAGTGCGTCTTCCACGTGAAGGACAACGGGCGCGGCATCAGGGAAGAAGAAATCCCCCGGGTCTTCGAACTGTTCCGCCGCGCCGGCCGGCAGGATGTCCCCGGCGAGGGGATGGGGCTGGCTTTCGTGAAGACCCTGGTGCGGCGGCTGGGTGGCCGCATCTGGTGCGAGTCCGAACCGGGCGTGGGGAGCACGTTCAGCTTCACCCTGCCGTCTTCCTTTTCTCACAAACTCCCGCTATAGTAGTTCTGCTTTGTTGCACGACTTTTTCCTCCGGGTGAGCCCCCGGTCCCCTCAGGGGCCGCCCGGAGGAAAAGTGATAACGTAGCAGCAGACCCCTCAGCGGTTTCTCCCCACGAGGATGTGAGCACAAGGACTGTCATGGAATTACTTGTAAAAATGGGATGGGACGACTGGTTCGCCGCCCATGCCGGGGCGTCTTCCGACGCCGGCCGGCCGGGGCGGGTCGTTGCCGAGCAGCGCGGCGAATACCGGGTGCGCACGGCCGACGGCGAGGTGGCGGCCATCCTCACCGGCCGCGCCATGCGGGAGACGGCCGGCGACCGGCTCGAACGGCCGGTGGTGGGCGACTGGGTGATCGTGGAGCCCGTTGCCGGCGACAGCACCGTGCTGGTGCGGGCCGTTCTGCCCCGCCGCACCATCCTGGCCCGCCGTGAGTCGGGCCGTGGGGCCGAGGTTCAGCCGGTTGCCGCCAACGTCGACATCGTCTTCATCGTAGCCGGCCTGGATGGCGCCCTCAACCTTCGCCGGCTCGAACGGTTCCTGGCCGCGGCCCGCGAGAGCGGCGCCGAGCCGGTGGTGCTGCTCACCAAGAGCGATCTGGCAGGCGATCCGGCCGCACCGGCGGAGGAGGCCGCAACGGTCGCTCCCGGCATCCGGGTCATGACCGTCAGCTCCCTGGACGGCGCCGGTGTCGACGAAGTCGGAGCTCTCCTCCCCCCCGGCGTGACCGCCTGCTTCATCGGACCGTCCGGCGTGGGCAAGTCGAGCCTGGTCAACCGGCTGGCAGGAGATCCGGTCATGGCCACCGGCGCCGTGCGCGAGCGGGACGCCAAGGGGCGCCACACCACCACCCATCGCCAGCTTATCCTCCTGCCGGGCGGGGGGATCGTCATCGATACGCCCGGGATGCGGGAATTCGGTCTCTGGCAGGTGGACGAGGGGATCGACGCGGCGTTTCCCGAGATTGCGGAGCTGGCGGTCGGCTGCCGTTTTCACGACTGTTCCCACCGGCACGAGCCCGGCTGCGCCGTCCGCACCGCCCTGGCCGACGGCGGGCTGGATCAGGGGCGCTACGGCAGCTATCTCAAGCTTCGGCTGGAAGAAGAAACCATGGCGACCCTGGCCGATGCCGAGGGGCGGAGGGAGCGCAAGAAGGGGGAGCGCCGCATGGCCAAGGGGCTGCGGGCGGTGCTGCGCAAGAAGGGAAAGAAGTAGCCGCCCGGTTCACGCCTCCAGGCCGAAGCGCCGCAGTACCTCGATCGGGGCCCGGTCGTGGTGGGAGAATTCCATGGTGTAGGTGCCGCGACCCTTGGTGGCGCTGCGCAGTTCGGTCATGTAGCCGAACATCTCCGCCAGGGGGACCGACGCCCGGATGGTTTCCGTGTCGCCCTGGCTGCTGATCCCTTCGATCCGTCCCCGCTTCTGCTGGACCGATCCGAGGACTTTGCCGGCATAATCGGCCGGGATGACGATTTCCAGGTTCATGACCGGTTCCAGGAGCGTGAGCCCCGCGTCCCGGGCCGCCAGCATGAGCCCCCTGCCCGTCGCCGCCCGCACCCCCGCGTCGGTGGTGACGCCCGGCTCCACCGGAATCGCCGCCACCCGCACCTCCAGATCGGTGAGGGGGTAGCCGGTGCGGGACCCGGCAGAGCAGGCCCGGCCGATGCTGTCGGCCACCGCGTCCCGCAACTCCTTGCCGATGCCCAGGTCCGCGGCGTCCGGCACGTTCACCCGCACCCCGGCCCCCCGCGGCAGGGGCGACAGCTGCAGCAGAACCTCCCCCCCCTGGGCCTTTCCCTCGTGCTCGGCCCGGAAGATCTCCCGCCGCTCCACCGCCCGGGCGATGGTTTCCCGGTAGACCACCTGGGGCCGTCCGGTCTTCACCCCCACGCCGAATTCCCTCTGCAACCGGTCCACAACCACTTCCAGGTGGAGTTCACCCATGCCGGTGAGAATGGTCTGCCCCGTCTCTTCGTCCTCGTGGACCCGGAAGGTGGGGTCTTCCCACTGGAGCTTCTCCAGGGCCGGCAGGAGCTTGTCCCGGTCATCGACCCCACGCGCCTCCACCGCCAGCGATACCACCGGCTCAGGCACGGCCAGTCCCTCCAGCGCGATCCGGTGGGCCGGGTCGCAGAGGGTGTCGCCGGTCAGCACCTCCTTGAGCCCTGCCGCCGCCACGATGTCGCCGGCGGCCGCCTCCTCGATCTGTTCCCGCTTGTGAGCATGCATCCGGAAGAGCCGGGCGAGCTTCTCGAAGCACCCCCGGGAGCTGTTCCAGACCGCGCCGCCCGCCTTGATGGTGCCCGAATAGACCCGGAGATAGGTGAGCTTGCGTCCCTCCTCCGACTGGACCTTGAAGGCCAGGGCGCAGAAGGGGCCGCCGGGGTCGCAGGGGAGTTCGTCAACGGTTTCGCTGCCGGGACGTTTGCCCTTTGCAGGAGGGACGTCAAGGGGGGAGGGGAGAAAGTCGACCACGGCGTCCAGCAGCGGCTGGATCCCTTTGTTCCGGAGCGCCGAGCCCAGGAGCACCGGGAAGATGCGGCAGGCCAGGACCCCGAGCCTGAGCGCGCCCCGCAGCCGGGCGGCGGTGATATCCTTGTCCTCCAGGAGATCGGCGAGGATGGCGTCGTCGAAATCGGCGGCCGCCTCGGCAACGGCATCCCGGCCCTCGCGGGCCGCGTCCAGCAGGTCCGCCGGCACGGGAACCCGGCTGACCGTCCGCCCCTGGTCCCCTTCGCCAAAGGTAATCAGCTCCCCGGCAAGGAGGTCGATCACCCCGCGGAAGCCGGTTTCTTCGCCCACAGGGAGTTGGAGGAGCACCGGCCGGGCCTTGAGCTTCTCTTCCATCTGGCGCAGGGTGCCCCGCAGGTCGGCGCCGACCCGGTCCATCTTGTTGATGAAGCAGATGCGGGGGACCCCGTAGCGGTCCGCCTGGCGCCAGACCGATTCGCTCTGGGGCTGGACCCCCTCCACGGCGCTGAAGATGGTCACTGCGCCGTCGAGGACCCTGAGGCTCCGTTCCACTTCAATGGTGAAATCGATGTGTCCGGGCGTGTCCACCAGGTTGAGCCGGTGGTTGTGCCAGGTGCAGACGGTGGCGGTGGAGGTGATGGTGATTCCCCGCTCCTGCTCTTGGGGCATCCAGTCCATGACCGCTTCGCCGTCGTGGACTTCCCCCATCTTGTGGGTTTCACCAGTGTAGAAGAGGATGCGTTCGGACACCGTGGTCTTGCCGGCGTCGATGTGGGAGATGATGCCGATGGTGCGGACCTGGTCGAGGGGGGGGCGGGCCATGGGACCTCCGGGACGCGAATTGTCCGACAGTATAGCGAAAAGGAGCGGTCTTTGCCAGATGGATGGAGGGTGCGTTGCGCCCCGCCCGTCCGTCGCTACAATTGTGAAACAGCCCGGTGTCCCGCACGGGACGCCTGAGGGGAGGTTGATCATGGGAATCGTGAGTCGCGCAGCAGCGTTGTGCGCCATTGTGATCCTCTGGGTTGCGTCGGTTGTCGGCGCGGCCGAGCTTGGTACTGCCCGGCTTTCGCTGGTGGCGGGAGACGTGCAGATACTCACCGAGGACACCAATGAGTGGGTAGCGGCGGCGGTCAATATGCCGCTGGCCGAAGGAGACCGGCTCTGGTCGCCGGACGGGAGCCGGGCGGAGATCCAGGTGCGGGGAGGAGTTCAGGTGCGGGTCGATGCCCGGACCGCCCTCGACATCGTCGACCTGGGTCGGGAATCGTTCCAGCTCAGCCTGACCGAAGGACGGGCCTATCTCACCAATCGCAAGGGCGGGGTCGACCGCATCCGGGTCGACACCCCCTACGCCTCGACCGGCATTTACGACAACTCCATCGTCATGGTTGACGCCGTGAGCGCTGGGACCGCGGTCGTGGCGGTGATCAAGGGCTATGCCGTGGTGGAGACCCGCCAGGGCACGACGCGCGTCTCCGCCGGCAGCGAGCTGCGGCTGACGGCCGATGAACTGGCCGAGATCGCTCCGATCGGCTCACCCGACGAGTGGGAAACCTGGAACCGGAAGCGGGACCGGCTGCTGGCCGATGCGGCCGAAAGCCTCCGTTACGTTCCCGACGAGTTGGACGACTACGCGGCTGACCTGGACGCCAACGGCCGGTGGCTCTACGCGAGAGAGTACGGCTACGTCTGGTCGCCCCGGGTCTCAGCCGCCGTGGACTGGGCCCCCTATCGGCTGGGGCGGTGGACGTGGGTGCGCGGCTCCTACGTCTGGATCTCCTATGAGCCCTGGGGGTGGGCGCCCTACCATTACGGGCGGTGGGTATTCGTGTCCCGGGTCGGCTGGTGCTGGGTGCCTCCCTCCCGCGGCGCCGCCTACTGGGGGCCGGGGTACGTGGGGTGGGTGTACAGCTCTGACACCGTGGCCTGGGTCCCGCTGGCGCCAGGGGAGATTTACTACGGCATCGGCTTTTACGGCCCCTTCAGCGTCGATATCACGAACGTGGCGGTGAATCCGGTAGTGGTCCGCACATACCGCCACATCCACGTCCGTAACGCCGTCACCGTCATCGACCGGGACACCTTCATCACGAGGAGGAGAGGGCGTTCGATTGCGCGGGAGAACCCGTTCATCTCCGCCAGGGTCGAGGTGGGTCCCCCGGCCATCAGGCCCGCCCGGGAAACCAGGCGGCCGATCGACAAGCGGATAGCCCCCGAACGGCAGCCGCCGGAGCGCATCAGGAAGCTGAAGCCGGAGGAGGTGCGGCGCGACCGCCGCACGGTTCCCGGCGATGCGGGATCGGTCTTCAGCCCCGGCCGGCAGGCCGACGAAATGCGGGTGAAGCGCCGCGAAACGCCGCGTCGCCAGGAGGCGGCACCGGCGCCGTCCAGCGGTCGGCAGGGCGGAAAAGGTGCCGGGCTCCCCGCCGGTCGCGAACGGTTGCCAGAAGGGAAGGGACACAACGCGCCCGCGCCCCCGGCACCGCGCGCCGTTCCCGGCAAGGAGCCGTCCCCCCGGCCGCGCCCGGATGACGCGGTGCGCCAGCCCCGCGTCCAGCAGCGGCTGCCCCAGGTGAAGACGCCCGCACCCGACACAAGA
Source organism: Geobacter sp. 60473 (assembly GCF_036323535.1). Lineage (GTDB taxonomy): Bacteria > Desulfobacterota > Desulfuromonadia > Geobacterales > Geobacteraceae > Geobacter > Geobacter sulfurreducens. Next base: position 494,596 of record NZ_AP028967.1, read on the forward strand.
AAGCAGGTGCCGGAGGCAAAGAAGCAGGTGCCGGAGATGAGAAGGCAGGCCCCCGCCCCTGAGAAGCAGGCACCGCAGGTAGCGCCGGCGCCCCCCGGCAGCGCCGGCAACCAGGGGCGGGAAGTCTCGGACCGTCCCGCTCCCCGGCCGGAACAGGCCCGTGAGCCCGAACGACAGCGCCCGGCCAGTGAGCGGCGGGACGAGGGGCAGGGAAAAGATCGAAAAAAGTACGGCAAAGACGATCGGGAATAGTACAGTGTGTTGGGGTAAGTATTTTGTTGTTTAAAGTGCAGAATTGTTTGTGGTACTCTTTGGTAAAATTATTTACCAAAGAGGTAGACAATGCGATTCGATCCGCAACAGCTCAGGATTGACGGCGTGTATGCCCAGCGTCAACCCGGGACCTTCATGCTCCGGATAAAGGTGCCGGCGGGCATTCTTTCAGCGGAGCAGGCCGAGGCGGTGGCCGACATCGCCGACCGGTTCGCCGGCGGCCTGCTCCATCTTACCACCAGGGGAAGCATCGAGCTGCACGGTCTCACCGAGGATCACCTCCCATCGGTCTGGCGTGGCCTTGCCGCCGTGGGCCTCACCACCCGCGGCGCCTGCGGCGGGGCAGTGCGCGGGGTGGTCTGCGGCTCGGTCACTGCCGCGGCCTGGCCCCTGGTTCAGTCGCTGGCCCACAAGCTCCATCTGCACTTTACCCGCAATCCCCATTTCGAGGCGCTGCCTAAAAAATTCAAGATCGGCGTTTTTACCGGCGACAACGAAGGGCGTCACCTGATCCAGGATCTGTCGCTCGTGCACCGGGAGAACGAGGCCGATGCACCGCGCTACGATGTCTGGGCAGCCGGCGGCCTCGGCCGGGAACCCTCGCCGGCATTCCTGGTGGAGGAGGCGGTGGCCGAGGATCGGATCATCCCCCTGGTGGAAGCCATTGTCCGGGTCTACAAGGAGCGTGCGCCCAAGGGAAAGCGTCTCAAGCATCTGGTCCGCGACCTGGGCCGTGAGAAATTCCTCGCCCTGGTGGCGGAGCGCCGGGGAGACCAGCCCCTGCCCCTGGCCGACTTCTTCAGCGGCGAGCTGTTCCCGTCCGTCGCCGCCGGCGGCGTCTGCGTGGAGGCACCGGTCTTTGCCGGCGAACTGACAACGGGCGGCCTGCGGGCCCTCGCCGCCGTGGCCCGTGACGTTGCCGGCGGCTTCATGGTGCTTACCGGTGATCAGAACGTGCGCTTCCTCCTGCCCGAGGGCGGGCGCCGTCAGGATGCCCTCGACGCCGTGGCCGCCGCCGGATTCGCTGCGGACCGCCCCGAACAGCGGGTAGCCTTCCGCATCTGCCCCGGCAGCCACGAATGCGCCATGGGGCTCGCGCCGACCAGGGACGTGGCCCGGGCCATCATCGGCGCCATGGGTGACGACGCCGCGGCGCTCCGCTGGTCCATATCCGGCTGCCCCAACTCCTGCTCCCAGCCCCAGCTCGCCCGGGTGGGGATCGTCACCGCCAAGAGCGTCAAGGGAGAGGACGGGCAACGCCGCCCCCTCTTCGACCTCTATCGCCGCGAGGATGACGGCAGCCTGGGGGTTGTGGTCGGGAGCGGACTCGAACTGGAAGAACTCGTGGCGGCCGTGCGTCTCGAACGCTGACCGGTGCCGCGTAGTTTATGCCGGAGGGACGGATTGGCATGTAAATTGTAGATTTGCATTACCTAACGAGTTGTATTATACAGGACGAGGTAGTGCGAAGGATCTGCCATGGTCGTAACTCTCCGGAGAAGCTTCCGTTTCGCGGAGAGGGCCCTGGTGCCGGTGTAAGCCAATTGACGGGAGGTTGACGTGGAGTTTCTCCATAATGTCACCATAGTGACTATCGTTGAGGTCTTCTTCTGGCTGATCGCCGCCATAATCAGCATCTATTTCAGCATCGGCAATGCCCGCCTCTGGACAAGCATCGCCATCGGCTTCTGCCTCATTTTCTTCAGCCAGGCCTACGCACTGAACCCCTTTTCAATGTACCACCATCTGGCGGCGATCCACTACGTGATCAGCACCATCGCCATCATTGTCCTGACATTCGGGTTCCGGGAGTACTACCTCTTCACCCGGACCCTCGAGATAACCGGCAGCAAGCGCACCGTCGCCATCCTGACCGTGGGGGCCATCGCACTGTCGGCCCTGCTCATTTACACCAACCCGCCGCCGTCCGATTACGTCCTGCGCCAGATCAGGATGATCGACAACGCCAACTGGGTCTTTCTTTCCATCGTCAACTTCGACATGATTCTGAAGATATACCGCCAGATCAAGGACTCCCCCATCTCCGGCGGATTCATCGCCTTCGGGGTTGCCTTTGTCTGCCTGTTCCTCTGGAAGGGGTCGGCCCTCTACCTCCAGGTCTACCAGTGGGACCCGGAGTGGGTTGACCTGATCGAGTTCCTGGGCGGGGCTTCCAACGCGGCCGACTTTCCGGGACGGATAGCCTTCTCCATGTCGGTCCACCAGGCCATGAGCCTCGTTTCGGCCATGACGGTGGGAGGATCGTTCATCTACCTGTGGCGGTTGATGCGCTGATGGAACTGCTCGAGGGAATTCTTTCGCGCCGCAGCGTGCGGCAATTCACCGATGAACCGGTGAGCCCCGCAGAGGTGGAGGATATCCTCCGGGCCGGGGCATGGGCACCGTCCGGGCTCAACAATCAGCCGTGGCGGTTCGCCGTGGTCCGCGACCGGGAAAAGCTCCGGTCCCTGGCGGGGCTCACCCGCTACCGCCACATCGTGGAAGGGGCGCCGGTCAGCATTGCGGTATTCTGCGACCGGGACGCCATGTACCACGAGGCCAAGGATCATCAGGCCATCGGGGCCTGCCTCCAGAACATGCTGCTCGCGGCCCACGCCCTGGGGCTCGGGGCCGTGTGGCTGGGCGAGATCCTGAAGAGCGCCGGTCAGGTGCGCGACCTGCTGGGGCTCCCTCCGAACCTGGAGCTCATGGCGGTGATCGCCGTGGGCCGTCCGGCCGGGGTTCCCCACCACTCGGACCGCAAGCCCCTGGCAGAGCTGATCGTCGCGGAATTCTGACCCCGCAGCACCTGCCGTTTCCTATCCCCCGTCGCGTCCCCCCCCGTGCAGCCCGTGCCGTGTCATCTTGTAGCGCAGCGTTCCGCGCGGAATCTTGAGAATCTGGGCCGCCTGCAGCACGTTGTTGCCGGTCATGGCCAGGGCCGCAGCGATGAGCTGCTTTTCGTAGCGGTCGGTGGCCGCTTCGAGCCCCTGGGCCAGATCCGCGGTCACATCCGAGGCCGGCGGGGCAACGATCCCCTCGGCCTGCTTGATTTCGGGCGGCAGGTGGTTCGGGGTCAGTTCCGGGCCGTCGTGCATGATGCAGATCCGCTCGATGACGTTTTTCATCTCGCGGATGTTGCCGGGCCAGGGGTGCGTTTCCAGCAGTCGCAGGGCCTCGGGCGAGATGATCTGGAAGCTGCGGTTGAAGGTGCGGCCGTAACGGTCCAGGTAGAATTTCGCCAGGACCGGGATATCCTCTTTCCGCTCCCGCAGCGGCGGGATGTGGATGGGAAAAACGTTGAGACGGTAGTAGAGGTCTTCCCTGAAGTTCCCTTCGCGGATGGCGTCGCGCAGGTTGCGATTGGTGGCCGCGATCACCCGCACGTCGATGTCGATGTTCCGCGTTCCGCCGACCCGCCTGATCTTCCGGTCTTCCAGCACCCGCAGCAGCTTGGCCTGGATCGAGACATCCATCTCGCCGATCTCGTCCAGAAAGATGGTCCCCTTTTGGGCTTCTTCAAAGAGACCCGGCTTGCGCTGGCGGGCGTCGGTGAACGCCCCCTTCTCGTGGCCGAAGAGTTCGCTTTCCAGCAGTGAAACCGGCATGGACGCGCAGTTGATGGCGACGAAGGGGGCTTCGCGCCGGTCCGAGAGGTGGTGGATGGTGCGCGCCACCAGTTCCTTGCCGGTGCCCGACTCGCCGGTGATGAGGACCGTGGAGAGGGGGAAGCGGGCCACCTCCTTGACCTGGCGGATGATCTCCTTCAGCCCCTCGCCGGCCCCCACCAAGGGGACGTTTTCGAACAGGGTCAGATCCCCCTTGCGGAGGTTGCGGACCTCGCGCCGCAGGGTCTGGGTCTGGAGCGCGAGCTTCACGATGACCCGCAGGGCGTCCGCCTTGAAGGGTTTCTTCATGTAGTGGAACGCGCCCAGCTTCAGGGCGTCCACGGCGCTCTCCACCGAGCCGAAGCCGGTTATGATGATGACGAGGAGTTCAGGGTCCAGGAGCTTCAACTCCTTGAGGACCTCGATGCCGTCCTCGGTGCCCAGGTTCAGGTCCAGCAGGACCAGGTCCACGTCCTCGTCGGCAACGATCTCACGGGCCTCCGTACCGGAGGCGGCGCAAAGAACCTGATAGCCGTCGTCGGTGAGGATCCGCTCCACGTTTTCGCGGATGAACGCCTCGTCGTCTATGATGAGAATCTTTTCCATGGTACGCGATTGGAGGGAGCGCCGACCCGCGGGTCAGGCGAGCCGGGTTCCGGTCAGTTCGCCGATGAAGGCCACTGCCGGGGGGGAGAGTTCCCGGCCGGTACGGGCGACGAGATAAAAGGTCCGGTCAATGGTCAGCCCCTCCACCGGCAGTTCGACCAGTTCGCCCCGGGCGAGCTCCTTGCGCACCGACAGCTCCGACACGAACGACAGGCCGAGTCCCGCCGCAACGGCCTGCTTGACCGCCTCGTTGCTTCCCAGACAGGCGCGGACGTGGAGCTTCTCGGCGGGCAGGCCCGCCTCCGCCAGCGCCTCGGCAACGCTCTTGGCCGTGCCCGAACCCAGCTCGCGGAAGACGAAGCCGTGGTTCGCCAGTTCGGCGAGAGGAACGGCTCCGGTCCCTGCCAGAGGATGGTCCGGGGCGGCGATGAGTCGTATCTCGTCCCGTCCGAGGGGGGTGAAGGTGAACCCCTCCTCGTCGAAACGGCTGCCGATGATGCCCACCTCCGCGTCCTCCCGCTCGATCCGTTCCAGGATGTCGCGGCTGTCCCCCTGGAGCAGCGTCACCCGGATGCCGGGGTGCCGGCCCAGGAACGAGGCGAGCATGGCGGGAATCATGTAGTCGGCCGGAATGGTGCTGCCGCCGATGCGCAGCTCAGCCTCCTCAAGTCCCCGGAACCGCCGCATGACTTTGCTGATCTCGCGGCTGCCCGCCACCACTTTCCGGGCGTGCTCCAGCAGGATTTTCCCCCCCTCGGTGAGGAGCGCCCCGCGGCTCGTCCGGTCCAGGAGCCGCACGCCCACCTCGCTCTCCAGGGCGGCAATGTGCTGGCTCACGGTGGATTGGGTAAGGAAGGTGGCTTCGGCGCCGCGGGAGAAACTGCCGCTCTCGGCGACGGCAAGGAATACTTCGAGCTGCTTCAGATTCATGGCGTGGTATCGCCTTTCTCGATTGGTCTTATTTGATATATGAAAATTATCAATTTGACCTGATTCTGTCAATTAGTCGATAATTTGCACAGTTTTATATTATGAATTTAACACGGAGGGATTCTCATGAAAAGTGAAGAAACGGAGTGCCCGGAATCTTCGGCAATGGAAGCGGTTTCGCGGGGCGACTTCCTCAGGACCATCGGCATGGGGCTCGGCGCGGCCGGTCTTGCCGGGCTCATGGGGGGCCAGGCATTTGCGGGGGACCCGGAAGGCAAGGGCAAGTACGTCATCGTCATCACCAATGGCGGCAATGACCCGAACCGTGCCGTCTTTGCCCTGCTCATGGCCCAGGTGGTTGCCGACAAGGGCTGGGGCAAGCTCCACGTCTGGATGACCCTGGAAGGGGCCGAACTGGCCAACAGCAACAAGGCCGGGCGGATCGAATCCCCCATCTTCAAGAAGTTCGGCAATGCCGAAAGCATCATGAAAAAGCTCAAGGACAAGGGGGCCTGGTTCGGCGTCTGCCCGCCGTGCGCCGAATATGCCGGCGCCGTGGGAGGCGACAAGTTCGATTTCGTGGAAAAGGCCGCCGGCGACTGGCTCATGAAGAACATCCAGGACTCCTGGGTCCTCTGGATGTAGGAAGGTTACAGCTCGCATGAAAACGATCGATTGCAGGAATATGGCGTGCCCGGCTCCGGTGGTGACCACCAAGCGGGCACTGGAGGAGGCAGGCGGAGAGACCGTGCGGGTGCTCGTCGATGCGGGGGCGCCCCGCGAGAACGTGGCCCGCTTCGCCGCCAACCGGGGATTCAGGGTGGCTGTCGAGGAGGCGGACGGCGGCTTTGCCATCACCATCGGCAGCGGGGAGGGCGCCCCTTCGGCCCCGGCGGAGAACCCCGCGCGGCAGGGACGGACGGTCATGCTCATCACCTCTGACCGCCTGGGCGACGGCCCCGAGGAGCTCGGCCGGCTCCTGATGAAGAACTTCATCATTACGCTGCTCGACCAGGAAAGTCTCCCGGACCGGATGATGTTCCTCAACTCGGGCGTGCTCCTCACCACCGAAGGGTCGGAGGTGCTACAGGCGCTGGAGCACCTGGGCAACCGGGGGGTGGAGGTCCTTTCCTGCGGCGTCTGCCTCGACTTCTTCCACTGCAAGGAGAAGCTCGCGGCCGGAACGGTAACCAACATGTTCACCACGGCCGAGGCGATGCTCACGGCCGGTTCGGTCATTCGCCTGTAATGGGTTTTGATTGTGTGATGCCGCGGCGCGGCCGCGGGCACGTAAAAAAGGAGACATGCATGAAAAAAGCAGTAGTGCTGGCAGCAATGATGGTGGTGGCCTTCGCGGTGGCGGTGCTGGCGGCCGATTACCGGTATGTGAATCAGGACACGTTCAAGCAGTGGGTCGAAGGCGGCAAGTCCATGGTCATCGTCGACATCCAGACCCCCGAGTCGTTCCAGAAGCGGCATTTCAAGGGCTCCCTCGAAACCAACGCCTATCCCGTCAAGAGCGACGAGGAAAAGCAGCGGCTCGACAAGACCCTCGAGCGGATCAACGCCTCCGCCGATGAAGTGGTTATCGTCTGCCCCCGGGGCGGCGGCGGCGCCAAGAACACCTATGACTACCTGAAGTCCCGCGGCGTGGACGAGAAGCGGCTCTTCATCCTTGAAAAGGGGATGGAGGGGTGGCCCCATCCCCAGCTCTGCGAATCGGGCAAATGAGTCATTTCCCCTGGTCCGCCGGTGACGTGGCAACGCGTTGCACCGCCTGCGGCATCTGCGTAACCGAATGCGCCTTCCTGCGGGAGCACGGCACGCCAAAGGCGCTGGCAGCATCCTTTGACCCCCGGCGGCAGGACCAGTCCCATCTCCCCTTCGGGTGCAGCCTGTGCGGCCTCTGCCGCGCGGTCTGCCCCGAAGGGGTCGATCCTGCCGCCCTGTTCCTTGCCATGCGGCGCGCCACGGCCGATGCCGGTACGCTGCAGCTGTCTTCCTACCGGGGGCTCCTGTCCTACGAACGGGCCGGGACATCGAGGCTTTTCACCTGGTACGGGCTCCCCGACGGGTGCCGTACGATCTTTTTCCCCGGCTGCGCGCTGCCGGGGACCCGCCCCCGGACAACGCTGAAGCTCTTCGACCTGCTGCGCGGCAGCGAACCATCCCTCGGCATGGTTCTCGACTGTTGCACCAAGCCATCCCACGACCTGGGGCGGTCCGGGCACTTTACGGCCATGTTCGGCGAAATGAAGGCCTACCTGCTGGCGCAGGGAGTGAAGACCGTCCAGGTGGCCTGTCCCAACTGCCATGAGGTGTTCTCCCGCTATGCCCCGGAGCTGGAGGTGGTCACCGTTTACGAGGTGCTGGCGCGGGCGGGCGTCAGCGTCAGGCAGGCCGAGGGCGCTGTGACCGTTCACGATCCCTGCATCTCGCGCGATAGCGCCGGCGTGCACGCGGCTGTGAGAACACTGCTGGGCGCAGCCGGGCTCAGTGTTCGGGAGATGCCCCACCACGGCGTCCGGACCCTCTGCTGCGGCGAGGGGGGAGCGGTCCGCTGCACCGCGCCCCGCCTGGCCGGGGCGTGGACCTCCCTGCGCGCGGCAGAGGCCGGCGGCAGCACGACGATCACCTACTGTGCCGGCTGCGCCTCGTATCTCGGTCCGCACACGCCCACCAGCCACGTGGCGGACCTGCTTTTCGAACCGGAGGCCGCCCTGGCGGGCAGGGTCAAGGTGGCCAGCGGCCCCCGGACCTACCTGAACCGGTTGCTGCTGAAGAGACGGCTGCGCCGCAGCCTCCCGGTGGCCTCGTCGCGGGAGCGGACCTTCCGCGGCGCCGCCGGCGGGAGACGCGCCGCACTCGTCCTCCTGATGCTGGCGGCGGCTGTCCTTGCGGTGATGCTTGCCGTTTCCGGAGCATCAGCCCGCGATTTCGGGCTGATGGAGCCCCAGACCCTGGCGCGCGCCGCCGGAACCTGGGTCGTGCTCGACGGCCGGCCGCGCTCCGACTGGCAGGCGGGTCACATCCCCGGGGCCCGTTCCTTTTCGTGGGAGAACTACACCAGAACGGACGACAATGGGGTTCCCTACAAGCTCTGGCCGCCCCGCGACCTCGCCCGGGCCCTGGGATCCATGGGGATCGACGAGCGGACTCCCGTGGTGGTGTACGGGGATGCGGACAAGAGCTGGGGAGGGGAGGGCTGGGCCGCCTGGGTCCTGGTCCGGCTCGGGCATAAGGGCCCCGTGCGGATGCTCAACGGCGGCATCCAGGCCTGGACCGCCGCGGGACTTCCCCTCACGCGAGGCCATGAACGGTACAGCGGCGGCACCCTGACGTACCGCTCTGCCGTCCGGCCCGAGGAAGATATTACCACCGCCGAACTGGAGCGTTCGCTCGGCACGGTCGCGATCATCGATACCCGCTCCTTTTTCGAGCGGCTCGCCGGACGTATCCCAGGCTCGGTGCACATCCCCTGGAACAAGTTCTTTACGGGCAAGGAGCGCCGCCCCCTGGCTCCGGCCGAGGTGCGCAGGCTTCTGGCCAGGAACGGGGTCGATGCGGACCGGCCCGTTGTCTATTACTGTGCCGGGGGAATCCGGTCGGCGTACGCCCTGATGGTGCACGAGCTGGCCGGCCTGGGTCCTGCCCGCAATTACGAGGGGGGCATGGAAGAGTGGAAAAGGCTGCACCGCTGATTCGCCGCGGCACCCGGTCCGGCCGAAGCGATCCGTCTGATGTTGTGCCGCCCCCGCAGGGGGTATGAAATCCGGGCGTTCCTGCCCGAGCCTGTCACCCAAAGGAGGAAGAACCATGAAACAAATTGTGCAGCGTGCGCTGGCATGCGCCGTCCTGGCCCTCGGCATCCTGGCCGGCGGTGCCGGCTGGGCCGCCGGGGATTACCCGGTCGTGACCACGGACCACCTGAAGGCCATGATCGACGAGAAGCGGGATTTCCTGCTGATCGATGCCCGGACCCCCGAAGAGTATGCGGAAGCGCACATCGTCGGAGCGGTCAACGTGCCGGAGAAGACCTTCGACAGCGCTTCGGCGCAACTCCCGGCCGACAAGGCGAAACTCATCGTTCTCTACTGCAACGGTATCAAGTGCGGCAAAAGCAAGCGGGTGGCCAAAAAGGTGGAACCCCTGGGCTACACCGCCATTGCCGTTTATAACGAAGGGATGCCGGTCTGGGAAGAGCGGGGTCTCCCCATCGTCAAGGGGGCGGGCTACGGCAGGAAGATCGAGACGACCATAGTCCCGGCAGCCGAGCTGGACCGGATGATCCGCTCCGGCAGCCAGGACTATGTCCTGATCGACGTGAGGGATGATATGGAGTTCGAGGAGGGGCACATCCCCACGGCCATCAATATCCCGGCCGAGCAGCTTGCGGCACGGTCCGACCAACTGCCCAAGGAAAAGAAGATCATTGTCTACTGCAATACGGGCAGCCGGAGCTACATGGCCTACAAGAAGCTGATCGGCCTCGCCTATCCCTCAATATTCCAGTCGCTGTTCGTCGAGTGGAAGGAGGCGGGGCTGCCGGTAGCAAGGTAGTGTCCCGATTGGTACGTTCCAGGTGGTAATTATGGTCGGTTCGATCGCTGTGGCGTCACGGCTGCCTCACGTTGCCGGAAGCGTGCGTCGCAGCGCCGGCAGCCGCACTGCCTCGCAATTACTTTCATGGAAGATTGGATCGATAGCGGAGAATGTGATCTGTAAAAGGGTCACCAGAGTCGGTGGCCCTTTTCAATTGGCAGGACTTACGACGGGACGTTGGTGAGAGCGTTGTTTTTCGGGTACATGTCTGAAGGGATGTGGGGAAGGGGCCACCGGAAGCGGTGGCCCCTTCCTTTTCGCGGTTATTTGAGGGCGTCGGCAATGGAGTGGAGTTCTTCCGGGGTAAGGTTCACGTGAAAGCCCATGCCGCCCACGTTGTTGTCGATGGCGAAGCGGATCATTTCCGCCGTGGTTCCCTTCATGTTCGCCATGGTGCCGTGGCAACCGGCGCAGTTGCCGGTATAGTAGAGCGTAGCTCCGTCAATGGGGCCTGAACGGCGCGCTTCAGTCCGTGATTTTCGCTCTGCCGGTTGGGGGAGCGGGTAGGCGGGGTCGGCCTGAATTGTCCGTTCGCCGGGTGTGGCTATGATGGCCGGGGTGCGTGGTACCGAACCGTCGGCGGTCCGGCCCGTATTGGCGTCCGCGGTGAATGCCGCCAGCACGCCGGTGACCAGGGCCGCTGCGGCTGTAATGTGCCCTCTCGTAACGGTCTGAATTCTTTTAGCCATAGTTTCCTCCCTGAATAGGATGCCTGAATCCGTGTCGTGTGTAGATCATGGCCGGTCTCTATCGGTTAGTGGTCACCTCCCTTCCGTCACCGGCCGGCGCGGCCACGGCACAAAAAAAGCCGGGCCGCCGCCCTATCGTGGTGTGATAGTTCGGCAACCCGGCTGTCTTCGTGAGACCCTGTGGGCTTTCCGCCCCATCCTCGCGGATGGTTTAGTAGTATCGCTATCGCCAGCTTACTGCTCTGGTTAATTGATACACTTTTGTATCAGATTGGAAACTCTGTGTCAAAAACAAAAGCGTTCGGAGTGCAAAATAATGACGATTGCACATGTTGTAGCATTTTGGTTCAGCCGTGAAGGGAGCTCCACACCTGAAAAGACACCACTTTGTGCTGTTGTCACCGGGACACCTGGATTGAGTTGAGATGCCATTGATCCGATTTCCAGCACCCCTGGATCCCGCTTTCGTGCGGGGTGTTTTCTCCGAGAGGCCCCCGTGCCCTCCCGTCAGGGCAGGGGGTGTCTTCGGGGCGGGAACGTGACGAATGGGTGACGTAATTTACTGCTTGGTGAGACCCATCACGTAGCCGACCAGGGTGTCGATTTCAATTTCCTGGAAGGAGGCTCCAAAGGCAGGCATGCCGTTGGGGCGTCCCTTGACGATGCTTTCCCGGATTGCCTCGGGGGTTCTGCCGTACTTGAACTGGGCCTGGTCGAGTGCCGGTCCGCTGCGGCTCCCCGCGCCGTTGCCGTCCGTGCCGTGGCAGCTGGCGCACCGCTTGTTGAAGATGGCCCGTCCCATAGCGGTTTGCTGCTGGCCGCTCATCCCCTCGGGCATGGCGGCCGGCGCCCCTGCCTGCGGCGTCCCGGCGGACGGCGCGGGTGCCTGCGGTGCCTCCTTCTTCGAACAGCCGGTTGCGGCAAGGGCGGACATCACTGCCACAAGAACGGCGGCCCGATGCAGGTGGCGGCATTGGGCACTGATAGCTTTTGAAATCATGGCGTACCTCCGTTTGGTAAATTACATCTCATGAAGTATAGTGAGAGCCGGTGGTCTGTCAAGGGGATGGCCGTCAAGGGCCGTTTCACGGCACACTGCCGGGGAAAATCCGGACAGGGCAATGGGTGCGATCCGGAAAAAGAATAGTGTCCCTCGCCAGCGGCTCCATTCGGTCTATACTACTTCCAGGGACTTCACGGAAGGCCGGATAACGATAGGGGGAGGTGTTGCATGCGCCAGTCAATCGCACACACACTAGCGGGTACCACGGCCAGGAGCACACTTGCCGTCATGATTGCCGTGGTGCTCGGCTTCGGACCGGACGCTGCCCTGGCCAAGCGCGGCGGCCGCGACGACAATCGGACGGAATTCTACGGCATCGTCCAGGAACGGCCGGAACAAGGGCTGCACGGCACCTGGGTGATCGGCGGTCGCACCGTTGCCACCGACTCCCGCACGGAATTCGACCAGTCCGAGGGGCGCCTGGATGTCGGCAGCTGCGCCAAGGTCCACATCCGCAACGGCCGGGTGCACGAGATCGACAGCGAGCCCATGGGGCACTGCCGGTGAACCGGTGCCGCAACAGGGTGCCGGGGGCGGTGGCGCGGTTCCGCTCCCGGCGGGGCTCGCCGCCGACCCTGCCGTAAGTTGAGACATAGCGATTATTTTTCCTCAAGAACTCTCTATGTTCATCCGAAAAATGGTATATGGTTGCGTTCTTCACACAGTACAGCCGCCCCGCGAAAATCCTGCTGGGTATCACCGGTCTGCTCCTGGCGATTCTCCTCGTTCTCTTTTTCGGCGTACGCCACATTCTGGTCGACAGTTTCACCGAGGTGGAGTCCCGGGACATGTGCAAGAACGTGGAGCGGGCCACCAGCATCATCGCCGACGAGCTGGACAAGCTCTCGACGATCTGCACCGACTATTCGGGATGGGACGACGCCTACCAGTTTGTCCGGGACCGCAACAGCGACTTCATCGCCTCGAATCTCACCATTGAAATATATCCCAAGCTCCGGCTGAATGCCCTGGTGTATCTCAATTCCAGGGCGGATGTGGTCTACGGCCGGGGGTTCGACAGAGCCTCCGGAAAGTACGAACCGCTTCCCGCCGGCCTGGAGGAGCACCTGAAGCCCGGGGCGAAGCTCGTGTCCCTCACCACCCCGGACCAGCACGTCTCGGGCATCGTGACCCTGCCCGAGGGCCCGTTCCTGGTTGCGGCCCGACCCGTGCTCACGAGCAAGTATGCCGGTCCGGTGCGGGGTGTCCTCGTGCTCGGCCGCCTGCTCGACAAAGAAGAGGTGATGCGGCTCTCGGAGACAATCCATATTCCCCTGGAGATACACACCGCAGACGATGCTACGCTTCCCCCTGATTTCGCGGCGGTCCGGGGCGAACTGGCACAGGGGGCGCCGGTCGTTCTGCGCCGCGCCGACAGCAAAATGATCGCCGGCTATGCCGCCATTCCCGACATCTATGGCAAACCCGCCCTGCTTCTGAGGGTCGACGCGCCCCGCAGCATCTACCAGGAGGGGAAAAAGGCCGTCACCTACTTCCTGACCTGGTTCGCGGTGGTGGGGGTCTGCTTCGCGTTTATCATCAACCTGTTCTGGCGCAGGCTGCTGGAGTCGCTGCAGCAGGGCCGGCGCTCCGAGGAGCGGAACCGGCTGGTGGTGGAGCGGACCAACCAGGCGATCCTGTTGCTGGAGCCGGGGGCGGGGACGATCATCGACGCCAATCCGGCCACCTGCGTCCTGCTCGGCTTCTCGCGAAACGAACTGACCGGGGCTGACATCCACGCGCTCCTGAGCGGTCCCGTCCAGGAAGTAGATAGCGAACTGGAGCGTTGCCTCCGGGAAACGCGGGAGCTGAGCCTGTGTCACCGGGACGGCGCCGAGCTCGTTGTCGAGGCCATGGCCACCCAGGTCCCCCACGGGGACGATCAGGCCCTTTGTCTCATGTTCCACGACATCACCGATCGCCGCCGGTTCCAGGAGGAGCTCCTGCACCAGGCAACCCACGACACCCTCACCGGGCTCCCCAACCGCTCGCTTCTGGAGGACCGCCTCAATCAGGCCGTCGCGGGCGCCCGCCGTCGGGGGCAGATGGTGGCGCTCCTCATGTTCGACCTGGACAACTTCAAGGTGGTCAACGACACCCTGGGGCACACGGCAGGGGACCAGCTCCTGCGCAGCGTGGCGGCCCGCATCCGATCCTTCGTGCGCAACTGCGACACCTTTGCCCGGCTGGGAGGGGATGAATTCGTCATCGTCCTGACCAACCTGACGCGGATGGATGATGCGGTCACCGTGGCCGAGAGCTTCCGCAACCTCCTCGCCATGCCGTTTTTCCTGGGCGGGCGGGAGATATTCATTACCGCCAGCATGGGCATCTCCCTGTTCCCCGACGACGGCGACACCATGGAAGCACTCATCAAGAAGGCCGATACGGCCATGTACCACATCAAGGAAAGCGGCCGGAACAGCTTCCAGTTCTTTGCCGAGGAGATGAACCAGAAGGTCAACGCCCGCCTCACCATTGAAACGGGGCTGCGCCGTGCCCTGGAGAAGGGGGAGATGCTCCTGCACTACCAGCCCCGCCTGGAACCGGGCACCGGCGCCGTGGTCGGCATGGAGGCGCTGGTCCGCTGGAACAGCCCGGACATGGGGTTGATCTCGCCCGCCGACTTCATCCCCATCGCCGAGGATTCGGGGCTCATCGTGGAAATCGGGGACTGGGTCCTGGCCACCGCCTGCTGCCAGGCGCTGGAATGGCACCGGATGGGCCACGATTCCCTCCGGGTGTCGGTCAACATCTCCGCCCGCCAGTTCGTGCGCCACGACTTCGTGGACCGGGTGGTGCGGATCATCGAGCAGAGCGGGCTCTCCCCCCACTTCGTGGAGCTGGAACTGACCGAGACCGCCCTGACCCACAACGTGGACGAAACGGTCAAGATCATGAACCGGCTCCGGGAGCGGGGTATCACCATCAGCATCGACGACTTCGGCACCGGCTACTCGTCGCTCAACTACCTGAAGCGTTTCCCGGTGGATGTCCTCAAGATCGACAAGTCGTTCATCGACGATATGGTGAAGCGGCGGGAAGATGCGGCAATCGTCGCCACCATCATCGGCATAGCCCACCACATGCACATGAAGGTGGTTGCCGAGGGGGTCGAGACCGCCGAGCAGATGAAGCTGCTGATGGAGGGGAACTGCGAGGAAATCCAGGGCTTTTACTTTTCCCGCCCGCTGCCGCCGGAGGAGTTCGAGAGGTATATCGCCGGCCGCACGGTGCCCCTGTTGCCGATCGCGCCGAGGGAATGAACCGGCCCTCCCCCCTGTCGCGACGATCGGACACAGTGCCGCGCACCCTCACGTGCGCGGCGTTTTTTGTGCGACCATCACCAGGGTGCCGCCCCGTCCCAGGAGCGTTTCCCCGATCACCAGCAGCGTCGCGGCTGGCGCGAAGAGTACCGCCAGCAGGAGGCTGATCAGGGTGAGAGCGCCGTGCTCGCCGCGGCGGCGCCGGCCGGTCAGGGCGGCAAAGAGGATGTTGGGCACCGGCAGCAGCGCGTTGAGGGCGCTCTGGAGCCACCCCATCAGGTCATACTCGAACTCGTGGTGCATGGTTCGGACGACCGCGCATCCGTCAGCGGCCAGGAGCCGCCCCAGGGACCCGTGGTTGAAATGGTAGAGATGTCTCGGCACGTCCAGGTGCAGCCAGTGGCGGCCGAAAAACCCGCATTGAAGCCCGCCGGCATCCGGCACGGCCACCACCAGCACCCCGCCGGGGCCGAGCATGGCGGCGAGCCGCGTCAGGAGCCTCCCGGGGTCCGTCATGTGCTCCAGGCTGTGCCAGAGGGTGATGCAGTCGTAGGGGATGCCGTCGTCGGCGGCATCCACGCTGCCGCGCACGTCGAGCCCCGCCTCCCGGGCCGCGGCCGGGTTCAGCTCGGTCCCCACCGTCCGCCAGCCCCGCTGTCCCGCCTCCAGGAGAAACGTCCCGTCCCCGCACCCCACATCCAGCAGGCGCCTGCCCGCGCCGTCGCCCCCGCAGGCGGCGGTTACCCACCGGATGCGGCGCCGGGCGCACCAGGCGGCGGTCACGCCGTGCCGGCCCCCGTGATAGGCTGCCCCGTAGTAGGGTGCCATGTCGGCGGGGTGCGGCTCCGTGTGTCCCAGGCCGCACCTGCCGCACCTGGTGAGGTGAAACCGTTCGCCGGTCTGGGGATCGGCAACCCCCTCCAGCCAGGGGGCCAGCGGCCCGCCGCAGGCCCGGCACGCGGAAAGGCGGGTCATTGCGCCGCCGCCTGATCGTTGCGGGGGGTGAATCGCTCGGACCTGATCAGGCCCATCCGCGCCAGCCTGAACTCCAGGGCCGTGCCCAGGACCCCGAGGCCGTAGATGACGCTCCGCCGGAAATTGATGGACGAGGCATCCTCGAAGTACTTGGTCGGGCAGCTCAGCTCGCCGATCCGGTAGCCGTGCCAGATGATCTGGGCCAGCATCTGGTTGTCGAAGACGAAGTCGTCGCCGTTGGCATCCAGGGGGAGCTGCTCCAGCACCTGGCGGGAAAAAGCCCGGTAGCCGGTATGGTACTCGGACAGCTTGTGGCTCAGCAGCAGGTTCTCCACCAGGGTCAGCACCCGGTTGGCCACGTACTTGTAGAGCGGCATGCCCCCCTTCAGGGCGCCGATGCCCAGGATCCGCGAGCCCAGGACCGCGTCGAATTCGCCGTAGGCGATCATGGCGGCCATGGCGGTGATCAGCTTCGGGGTGTACTGGTAATCCGGGTGGACCATGATCACGATGTCCGCGCCCAGGTCCAGGGCGGCCCGGTAACAGGTCTTCTGGTTGGCGCCGTATCCCTTGTTCCGGTCGTGGACGATGGTCCTGATCCCGAGCCGCTCGGCCACCTGGGCGGTCCGGTCGCGGCTGGCGTCGTCCACCAGCAGCACGTGGTCAACGTGCTCGAAGGGAATCTCGGCGTAGGTCATTTCCAGCGTCTTCTCGGCGTTGTAGGCCGGAAGCACGACAACTATCCTGCGTGAATTGAGCATGTAGGCACCGGGTCGGGGCCGCCGGCGGCGAAATGGCCGGTCGTGCCGCTTCCGCGCCGGCAGCGGCCGGAGACGGAAGGTTGGGGTGTCGGGGAATGCGGTGTTCCGGTCAGGGCGCAGGGGCAGCCCCCGCCGTGCCGCGGAGCTTCGCGAGCCGCGCCTGCACCTCGGGCACGTACTCGCCGTACTCCACCGGCACGTAACGCAGGAAGAGCTCGTACTGCTCCGCGGCCCGGGCCGGCTCTCCCTGCATTTCATAGATGCGGCCCAGGTTGTAGCGGGCCATGACATTGGCGGGATTGGCCTCGACCGCCGCCAGATAGCGGGCCTTGGCGCCCGCCAGGTCCCCCTGCCGCGCCGCCAGGGTCCCCAACTGGGCCAGGGCCCCGGAGTGGCGCGGGTCGATCCCGACGGCGCGCTCCCATGCCGCGCGGGCGCCCGCCGTGTCCCCCCGCTCGATCAGGGCCGAGCCCAGATTGAAATACCCCTCGGCGGAGCGGGGGTCGGTCTCGACCACGCTGGCGAACAGGCTGACGTCGTCGCGCCAGTCGCGGTTCCGCTCAACGGCCACCAGGGCCAGGAGCAGCGTGATGCTCCCCACCACCCCCCAGCCCACCCGCACCCCCCACCGGTCGAACAGCGGCCCCCCCAGCACGGCCCCCGCAACCAGGCAGAACCCGGCGGCGGGCAGATACATGAACCGTTCGGCCATGGGGTAGCTGGGGATGGGCACGATGTTGGCGACCGGCAGGAAGTTGACCCCCAGCCAGAGCAGGCCGAAGCGGGCGGCCGGGCCGCCCCGGCGCAGGAGCAGCCACAGGCCGGCCGCGATGACGAGCCATGCCGGCACGAGCCAGGGGGCCGACGCCCAGCCCGGCGGCACCTCATGAAAGATGGTGAGCCCCGCCGGGAAGAGGAACAGGGCCAGGTAGCGCGGAATGATATACAGATTGCGGACCAGGCGCTGGGGAAGCTCCGCCGCGGCCATGCCGGTGCCGAGCACCCCTTCGAGCGCCGCGGACCGTATCAGGAGATACACGACAATGGCGATAATATAGGGGAGAAGCACCGCCGCCCGCCGGAGCAGGTCCGTCTTCTTGCCGTCGGCGCCGTGAAATGGCCGGATGGCGTAGAGGGCAACGGGGACGATCACCATGAGGGCCGTTTCCTTGCTCATGAGGCCCAGGAACAGCAGTAGCGCGCCGGCCGGGTGCCACGGCCAGCCGCCGGTGTCCCGTCCCCGCAGGAACGCCAGGAAGCAGGACAGGGCAAAAAAGAGAGCGATGAGGTTGTTGCGCGCCGAGATGAAAGCAACCGTCTCCACGTTGATCGGGTGCACCGCGAAGAGCAGCGCGGCCGTCAGCGCGGCCGGTCCGGCACTGAACAGGCGCCTCCCCAGCTGGTAGACGAGCAGGACGTTCAGCGCGTGGAGCACCATGTTAACCGCGTGGAATCCCGCCGGATTCATGCCGAACAGCCGGAAGTCCAGCAGGTAGGATGCCCGGTTGAGGGGCCGGTAGTAGGGTTTCACGATATCGGGCGACAGGAGGATGTCGCGCAGGCTGGTGAAACTGCGGGTGGCCGGGTTTTCCACGATGATGTAGCCGTCGTCCCAGACAAAACCGTTGGCCAGGGTAACGAGATAGACCCCCAGGGCGACCGCCGCCAGGATGAGGGGCGGCAGCAGGGGGTGGGTGCCCGCGGCAGGGGAGCGGGAAGTGTCCATGGTGGTGTGACCTCGTGTGTGCTGAGCTGGGCAGTTGTTCACGGCTTTCAAGTTGAGTGCCATTTCGGTGGCGGCCCGGAAAGGAGGCTTGTAGAATTTGTTTCAGTTAATTTGTCGCCGACTGGCATGGATATTGTTTGTTAACCACGGGGATCTGCACGGCGCAACTGGTTGTTAGCTGATTATCATCATTTGGGGTGTGACACACATAACTGTATTGTTATAAATTGCATATATTGTATTTAAAATGTAATGTTATTTCGAGTCCCGCTTTGTCCATGCGCAAAATCAGCCTGAAAGCAAAAATCGTCACGATTGTGCTGCTGGTCTTTTTCGGCGTTGCACCGGCCACCTCCTATTTCGTCATCGGTTACTTCAAGGACCGGTTACAGGAGTCGATCCAGAACCAGCAGGTCATTCTGGTGAGCCGGACCGCGTCGGAGCTGGATTTCAAGATATCCTCCGCCCAGAGGATGCTTGTATCCGTGGCCCTGAGCATCCCCGAACAGGTCGTCCGCGACCCGCGGGCAGCGGAGCGTTTCCTCTACGAACGCTCGTTCCTCAGCATGTATTTCGACAGCGGCACCTTCCTGCTGAACCCCGGGGGCCAGTTGATCGCCGAGACCGCCTGGAAGCCGAGCCGCGTCGGCCGTGACTATTCGTTCAGGGAATACGTCAAGGATACCCTCGCCACCGGCAAGCCGGTCATTTCCGCCCCCTATGTCCCCCGGACCCTGCACCATCCCGTTGTAATGTTCACCGCACCGGTGTTCGGCGCCGGGGGCAAGCTGATCGCCATCCTGGCCGGCAGCACCGATCTCTATAAGGATAACCTCCTGGGCGATCTCTCCACCGCCCGGATCGGCTCGCTGGGATACTTCAGCCTCTACGACCACGAAGGGGTGGTTATCATGCATCCGGTGCGTGAGCGGATTTTCAGCCCCGCGGACAAACAGGCCGAGGGTATGACGGCGCGCATCGCCCAGGCGAGACGCGGCGCCAATGTCCAGGGCGAGCTCGGACAGCGGGACGGCAGCCGGACCCTCTCAACCATGAAGAAGCTGGGCAGCATCGACTGGATCCTGGCCGCTTCCTATCCGGTGGAAGAGGCCTACGCGCCCGTGCAGCGCCTGGTCCGGCTCTCCTGGTGGATCATGGGCTGCGGCGGCGTCTTTGCCGCCCTGCTCATGTGGATGACCATGAGCCATCTCATCTCGCCGCTGCTCTCCCTCACCCGCCAGATCAGGCAGCTGGGGGCGTCAAACGGCGACCTGGCCATGGTCCGGATCGACTCCAACGACGAAATCCGCGAAACCGCCGAGGCGATCAACGGCCTGCTGGAGCGGCTGCGGCTCAAGGAGATCGAAAAGGAGACGATCCAGAAGGACGCCATGCAGACCTGGCACCTGGCGTCCCTGGGCGAGGTGGCGGCCGGCGTGGCCCACGAGATCAACAACCCCATCAACGGCATCATCAACTGTGCCCAGATCCTGGCGGCGGAGCCGTGCCTCAGCGAGCCGGAACGGGGGGTTGCGAGCAGGATCATCAAGGAGGGGGAGCGGGTGGCGGTCATCGTCCGGAGCCTGCTCTCCTTTGCCCGCTACGAGGGAAGGGAGCGGGTCCCCGCCTATGTGCCCGACATCCTCAACGACACCCTCGAACTGACCAGGGTCCAGCTGAAGCGTGACGGGGTCCAGCTCCACGTGGATCTGCCGTCGGACCTGCCGGCGCTGCTGGTGCACCCGCACCAGATCGAGCAGGTGTTCCTCAACCTCATCAGCAACGCGCGCTACGCCCTGGACAAGAAGTTCTCCGCCGGCGCGGGAGGGGGCAAGCGCCTGGATATCAAGGGAGAAAAGATTATCGGAGATGACGGCGTCTTTGTCCGGATCGAGTTCAGGGACAACGGCACCGGCATCCCGCGCGATGTGATCGGGAGGGTCATCGACCCCTTCTTCACGACCAAGCCTGCCGCTGAAGGCACGGGTCTGGGGCTGAGCATCAGTCACGGCCTGATCTCGGACCATGGAGGGCGACTGAAGGTTGAAAGCGTCGAGGGAGAGTTCACCCGTGTAATGATTGATTTGCCCGTAATGACCTGGGAGGACGAGTATGGCCAGAAGGGTTCTGATAGTAGAGGATGAGGACACGCTGCGGTTCACGTTCGAGCACTTCCTCGCGGCCGAGGGCTACGCCGTCGATACGGCGGCCGATTTCGCGGAGGCGATCGGCAAGGTCGAATCCGCTGACTATGACCTTGTTTTCACCGACATCATCCTGGGCAACGATAACGGCATCGATGTCCTGCGCGAAGTCAAGGAGCGCCAGCCCTCCATCCCCGTAGTGATGATCACCGGCTATCCCAACGTGGAGACGGCGTCCGACGCCGTCCGGCTCGGGGCCTTCGACTATCTCCCCAAGCCGGTCAAGCGCGACGCCCTGCTGCGGGTGGCCCGCATGGCCCTCGAACACAAGGACCTCATGGAGGAGCGGGAGAAATACCGGACCAACCTGGAGGCCATCTTCCAGAGCGTGGACGATGCCATCCTCACCGTGGATCTGGACATGAACGTGGTGGCCTACAACGAGTCCGGGAAATACTTCTTCAGCCTCGCCGCCGAATCCATCGGCAGGCGCTACGTGCCGGGAGAGGGGAACGGCGCGTTCCTCCACGCGCTCACGGAAACCCTCAAGACCAAGCGGCCGGTGGAGACCCAGCGGACCGAATGCGTGGTCGGGGGGAGCGAAAAGCGCGTGGTGAGCCTCAAGACCTCCCCCCTGGTGGACCGGACCGGCACCTTCTCCGGGGCCGTCATGGTGGTGCGCGACGAAACGCGCCTGGATGATCTGGAAAAGAGTTTCGAGGGGCGGGAGACGTTCCACAACCTGGTGGGAAGCAGCCCCCGCATGAAGGAGATTTACGCCTTTGTCGAGTCCCTGGCCGATGTCCCCACTACCGTGCTGGTGACCGGCGAGAGCGGCACCGGCAAGGAACTCGTGGCGGCGGCCCTGCACTACAAGGGGGGGCGGAGCACCAAGCCCTTCGTCAAGGTCAACTGTTCCGCCCTGGCGGAACCGCTGCTGGAGAGCGAGCTGTTCGGCCACGTGAAAGGGGCCTTCACCGGCGCCATCAAGGATAAGATGGGCCGTTTCCAGAAAGCGGACGGCGGCACGATCTTCCTGGACGAGATCGGCGACATCTCGCCGGGGATGCAGGTGCGGCTGCTGCGGGTCCTGCAGGAGAGGGAATTCGAGCGGGTGGGCGACTCCACCCCCATCAAGGTGGATGTACGGGTCATTGCCGCCACCAACGTCGACCTGGCGGAAAAGGTGCGGATCGGCCAGTTCCGGGAAGACCTCTTCTACCGTCTGAAGGTCGTCCGGATCCACATCCCGCCGCTGCGGGAACGGCGCGAGGATATCCCCATGCTCGTGGAACACTTCCTGGCCAAATTCCGCGGCAAGTTCAAAAAGGACGTCAGCGCGGTGTCCGACGAGGTCATGAAGGTGTTCATGTCCTATCCCTGGCCGGGTAATGTCCGCGAACTGGAACACGTGCTCGAACACGCGTGCATCGTCTGCACTTCCGGCCTGATCACCCTGGAACACCTTCCCTCGGATTTCATGGAACACCATGAGATCCACGGCAACGAACCGGCCACCGAGCGGGAGACCACCCTGCAGGCGATCCGGAAAGCCCTGGAAAAGTCCGGCGGCAACAAGGCCAAGGCGGCGCGCCTGCTCGGCATCAGCCGCATCACGTTGTACCGAAAACTCAATGAATTAAAGATTGTTCACGACGAGTAGCCGATTAGGGTGTATCATGTAACACATTTGTTCCTTAACATCTGTGTTACATGATACACTTTTTCAATGAACGGCCGGTCGGAAACGATAAGTGAAATAGCGATAAACGGAATTTAATTTGCGGACAGGAAGACACTAACATGCCGAAATTCATACATTCAAATTCTGATATGTAAGTTTGACACCCCGCATAGTTCACCGCTGCAACGCCCCCGGCAAGACCCTGAAAAGTGTAACATCCCCTAACGAACCCCCCATCATATTCCCCCCACCACCACACCGGGTGTACCCCCCGGGAACCCCGTTGTTCCCCCCACGGGAAGGCTGTCGGCGCAGGCCGGCCGATTTGCGCCGCAGAAAGGCGAGGGTGGCCCCGCGCGCGGCTCCCGTCGATCCCCTCGCCAGGGCGTGGCGGGCATCCCGATGCACCGGCCGTCCCCCTTGTTCCGCCGTCCCCGCGCCCGCAGCGGCCCTCGATCCAGCCCGGCGGGCCGCTCCCGCGTTCTCTCGCTCCATGAGTAAGTGTCGCGCGCCGGTTTCGTGCCTGACGCACCCCTTCCGGTGACTTCACCGATACCTTCGGCCACCCGGGCGGCTCGGCAGAAAACCAGTCAGGACAGGGGGTTGTGCCACATGGTCCGATCCGGTAGCGGTTTTACGGCCAAATAGCAGTGCGTTTTCGCCAAATGGCCGCGATTTGCCCGGTTGCTTTCAACAAAAAATCTTAATTATTTTAAAAAGCGAACAATTACCGTTAGATACAAATTTGTTACCACTGTTAAAAAATGCTTAGGCATGCGCTGTGCTAAATCACGAGAAAACAAACACATTTTGCTGGCAGTCGCTAGAGGCGAAACTTGATTAACCACCTGTGCAAACATATTGAAACCCGAATGAGACAAATCGGCAACCGGCGTGTAGCACCGCTGGCCATCCTCGCCGCCGTTCTCATGGGTGGACCCACCAATGCGAGCACGGGTGAATTCAAGGTTGCGTATCTGTATAACCTCTCGGACTTCACGGGCACGATTCCGTACAGCCTGGCCAAGATCGCCCTTGACGCCACTGCCCGCGAGACCTATGTGATCTCGGGCGAAACGGTCAAGGTATTCAACAACAGCGGCATGGAAGTCTACCGGTTCACCAACACCATGGAGTCCGGGATCGTGTACGACGCCGCCATCGACGAGCAGGGGCGGATTCTGGTCCTGGCCTACAACAACGGCACGCCCAGCCTGCTCCTCTGCAACTACCGGGCGGAACCGATCAAGCCAATCGAGTTCAAGGGGCTGCCCGAGAAGCTGGCCGCGTTCAAGCCGAACCGGCTCATGCTGAGGGACGGCAAGATCTGCCTGGTGAGCCTGGGTTCCATGATGATCGTGACTCTCGATCCGGAAGGGAACTACGTCAAGCACATCGATCTGGCCGAAGCATCGGGTACCTCCGACGAAGACCGCCTCAACATGGGCATCGGCGCAGTGGCCTTCGATTCGGACGGCAGCATTCTCTTCACCACGCCGGTCATCGGCAAGGTGTTCCGGATCGCGGCGGACGGCAAAGTGGACTCCTTCGGCAAGCGGGGCAGCGCGCCGGGCAAGTTCGGGGTCCCCACGGGGATCGCGGCGGACGGCCTGGGCAACTACTACATCTCCGACAAGCTCAGATGCGCGATCCTGGTGTTCGACCGGCAGTTCAAGTTCATCTACGAGTTCGGCGGTCGCGGCGACGCCCCCGGCAGTCTGGTGGGCCCCGACGACCTGGCAATCGATGCCGAGGGGAAGCTGTACGTGGGTCAGCTCGGCAAGCGCGGAGTAAGTGTATTCAAGGTAACGCACGACTGATCGCGAGTCGTAACTCAGGCCGGCATCCCGCCTTGGAGGGGAGGTGGAGGGATCACAAAACGCTGGGGATGCACTGAAGACCATTTTGTATTGCATTGCAGGCACAACACTCACGAGCCGAAAGGCGAAACCAAATTTCCTCCGAAAAGAGTAAACCCATCGCAAGGTGGGGACACAAAGCCGACGGGTGCCGCTGGAGCGGGACGGCCGGGTTGCCGGAGAAACCAACACAATGGAGGAAATGATGAAAAAGGGGATGAAAGTAAGTCTTTCCGTGGCAGCAGCAGCACTTCTCATGAGCGCCCCCGCGGCGTTCGCTTTCCACTCCGGCGGCGTTGCCGAGTGCGAAGGGTGCCACACGATGCACAACTCGCTGGGCGGCGCAGTCATGAACAGCGCCACTGCCCAGTTCACCACCGGCCCCATGCTGCTCCAGGGCGCCACCCAGAGCTCGTCCTGTCTGAACTGCCACCAGCACGCCGGTGACACCGGTCCTTCCAGCTACCACATCTCCACCGCTGAAAGCGACATGCCTGCCGGTACCGCTCCGCTCCAGCTTACCCCGGGCGGCGACTTCGGCTGGGTGAAGAAGACCTACACCTGGAACGTTCGTGGTCTCAACACGAGCGAAGGCGAGCGCAAGGGTCACAACATCGTGGCCGGCGACTACAACTACGTTGCCGACACCACCCTGACCACGGCCCCGGGCGGCACCTATCCGGCAAACCAGCTCCACTGCTCCAGCTGCCACGATCCCCACGGGAAGTATCGTCGTTTTGTTGACGGCAGCATCGCCACCACCGGCCTCCCCATCAAGAACAGCGGTTCCTACAACAACAGCGCCGATCCGACTGCCTGGGGCGCCGTTGGTGCCTACCGCATCCTTGGTGGCGCCGGCTACCAGCCCAAGTCCCTGGGCGGCTCCTATGCGTTCCCCAACCAGGTACCGGCTGCTGTTGCTCCGTCCACCTACAACCGGTCCGAGGCCACGACCCAGACCCGCGTTGCCTACGGCCAGGGCATGTCCGAGTGGTGCGCCAACTGCCACACCGACATCCACAACAGCGCGTACCCGACCAACCTGCGTCACCCGGCCGGCAACAACGCCAAGTTCGGCGCGACCATCGCCGGTCTGTACAACTCCTACAAGAAGTCCGGCGACCTGACCGGTACCCAGGCTTCCGCGTACCTGTCCCTCGCTCCGTTCGAGGAAGGCACTGCCGACTACACCGTGCTCAAGGCCCACGCTCTGAACACCGACGCGTACCTGACCGGCGCCGACGCCACCAGCAACGTGAACTGCCTCTCCTGCCACCGCGCTCACGCTTCGGGCTTCGACAGCATGACCCGCTTCAACCTGGCGTACGAGTTCACGACCATCGCCGATGCTTCCGGCAACTCGATCTACGGTACGGACCCCAACTCCTCGGTCCTCCAGGGCCGGTCGATCAACGAGATGACCGCTGCCTACTATGGCCGTACTGCTGACAAGTTTGCTCCTTACCAGCGCGCTCTCTGCAACAAGTGCCACGCCAAGGACTAATCTTGCCACTATCTGTTGTTGTGTGATTCCGCCGGGGTCCGCCTGAATGGGGGCCCCGGCACCTCCTTACCGCCAACCGGAGTCCGACACAGAACGCCAGGAGGTATTTTATGAAACGCTTCAAGACTCTTCCCGTCACAGCAGCGGCGCTCCTGGTTCTCGGCGCAACCGGCACGGGATGGGCTTTCCACTCAGGTGGCGTGGCAGAGTGCGAGGGATGCCACACCATGCACAACTCCCTGGGCGGCCAGCAGATGAATGCCGCCACGGCCCAGTTCACCACCGGCCCCTATCTGCTCCAGGGTACGGACCAGAGTTCTTCCTGCCTCAACTGTCACCAGCATGCCGGTGACACGGGGCCCAGCAGCTACCACATCAGCACCGCAGAATCCGACATGCCCGTCGGCTCTCCGCCGCTCCAGCTCACGCCGGGCGGCGATTTCGGCTGGCTCAAGAAGACCTACAGCTGGGTGCCGCGCGCCGGCGCCGCCACGGAGTGGAGCCACGGCGAGCGCAAGGGGCACAACATCGTGGCCGCCGATTACAACTACGTGGCCGACAGCACCATCACCGCGGCCCCGGGGAGCATGAACACCCCCTTCCCGGCCAACCAGTTCAGCTGCATCAGCTGCCATGACCCCCACGGCACCTACCGGATCACCTCCCTGGGCGTCCAGGCCAAGACCGGCAAGCCGATCAGGAGCTCCGGCTCCTACGGCGCCGTTCCCGATGCCACCACTGCCGTCGGCGTCTATCGCCTCCTGGGCGGGGCCGGGTACAAGCCCAAGTCCCTGAGCGGCGGCGATGCATTCATGTTCGCGGCCCCCTACGCCGTGGCCCCCAACAGCTACAACCGCTCGGAAGCCACCAGCGACACGCGGGTCGCCTACGGCCGGAGCATGTCCCTCTGGTGCGCCAACTGCCACGGGCAGATGCACACCACCTTCGGCACCCTGGTTCACCCGGCCGACCAGAACCTGGGCCCCTTCGTGGCCCAGATCTACAACTCGTACAAGAAGTCGGGCAACCTGACGGGCGTCGTGGATACGGCGTTCACCTCGCTGGTTCCGTTTCAGAGCGACAACACCCACGACCTGAACGCGCTCAAGGCCCAGACCACGTCAACCGCCGGCCCCATTTCCACGGACCGGGTCATGTGCCTCTCCTGCCACCGGGCCCACGCATCCGGCTTTGACAGCATGATGCGGTACGGCCTCGGCAACGAGTTCATGACCGTGGCCGATGCGTCGGGCAACCCGGTGTGGCCCGATCCGGTCACCAACGCAGCCCAGGCCCAGGGACGGACCGTTGCCGAAACGCAGCAGGCGTATTATGGAAGACCTCCCACCAATTTCGCCCCGTTCCAGCGGGTCCTGTGCAACAAGTGCCATGCCAAAGACTGATTCATATGTCATGTAGTTCTGGTCACGGCCGGCCTCCGGCCGGTCGTGGCCGCCTTTTTCCCAGCAGCCGATCCACTATCCGGTGAAACACCCCTCGGTTTCCGGCGCCTGTCCGGTCGTGGGGTTTGAGCGTGCCATGCCGATCCTCATTACCGCTCTCATCTATCTGATCTTTTTCCTCTCGGGAGCCACCGCCCTGGTCTATGAGGTCGTCTGGGTCAGAAAGCTCAGCCTCGTGTTCGGCGGCTCGCACCTGGCAGTAACCACGGTGCTGGCCGTGGTCATGGGGGGGCTTGCCCTGGGTAGCTGGCTCTTCGGCCGGCGCGTGCGCACCACCCGGAACCTGTTGCGCCTCTACGGCGCCCTTGAGATCGGCATCGCCTTTTTCGCCCTGCTCTTCATCGCCCTGCTCAACCTCTATTCCCTGATGCCTGCCTACTCCTTCGAGTCGCTGACCGAGCATTCGCACCAGCTGCCCCGCGTGGCCTTGCTCACCCTGCGGATCGTGCTCGCCGCCATCGCGCTCATCGTCCCCACGACCCTGCTGGGGGGGACCCTGCCGGTGCTGGCCGCGTTCATGGTCCGGGGCCGGCGCGCGGTGGGGCGGGGGGTGGCCTACCTCTACGCCCTGAACACCTTCGGCGCGGTGGCCGGCTGCTTCGGGGCCGGATTTTACCTGCTGGGGCGGTTCGGGGTATCGAACACCATGGCCGGGGCGATCACCGTCAACGTGCTGCTGGGCATCGCCTGCTTTGCGCTCCAGGGGCCGGCGGCCCGGTACCTGGAGGCCGGCGAGGATGAGGCCCCGGCGCCCCTGTCCGCTGTTACGCTGCCCGAGGAGAAGGCCCGCATCGGGCTCGTGGTCTGGGGGATCGGGGTCAGCGGCTTCTGCGCCCTGGGGTACGAGGTGCTCTGGACCCGGGTCCTGGGGATCGTGATCGGCACGAATGTGTACGGCTTCACTTTGATGCTGGCGGCCTTCCTGACCGGCATTGCCGCGGGCAGCGGGGCCTATGGCCTGTGGGCCCGCCGCCTCCGGCCGCCCGAGGAGGGGGGCTGTCCCGTGTCCAAGCTGATCGGCGGGTTCGGCGTGGTGCAGATCGTGATCGGCCTCAGCGCGCTGCTGGTGACCATTCTCATCCGCGACCTTCCCACCAGGGTGTTCTTCCTCCAGGACCTGTTCCTGTCGCAAAGCACCGATCTGTTCCGCGCGCGTCAGTTCGCCAATTTCGCCCTGGTCTTTTCCTACCTGTTCATCCCGGCCTTTTTCATGGGGGTGGCCTTTCCCCTGGCCGGCACCCTCGACGCCTGCCGGCGGCGCAAGGTAGGACATGCCGTGGGCGAGGTGCTGACCTGTAACACGCTCGGCGCGATTCTCGGCACCGTGGTGAGCGGTTTCGTGTTGATCCAGGTCTTCGGCATCGAGCGCTCCCTCTACCTGCTGGCCACGGTAAACGCCGGTTTCGGCCTGTTGATCCTGGCGCGCCTGCTGCGTGGTACCCCCCGCAGGCTGGCCACGGCGGGCACCGTGCTGGCTGTGGTCGGCGTCATGGCCGTTGCCGGCACCATGCCCCGGATCTGGGACGCCAAGTACTTTGCCATCTACCGCACCAACCAGCCGGAGGTGTTCAGGACCCCGGACCTGATTGCCGAGGCCAAGCGGCACACCGATGTCCTCTATTACGCCGAGGGAATCCAGTCCATCGTCAGCTCCATCAGGATCAGGGGGGGCTACCAGGCGTTCCTGCGCAACGGCCGGATCGAGGCGTCCGACCACAATGAGAGCCTTCAGAACCAGTACGCCCTGGGTCACCTGCCCATGCTTCTGCACCGCAACCCGCGCAAGGTGCTGGTGATCGGCGCGGGCAGCGGGATTACCCTTGGCGCTGTTTCGCTCCACCCGAGCGTGTCCGAGATGACGCTGGCCGAGGTGGAGCCGAAGGTGCTGGGGGTGACGCGCTCCTTTGCCGCCTACAACCACGGCGTGCTGGAGGACCGCCGGCTGCGGGTGGCGTTCAGCGACGGCCGCAACTACCTGGCGACCACGGGCGAGCGCTACGACGTGATCACCGCCGATCCGATCCACCCGTGGCTGAGCGGCGCCGGCTACAACTACACCCGCGAGTATTTCGAGCTGGCCGCAGAGCACCTGCGGGCCGGCGGCATCATGTGCCAGTGGCTCCCCCTCTACGATCTTTCCGCCGACGATCTCAGGTCGGTGGTCCGGACCTTCCGGCAGGCTTACCGCCACGTCCTGGTCTGGATGACCCAGGGGGATGCCATGCTCATCGGCAGCAACGCCCCCATCCTCCTGAGCGAGGACGAGCTGGCCGCCCGGATCGCCGTGCCGGCCGTGGCCGCCGATCTGGCACGGGTGCAGATGGGGAGCGCCACCGACCTGCTGAGTTATTTCGTCATGGGCACGGCGGGTGCTGACAGGTTCAGCCATACTGGTAGAATTAACACTGACGACAACCTCTATCTCGAATTCTCGGTTCCCCGTTCCACCGGCAAGTCAGCGCTGCCGGAGGTCAACGTGAACGCCCTTGCCCGGCAGCGGGAGAGCGTTCTCGCCTACCTGGACGACAGCGTGCCGCCGGCGGACCGGCTCGCCCGGGAGAACCGCTGGATGAGGCTCGACCGCGCCGCGGCCCTGGCCCTGGAGGCCCGGGCTATCTTCCTGGGCGGGCGCTACGATTCGCCCCGGTTCGGCCTCCTGGTCTCCGAGCTGGAAGGGAACTATGCCGCGTTCGCTCCGTGGCGGTTCCTGCGCAGCGAATACCTGGAGGAAATGGCGAGCAGTCCGCTGCCGCTCGATCAACTGGCATTGGCCTTGCTAGATGAATCTGGTCGCCGGGTCGTCGTGAACGTTGCCGCGGTCATGAGCCGCGTCAGCCGTGAGCTGACGGTGGTTGATTTCGTGGACAGCGACGAGCGGGTGATCATCGGCCAGGCGGACATTAACGGCAGGGGGCGGGATGGCTCGGCCAAAAGGCTGGCCGCCGAGGTGATGGAGGCCGTCCGGCTTGCCTACAACGAGGAGTTGAGCGGGGCGGAGGCGCGCGGCAAGCCGCTTCCGGACCAGGCGGAATTTGTCCGCAGGATGCGGGAAATCATCGCGACCATGACGGGCCGGCAGCACGGCAACCCGTACCCGGCCCAGGGTCGACCCATTAAGGAATCGGCGTGAAAGCACCCAAGGCCATACTTGCGCTCCTGGTCGTGCTGCCGGCACTGCTGCCGGCCACCACAGGCCGTTCCCTCGCCTTTCACGAAGGGGGCGCGGGCGAGTGCGAAGGGTGTCACACCATGCACAACTCGGAAGGGGGCTTCGCGGTGGCTACCAACGGCCGCCCCGTGGGCATGGGCAACCGCTATCTCCTGAAGGGGGGCGATTCCAGCTCCACCTGCCTGAACTGTCACGAGAAGGCGGGGGATGTGGGCCCCACCTCCTATCACGTGAGCACGCCGGGGTTCGAGATGCCGTTCGGGGTCCCGCCCAAGCAGCTGGGACCCGGCGGCGATTTCGGCTGGCTCAGGAAATCCTACACCTGGATTCCGGCCTTTGGCTCGACGCTTTCGAGCAGCGAGGGGGACCGGCACGGCCATAACGTGGTGGCGGGGGACTACGGCTATCTCCAGGATGCCCTCCACCTGACGGCCCCCGGCGGCAGCTATCCGGCGGCGGGCCTGTCCTGCGTCGCCTGCCACGACCCCCACGGCCGCTACCGCCGCGACCAGGACGGCTCCATTGCGGTCACGGGCAAGCCGATCCGGGGCTCGGGGAGCTACGCCACCGGCGTCGAGCCCGATGCCGCCATGGTCGTGGGCGCCTACCGGCTCCTGGGGGGGAACGGCTATTACCCCAAGTCGCTGGGACCGGCCTTTTCCTTCATCAACGGACCCCCGGCGGCGGTGGCCCCGGCCGACTACAACCGGAGCGAAAGCACCACCGCGACCCGCGTGGCCTACGGCCAGGGGATGTCCGAGTGGTGCCGGAACTGTCACCCGAACATCCACCGGGACGGCAGCGGGGGAGGGCTGGTGCACCCGGCCGGCACCGAGGCCCCCCTGGGCGGCGCCATGGTGGATTACTACAACCGGTACATCAAGACCGGGGACCTGTCCGGCGTGGAGGCCACCTCCTGGCTGTCGCTGGTCCCCTTCGAGGCGGGAACCAACAACTACACCCTGCTGAGGAATATCGTGACGGCCACCCCCACCAAGGGGCCCAGCACCGCGGACGGCACCCCCCGCGTCATGTGCCTCACCTGCCACCGGGCCCACGCCGGCGGCTGGGACAGCGCCACCCGCTGGAACACCAAGACGCCCTACGTGGTCTACAACGGCAAGTATTCCCAGGAAGGGGAGGCCTACCAGCCCTACGGCCAGGGCCGCAGCGAGATGGAAGCCCTCAGGGCGTACTATGACCGGCCCGCGTCGCTCTTCTCGCCGGAGCAGTCGACGCTCTGCACCAAATGCCACACGTCCGTGCCATGACCGTGGCAAGGGGATCGGGGAGCACCATGAACGAGAATTCTCCCAAGCGCATGACGTCCCGCGGGGCTGCCCTCCTCATCGTTCTGTGGGTCGCCGTGCTCGCCGCGCTGACGTGCAGCGGCTGCCACGCGCCCGTTGTCGTCACCAAGCCCCAGTTGTTCGCCGAGGGGGAACTGTTCCTCTACCTGGAGCCTTTCCCCCGGGACGCCGGCCGGCTCGACTTCACCGTGGCGGGGGTTTCGGCGATCAAGAGCGACGGCACGGAGATACCCCTCTCCCTCAGGCTGACCGAGGCGAGCCCCGCCACCATGAAGTGGCAGCGGATGCTGGGGTCGGCGATCCTGCCGGGGGGGCGCTACAGCGGCCTGTCGTTCCGGATCTCGGGGGCGGGCACCAAGACCGACGAGGGGCGAATGGCCCTGCTGCCCCCCGAGAAGCCGGTCATGATCGACTTCCCCTTCGTGGTGGAACCCCAGAAGGGTATCCTCATCTCCCTCACGCTGGATGAAGATGCATCGGTCAGCAAGCGCTTCAGCTTCTCGCCGGTCTTCAAGGCCGAGATCCCCGGGCGGCCCCTGTGGGGACTCACGGGCTTCGTCACCAACAAGGGGGCCAACACCATCGCGGTGTTCGACAAGCGGGAGGCCCGGGTCACGGAGTTCATCGAGACCGGGCGGGCGCCGGCCGGCATCGTCTTCGATCAGGCGGCGCGCCGGGCCTACGTGGCCCTGTCGGGCGACGACGCCATCGAGGTCATCGACCTGATGGCCGACTATTCCCTGACCCGCATCCGGCTCAGCATCGGCGACGGCCCGGTCGAACTGGCCCTGACCCCCGACGGCAGGACCCTGCTGGTGGCCAACAACGGCTCCAATACGCTCAGCTTCGTGGACCCGGCCTCCCAGTCGGAACTGGCCCGGGTCATCGTGGGGAGCAGGCCCGGCGCCGTGATCGTGGACCGGCTGGGACGCACGGCCTACGTGCTCAATACCCTGTCCAACTCGGTGTCGGTGGTGGACATCGCGCGGCGCGCCGTGGTCGCCACGCTGCCTACCGAAACCTCGCCCCTCTGGGCGCAGCTGAACCGGCGGGGCGACCGGCTGCTGGTCATCCACGAGCTTTCCCCCTACCTGGTCGATATCGATCTTACCAACAGGCTCGTCGCCAAGCGGGTTTACGTGGGGATGGGGGCGCGGACGATCAAGATCGACACGTCCACCGACCAGATCTACATCGCCAAGCGGAGCGACACCGTGATCGACGTCTTCGACCCCTTTTCGCTCCTGCCGGGCAATTTCATCTCCGGCGGCGGCAGTCCCTCGTACCTGACCATCGACGGCGAGCACAACAATCTCCTGGCCCTCCTCTCCGGCGTGAAGCGGCTGCAGTTCATCGGCCTGGTGGGCAAGCGGGAGGTAGCACAGATCGACGTGGGCGACGAGCCCTACCGCGTGGTCGTGGCGGGCGAAAGGTAAGGCGTGGGCAACGGGATGCGGATACTCCACGGGTTCATGGCGGCAGCGGCCCTGGCGGCAGCGCTTCTGCCGGCCACGGCGGGGGCCGAGGGGCTGCGGGGGTTCCTTGAGCTGAGCTACATCAATTCCGACAATCAGTCGACGGATGCCGGCAACGTGACCACGACCACCAAGAGCAACTCGATCCTTCAGCGCTACAACCTGTCCCTGGACCGGATGCTCTACCCGACCCTGCGCTTCACGGGCGGCGGCACCATTGACTACACCATGACCAGTGCTGAGTTGAACGACACCACGCTCGATACCACCCTGCTGAAGGTGAGCCCCTTCCTGGACCTGACCCTGGGCACCCCCCTCTATTCCGCGGGCCTGGGCTACAACCGGCGCCAGGAGATTGCCGACACCGAGGGGGTCGGCTCGTCCAACATCATCCACGAGAACTACAACGCCAAGCTGAGCCTCAAGCCCGAGGGGCTCCCCTCCCTGGAGTTCCTCTATACGCGGACCAATTCCTACGATGCCGACCGGCAGTTCCAGGACGTGGTGCTCAATTCGTACAACCTCAGTTCCCGCTACAAGCCGGTGGAGCAGGTGGAGCTGAACTACCAGGGGCTCTACACCGATGCCACGGACAACCTGACCCGGAACAACGCCACGGTCCTGAACCACACCGGCCGGGTGACCTACAACGACCAGTTCTGGCGGGACCGGGTCACGTTCTACGCCAACTATACCCTCTCGTCCCAGGAGACCAACAGCGCCCTGTTCCGGCTCTTTCCCACGGCCGGCCTGTCGGCCCTGACCGATACGCCCCTGCTGGTTACTCTGGGCGCCAACCCGGCGCTGGTGGACGGGAACCTGAACACGGGGAGCAACGTCACTATCGGCATCCAGCCGGTGGGGGGCGACATCAGGCCCCGGAACCTGGGCTTCGACTTCGGCGGCGCGGTGACCGTGAACCGCATCCGCGTCTGGCTCAACACGGACCTCCCCACGGACATCGAGAACCGGTTCTCCTGGACGATCTACACCAGCAGCGACAACCTGAACTGGACCCTGGTGCAGCTCCTGCCCTCGGCACCGTTCAGGAGCAACGAGGCGGGCACCGGCTGGTTCTACGAGCTGAGTTTTTCCGGCGCCACCTCCCGGTACCTGAAGGTCGTTACCTCGCCCCTGCCCCTGGGCACTGTTTCGCTGGTGAACCCCACCGCGAACCTGACCGACATCCAGGTGACCGAGCTGGAAGGGTTCGTCCAGTTCGAGGATGTCCAGCGGCGCACCACGAGCCAGGTCTCCCACGTGCTCGACACCAACATGCGGGTGAGGATCCTGGAGAACCCGGACCTGAACTACGAGTTGAGCTACTACTACGACCGGAGCGACTCGGACTTCTTCTCCACCTACCGCTACATCCTGTCGAACGGCCTCTCCGCGAGCCACCGGTTCAACCAGTACCTCGCGACCAGCGCCCGGTTCGCCCGGGAGGACTCCAAGGAGAACCAGGGCGCCCGCGTCTCCTACATCTACAGCGCCCTGCTGACGGCCAACCCGCTCCCCACGCTGATGCACAGCCTGGTCTTCAGCGGCCGCAACGAGGAGGTCGACGGGAGGAAGAGCGACACCAATTCGCTGTTCCTCAACAACAGCGCCTCCCTCTACCGGGGGGTGGACGTGAACCTGAACGGTGGCTACAGCATGGCCACCGCCGAGTCGGGCCAGAAGACCAATACCACCATCGTCACCTTCGGCCTCACCCTGCTGCCCCACTCGACCCTGACGGTGAACGTGAGCTATTCCAGCAACATGACCGAACAGACCGGCGGCGGCTTGCCCGACAACTCCACCTTCACCCACCGCGGCGACCTGTCGGCGGCCTTCAACCCGCTGCGCTCCCTCTACCTGTTCGGGGCCTTCGGCGTTATCCTGGAAAAGAACAAGGACATGGTCACCACCCGGAACATCGGCGGGACCTGGTCCCCGTTCCGGGACGGCGCGCTGCAGTTGAGTTTTTCCTATAATGAGGCGTACAATTCATCTGCCAACCAGAAGGACCGGACCATCGTGCCGAGCTTGCGCTGGAACATCCGGGGGGGCTCCTACCTGGATATGTCCTATCTGTACCTGAAGAGCACGTCGGTCAGCCAGTCGTCCGAGTCGCGCACCTTCAGCAGCACCCTGAGATTCGCGTTCTGACTTCCACGGAGAGAGGGCATATATGAGATCACGATTCGTCACCCACACCGGCGCCCTGATGCGGGCATTCTGCGGAATCTTCGGCCTCTTTGCGCTCCTGCTGATGCAGGGCTGTTCCCACGTGGAGCATTTCCGGGACCCCAACATGGACTTCGGGGCGATCCAGAGCGTGGCGGTGATGCCCTTCGGCAACCTGTCCAAGGACACCCAGGCCGCGGAGCGGGTCAGGGACGTGTTCAACACCAAGCTGCTGGCCACGGGGGCCCTCTACGTCATCCCCGTGGGCGAGGTCAGCCGGGTGACGGGGGTGGCCGGCGTCATGAACCCCACTGCCCCCACCCCCGAGGAAGTGGTTAAGCTGGCCAAGATGATCAAGGCCGACGCGGTCATTACGGGCATGGTACGGGAGTACGGCGACGTCCGCTCGGGCTCGTCCATGGCCGACGTTATCTCCCTGAGCCTCCAGGTGATGGAGGCCCAGACCGGGAGGGTCGTCTGGTCCGCATCGGCCACGGAGGGGGGGATCGGGTTCACGGACCGCCTTCTCGGCGGCGGCGGCAGGCCCCTCAACGATGTGACTGAGAAAGCGGTCGATGATCTCATCTCGAAGCTGTTCCAATAGACTGCTCGCACTGCTGCCGCTGGTTCTGCTCCTCCTGGCGGCGGGATGCGCGCGTCTTTCCGTGGAGGCCGGCCGGCCGTCCGGTCCGCTGGTGGCGGTCTACCCCATGGAAGACCTGAGCGGCGCCGACGCGCCCCTGGCGGCCATGCGCAGCGGGTTCACGGAGCGGCTCCGGCAGAACGGGGTGCGCATCATGGACGAGGCCGATCTGCGGCGGTTCATGGAGCAGCAGCGCATCCGCTACACCGGCGGCCTCGATCTGGAGACGTCGGCCGCGTTCAAGGCCAAGGCCGGGGTGGACGCGGTCCTCATCATGAGTCTGGAGTACTACAGCGACGTGAGCCCCCCCAAGGTGTCCCTGGTTGCCCGCCTGGTGGCCACGGGGGAAAAGCCGGAAATCCTCTGGATGGACAGCGTGGGGATGGCCGGTGACGATGCCCCGGGAATCCTGGGGATCGGCATCGTGGAAGACCCGTCGGTCCTGTGGAACCGGGCCCTCGACCGCCTGTCCGGGTCGCTGCTGCACAAGCTGGCGGGCGAGGAGGCTCCTGCCCCCGGCTGGGAGCGGCGGTTCAAGCCCAAGGAAGCGTACCGCTTCATGGAGCTTGACCCCAGGCGCCGCTACAGCGTGGCGGTCCTGCCGTTCTTCAACGAGAGCGATCGCACCAATGCCGGGGAGATCATGGTGCTGCACGTGGTGAAGCAGCTGGTGTCGTCCAAGGCGTTCGCGGTGCTCGAGCCGGGGGTGATTCGGGGCAAGATGCTGGCCATGAGGATCATCATGCAGAACGGCATCTCCCTGCCGGCGGCTGACCTGCTGGCCAACAACCTGGAAACCGATTTCATCCTCACGGGCCGGGTCTTCGAGTACCGGGACATGCCCAGCGGCTCCGGCAAGCCCCGGGTCGATTTTTCGCTGCAACTGCTGGAACGCTCCAGCAAAATGGTGATCTGGGCCACCAAGAGCAGGAACACCGGGGATGACGGTGTGTTCTTCTATGACTGGCGGAGGGTGTCCACCGCCAACGTCCTGACCGAGGGGATGATGAGGGCCTTCCTGGGGGTCATGGTGGAGGAGACCAGGGAAGTGAAGCTGACGCCGCCGCGGATGAGCCAGGAAGAACTCGAACGGATATTGATGAGCCCGTAACGGAATTCGTTGTGTCAAACGTCCTGATGGCCGCCCGGAGCGGAGTGCCCGGTGCGGCCGCAACCTGAATGCAGAGAAAGGGGAGTCTGATGAAGAAGTCTTTGGTTACGCTGATGGTAGCATGCATTGCCGCGGGTGCCCCGGTGGCGGGCTTTGCCGATTCGCCGGCAAAGCCGGAAAACGTGGAAGCCTCGCCGGCTCCGGCCGACGTGATGACGATCAGGGTGAAGGTGCCCCTGTTTTCGCCGCTGTTTGCCGAATTCCCCGTGGCAACGGTCAACGACGAGCCGATCACCGTCAACGACCTGAACGCCTCCCTTGAAACGGTACACGAGGGGATGACGGAAGGAAAGCAGGCCCCCCGCCGGAACTTTACGGATATCCTCAACCGGATCATCACCTCCAAGCTCATCATCCAGGAAGGGCGCAACATCGGCCTGGACCAGCAGGAGCAGCCCAAGGAGATGATCGATACCTTCTCCCGCAAGCTCCTGCGCGAGCTGGTGCTCAAGGATCATGTGAAGGACATCCGGCCCGACCCCAAGGAGGTGGAGAAGCGCTACGGCCAGCTCAACGTGGAGTGGACCTTCTCCACCCTCACGTTCAAGAACGAGGAAGATGCCAAGAAGGCCCGCAAGGCCCTGGACAAAGGCACGTCCTTTGACGCGCTGGTGGCCGAGGAGGTCAAGGAGAAGCGCGCCGAGGCCAAGCAGAATGAGAAGCTGAAATACGAGCACATCCACCCCGATATCGTGAAGATCATCGATTCGCTGAAGCCCGGCGCCGTGGGCCCGGTGATCGACATGCAGAAGGGGGCCATGCTGTTCCGGCTCGATGCCGTGAAGCATTCCGACGATCCGAAACTGAAGGACAGGGCGGAGAAGGAAACGCTCACCGCGGCCCGCTTCAAGGCCCTTGAAAAATTCCGGACCGAGCTGATCGAGAAGTATTTCAAGCAGGACAAGAAACTGATCAAGTCGCTGGATTTCGAGAAGGACAAGGCAGGGTTCCTCAAGTTCCTGGAGGACAAGCGTCCCCTGGCCACCATCAAGGGGGAGAAGCCGGTGACCGTGGCCGACCTGGCCGAAGCGATCCGGATGAAGTTCTACCACGGGGTGGACATGGCCATTGACCAGAAGAAGGTCAACAAGGCCAAGGACTCCCTGCTGTTCGAGATCCTGGCCACCCGGGCCATTGAGAAAGAGGGCCGCGACAAGGGCTTTGACAAGAAAAAGGAATACCTGGACAAGGTCACCGACTACCAGGAATCCGTGATCTTCGGGCATTTCGTGGAAAAGGTCATCCGCCCGGACGTGAAGGTGACCGAGGATGAGCTGAAGGCCTACTACGAGGCGCACAAGTCCGAGTACTCCTACCCGATCATGGTGGTGCTGGACGGCATTGCCTTCAATGACCAGAACGCGGCCCAGTCCGCCGCGGAAAAGCTGCGCCAGGGGATGGATTTCAAATGGTTCAAGGAGAACGCCGAGGGCCACGTGGATGCCAAGGCCGCCGGGGTCCTCCAGTTCGAGGACGTGCCGGTCACCCTCAAGACCCTTCCCGAGGGGCTGAACAAGGTCATCACCGGGGCCCAGACCGGTGAATACCGGGTCTATTCGGACCCCAACGGCTTCACCTATGTCATCCTGGTCCGCAACGTGATCCCCGAACAGGTACAGCCCTTCCCCGAGGTCGAGGCCACAATCAGGAAGAACGTCCAGTCGGAACAGCTCAACAAGCTGGTCGTGGAGTGGGCGGACAAGCTGAGGAAGGCGTCCGACGTCAAGATTTTCGCCGAGTTTTAACGGACTGGAGGAGCTATGCGCACCGTGCATGCACAACGACAACTCTTATTCCTGGTGATGACCCTCCTGGTGGGGGGGCTCATTCTTCACCTGTCGGAGAGCCCGGCGCTGGCGGCGAAGAAGTTCGCCCGCAAGGAATGCGTCGACTGTCATGGCAAGTTCAATGACAAGTACCTCTCCATGAAGTACATCCACACCATCGTCAAGGAGCAGAAGTGCGAGGACTGTCACCTGCGCCACGGCATCGTGCCGAAGCTGCTGCTCAAGAAGGACGGCAACCAGCTCTGCTTCGACTGTCACGGCCGGGACAAGATCGGCCTGGACAAGCCCAAGGTGCACACCCCCCTGCGTCAGGGGAAATGTACCCTCTGCCACAACCCCCATGCCTCCACCACCCCGCACCTGCTCAAGGGTGACGGGCCGGAGTCCTGCTACGCCTGCCACAAGAAGGAGGACTACGAGAAGGGGACCATCCACGGCGCCATCACGAAAAAAGGCTGCGGTTCCTGCCACGCGGCCCACAGCTCCACCGAGGACAACCTCCTCAGGGAAAAGGAGCCGAAGATCTGCCTCGGCTGCCACGACAGCGGCGCCGGCAGCTTCAAGAAGGCCCACGGCGGCTATCCGGTGGAAAACAAGCGCTGCACCATCTGCCACAACCCCCACTCGGCCACCGGCAAGAAGCTCCTCCGCTCCAGCGCCCATAACCCCGTTGCCACGGGCGGCTGTGACGGCTGCCACAATCCGGCCGGCGGGCCCGAGCCCTTCGGAGTGACCCAGAAGGGGAGCGAACTCTGCTACCAGTGCCACGATGCGGCCATGCTCAAGGGGACCGGCGGCGTGGCCGAGCACGCGCCGTTCAAGAGCGGCGACTGCCTCTCCTGTCACCGGGCCCACACCTCCGAGTTCGCGAAGCTGCTCACGGCCGACGGCAACAACCTCTGCTTCGGGTGCCACCAGGACAAGAACCTGCGCGTTGCCGTGCCCCACAAGGTCATCACCGGCGACAAGAAGGGATGCCTCTCCTGCCACCGGCCCCATGCCGCCCCCAACAAGGGACTGCTCACCCTGGCCGGCTCGGATCTCTGCTACTCGTGCCATGCCAAGACCAAGGAAGGGCTCAAGAACAAGGTTCAGCACGTGCCCTTCAACGGCGGCGACTGCAGCTCCTGCCATGATCCCCACGGCACCAACTTCGCCGCCATGCTCAAGGAGCGGGCCGATACGGTCTGCTACGGCTGCCACACCGATGCCGAGACCAAATTCAAGAAGACCTTCACCCACAAGCCGGTCATGAACGCCGACTGCGTGTCGTGCCACGGCGCCCACGGCTCGGCCGAAAAGAACCTGCTCAAGAATACCGTGCCGCAGCTCTGCGCACCCTGCCACGCGGACCTGATGAAGGCCGAGTCGGGCGGCTCCAGTCACATGCCGTTCAACGGGGGCCAGTGCCTCACCTGCCACGATTCCCACGGCAGCAACGTGCGGGGGATGATCGTGGACAACGAGGCGAAGCTGTGCTTCGGCTGCCACAAGTCGCTGGAGCAGGGCGACAAGGCCTCCAAGAGCTCCCATGCCCCGTTCCGGGGAGGGGACTGCACCAAGTGCCACAGCCCCCACAAGGCGAAGCTCAACAAGCTGCTGCTGGCCCAGGGGACCGACCTCTGCGTGTCCTGCCACAAGGGGACCAAGGAGCGGTTCGCCAGCGAGAAGATCCACACGCCTGCGGAGCAGGACTGCCAGACCTGCCACAAGCCCCACAATTCGGGCCAGCCGTCGCTGCTTACCGAACAGCTCGTGGCCCTGTGCGGCCAGTGCCACTCCTACGACCGTAAGCCGTTTGCGGACGCTCACCTGGGGATCTCCGCCACGGTGATGAACTGCATGAACTGCCACGATCCGCACAGTTCCAAGGACCCGAAGTTCTTCAAGAAGATGGTGCACGCACCCTTCGCTTCGCGTTCGTGCTCTGATTGCCACGTGACAGGAAAACAGTAAAAGGAGCTCCCATGCACGCATATCGCACATATCTTTACACGTTCTGCGCGGTGCTTGTCATTCTGGGCGCATCCTTTGCGCTCGCCCAGGACAACGCACTCAAGTTCAAGCTCAAGCCCGACGCCACCGGCAAGCTCTGTTTCAACTGCCACGCGGCGTTCAAGGAGAAGATGTCCAAGCCCTTCGTGCACACCCCCCTGAAGAAGGGGGAGTGTACCGGCTGCCACAACCCCCATACCTCGACCCACGGCAAGCTGCTCTCCGCCGCTAACGGCGGGGTCTGCTACCGTTGCCACTCGTCGGTGGTGCCCTCCGGCGCCAAGAGCGTCCACAAGGTGGTGGGCGAGGGGAGCTGCATGAAGTGCCACGATCCCCACTCGGCCCCCAACAAGGAGAACCTGCTCAAGGGGGGGAACGAGCTCTGCTTCGAGTGCCACAAGGAGATGGGAACCACCCTGTCCAAGGTCAAGTACCGCCACATGCCCGTGGCCCAGGGATGCCTCAACTGCCACGATCCCCACGCCTCGGCCAAGAACCCGTACCTGCTGAAGAGCGATATCATCCCGCTCTGCGTGGGCTGCCACAAGACCGACCGGCCCATGTTCGCCAAGAAGCACATGAACTATCCGGTGGCCAATGCCCGCTGCACCGGCTGCCATGATCCCCACGGCTCCGACAACCCGGGCATCCTCTACAACACGGTCCACAAGCCGGTGGCAACCCGGATGTGCAACCAGTGCCACGAGGAGGCCACCTCGCCGAACCCGCTGGCCACCAAGAAGACCGGCACCGATCTGTGCCGCGGCTGCCATAACGACATGGTCAACACGACGTTCGGCCTGAACCGGGTCCACGGCCCGCTGCTGAGCAAGCAGGGCTGCCTCAGCTGCCACAACCCCCACGCGGGCAAGCAGAAGGGCATCCTGCGCCAGCCCATGGCGGTGCTCTGCAACAGCTGCCACGTGGACAACATGAAGCGTCAGGAAAAGGTCGCGTCAACCCACGAGCCGGTCAAGAACGGCCAGTGCACGGCGTGCCACGATCCCCACTCATCCAACTACCTCTTCCTGACCAAGAAGTCGCTGGATATCGAGCTCTGCGCCGACTGCCACGACTGGGCGCACCACTCGACCCACCCCATCGGCGAGAAATTCCGGGATCCGCGCAACAAGAACATCCCGATCCTGTGCGTGAGCTGCCACGACGCCCACGGGACCGAGTTCAAGAAGATGCTCTACTATCCCAAGACCAGCGACCTCTGCGTCCAGTGCCACGAACAGTACAAGAGGTGATTCCATGGCAAAAACGATCATAACCATGCTTGCCCTTGCAGGAGCGCTCGCATCGCCGGCCCTGGGCGCCGACGCCATCAAGCTCAAGCACTTGACTACCGAGTTCAACGATGAGAAGGGGGGGACCATGAAGGCCCCCGAGGGGATAGCCTGCGGCAAGAGGCAGCTGGTGGTTTCCGACACCGGCGGCGGACGGCTGCTGAGCTACAGCATCGAGAACGGCTCGGTGCGCGGCGGCACCGAGATCAAGGCGGAGCAGGTGCCGTATCCCACCAAGGTGCAGCTGACCTCCAAGGGGGAGATCCTGGTCATCGACGGGAAGCTCCGCCGCATCGCCCACTTCTCGCCCGAGGGGAGCTTTGCCGGTTACCTGGAGCTGAAGGGGGTCCCGGCGCCTGCCACCATTGCCCCCCGCGGCATCCGCGTGGACGACAAGGACAATATCCATATCCTGGATATCTTCGGTGCGCGGGTCATCGTCACCGATGCGGCCGGCAACTTCCAGTCGCAGATGCCGTTCCCCGAGGGGTACCGCTTCATCTCCGACCTGGCGGTCAGCGCCGGCGGGACCACGCTTCTCCTGGACAGCGTGGCGTCCAGGGTCTATGCGGCCGCCCGCGGCGAAACCGCCTTCAAGCCCCTGACCGACGGGATGAAGGAGTATCTCCAGTTCCCCACCAGCATTGCCACCGACAAGCAGGGGAAGATCTTCATCCTCGACCAGACCGGCAATGCCGTCGTCACCCTCGGCCAGGACGGCTCCTTCCAGGGCCGTCAGCTCAACATCGGCTGGAAGAACTCGTTCCTCCACTATCCGTCGCAGCTCTGCATCAGCGAGGAGAACGACATCGACGTGGTTATCGCCGATCGGAACAATAACCGCATCCAGGTGTTCAGAGTGGTAAGGTAGTTGCTAATGAAGTAACAAAGCCCTCCACACGACAAGGCGGGAAGGCTCCTTTCAATTGGCCCGGAGATTTATTCTCCGGGCATTTTTTTTGTGCAGCGAGCAATATCAGGTAGTTTGCGACATCGACGGGAGGGCCGGGCGGGCCGCGGGGCTTCAGGCGGGGTTGCAGTGTAGATACAAGTCTGTATCTCCGGATACGGTTCTGTTACGTACACTTGTGTAACATGTGACACTTCATTAAGGATATTCTTGGGTTGGACTAATGTTGCGCCCGGGCTCGGTGGGGGCTGCGCAAAAAAAAGAGGGAAAAGCTCCAGGCGGATGGCCCGGGGAATTGGAACTTATGATTAGCCCATGGGAAGAGTGAAGGTGAAGGTCGTTCCTGCACCGGAGCTGCTTTCCACGCTGATCCTGCCGTGGTGCTCCTCGACGATGCGCTGGGTGATGGAGAGCCCCAGGCCGGTGCCCGCCCCCTTGCGGGTGAAGAAGGGCTCGAAGATGAGCGGCAGGTCGTCACCGGCGATGCCGGGGCCGGTGTCGGCCACCGTTACCACGGCAGTGTCGCCGTCCACGCCGGTGGTCACCCGGACCGATCCGCCGTCGGGCATGGCCTCCAGGGCGTTTTTCACCAGGTTAAGGAGGGCCTGCCGCACCTTTTCCACGTCGATGCGGAACACCGGCACGTCGCCGGGCTCGAAGTCGAGCGCCACGTTCCGGCTCTCGCACTCCCGGCGCAGGAGCAGGAGCGTATCCTGGATGACGCGGTTCAGGTCGGCCTCCCGCAGGAATGCCTTGGGCGGGGAGGAGAAGTTGAGCAGACCGGCCACGAGCCGCTCCACCCGCTCGATCTCCTGGAGCGCCTTGCCCATCATTGCCTGGCTCTCGGCGTCGAGCCCGGCCCGGTCGTGGAGGTCGTCCAGGAGCA
This sequence comes from Geobacter sp. 60473, assembly GCF_036323535.1. GTDB lineage: Bacteria > Desulfobacterota > Desulfuromonadia > Geobacterales > Geobacteraceae > Geobacter > Geobacter sulfurreducens. The sequence goes on from NZ_AP028967.1 coordinate 538,559, forward strand.
GCGACACCCCCGTGAGCGGGTTGCGCACCTCGTGGGCGATGCCGGCGGCCAGCTTGCCCAGGGAGGCCAGCCGGTCCAGCCGCGTCATCTCCTCCCGGAAGCTTTCCTTCTCGGTCTCGTCCCGGATGGTGACGGTGAGCCCGCCGGAGCGGTCGGCATAGATGGGGAAGAAGCCCACCTCGAAATGCCGCTCCTTGCCGTCTGCCCCGAGCACGAGCGGTTCGCGACCGTACTCGCGCCGGCCGGCCAGGGCCTCGGCGATCCGGTCGGGCATGTCGCTCCATTCGCTGAACACCTTCTGGTAAGGGGCGCCGATGACCGCGGCCTGCCCTAGCAGGCGCGTGCCGGTGCCGTTGATGGAGGTGAGCAGCCCCCCGGGCGACAGCGTCATGATGGCGCTGGAGATGCTCTCCAGAACGCTTTCCTTGAAGTTGCGCTCATCCATCATGTGCCGCCGCGATTCCTCCAGCTCTTCCAGGGTCCTGAGGAGCCTGTTCTTGCGCAGCTCCAGCTCGTCGGCCATCCGGTTGAAGGTGTCGGCCAGTTCGCCCACCTCGTCGCGCGCGGCCACTTCCACCTTGGCGCCGGATTCGCCCCCCGCCAGCCGCCTGACCCCGTCGGTCAGCAGGGCCAGGGGCCGGGTGACGCCCCGGGAGAGGAGCCAGGCGCAGATGACCACCATCAGGGACGTGGCGGCCACGATGATGGCCGAAAGCCGCAGGTGTTCCCGGAGCTGGAGATTGATGACGGCGGAGCCGGCCCGGGCCGTTTCGTGGAACTGGTCCACCTGGAAACCGATGGTTACCCCGCCGAAGATGCCGTGGCGTTTGTAGTCGCCGGTGGAGTAGGGGATCGGCGCGAAGGCCATGATCTTCTTGGCTCCGCCCACGTTGGTGATGTCCACGTAGCCCGATTGGCGCTCCCGCACCAGCTGGGCCACCCGTGGGTAGTTGGGGTGAATGAAGCCGGCGTGGTCCAGGTTGAAGGGGATGCGGCCCGCCTCGACTTCGGCGGGTGGGGAGTTCTTGGTGTAGGGGGGGACCAGGACGCCGTCGCCGTCCACCCCCCGGATGTCCCAGAACTTGGGATGGGTGATGATCCACCCTTCGTCGTCGAAGATGAAGGCGTAGTTGCCGCTGCGGTAGGAGGGGAAGACCACGGCCCGGTTCCGGCCGGGGCTGATGTGCTGGGAGAATTCCATCAGGTGGCGGTGGTCGAGGGACAGGACCATGACGCCGTCGAACCTTCCCCGCCTGTCGAACAGCGGGGTGGCGAAGCGGACCACTCCCCGGAATTCCCTGCCGCTGTATGCGTCCTCAGGCTCCCGGGCGCCGGCCAACTGCTCCTCTTTCCCCACGTGGAAGCCGGTGACGTGCGTCACGAGGATGTCGCCCCGTTTGAGCTGCCGGGCGCGCTGGAAGTAATCCTCCCGCAGGAACTCGGTCTGGCCGGGGTCGGCCACGGTGCGCAGCCCGCTTTCGGGCACGATGGCCCCTTCGCGGATCACGAAGGTTTCCCGGCCGTGGGCATTGATCACGGCCAGAGAGGCGTAGCGCGGAATCGACTCGCGCACCTCCCGGGGGGCCGCGGCGGTGCCGTCCCGCCGCCAGATCTCGCCGTGGCGGCTCTCGTAGAAGGCGGTCAGGATCTCGGGGGTACGGGGGAGGGTGACGCAGAGCTTCAGGTCGGCCTCGCAGTCCTGCAGGAAGCCGGCTATGCCCTCGGCCACCTGCTCGGCGCGCAGGCGCAGGCTTTCGGATGCCTGCCGGTCGGCCGCATCGGCGATCCGGTCGGCAAGGGTCTCCCGCACGCTGCCCAGGTTCAGGGCAAGGATGGCCGAAGAGACCAGCAGCGGCACGAGCGACAGGGTCAGCATGGCCACCAGGATCTTCTGGAACAGGGAGAGCCGGTTCATTTCCTTCCACCGGCCATGCGCGAGCTCTCGGGGCAGCGGCGCAGCAACCACATGAAGATGGGACCCGTGAGCGCCCCCACGCCGGCCGTGGCAAAGGCGATCCCCCACTCTCCGCTCACGCCGGGGAAGGGCTCCCAGCCCCGGCAGAGATCCAGCGCCCAGCCGAAGACGGTGGGCGAGATCATCCCCAGCGAGTAGCCCACCAGCGACTGGAGCCCCATGGCCGCCCCCAGGTAGCCGGGGGCCACCAGCTCGGTGAGTCCGGTGGAGAAGACCGGCGACTCGGCCACGATGAGATAGCCGTAGACCAGCCCCACGGCCACGGCCAGGTACGGAGAGACGTTGACCAGCCAGCCGAAGAGGAAGGACAGGGAGGCGCTGCCGAGCATGACCAGGGTGATGGTCCTGGTCCGGCCCAGCCGGTCCGAGAGGGTGCCGGTGATGGCCGTGGAAAAGGTGCCGATACCGACGATGGCTGCCGCCGCGGTGGCCGCCCAGCCGGTGGCCGCCCCCTGATCGATCCCCTGCCGCACCAGCGACGCCGTAAAGAACGGCGCCAGCCAGCTCCGCATGCCGTACATCTCCCACATGTGCGAGCCGTAGCCCAGGATCATGAGGAACGCCGGCTTGTTGCGCACGATTTCCTTCTGGAAGGTCTGGTCTGATGTCACGTGCCGGACCGGCTTGTAGCCCCGGAAGACGATCAGGGAGAGCCCCGCGCCCAGGTAGACCCCGGCCGAGCAGACGAGAATCGCAACCCGCCAGCCGGCCACCGTGGCCACGGCCCCGGTCAGCGCCAGCGACAGGGATGCCCCCAGCACCAGTGCCCCCACGTAGATCCCCACGGCGCGCCCCCGCTTGGACGGCTCGAACCGCTCCGCCACCAGCTTCAGCCCCGGCATGTAGGTGCCCCCCATGCCGATGCCGGTCAGGGCGCGCAGGATCATGGCGGAGGCATAGTCATGGGCGTAGAGGCCGAAGAGCAGGTTGGCCGTTCCCGACCAGAGGGCCGCCCCGATGAAGATCCGCTTGGTGTTGAGCCGGTCGGTGAGGGCCGACAGGATCACGCCCGACGCGATGTAGCCCAGCTGGTAGACGGAAAAGACCGACCCCGCCATGGTGTTGTTCATTCCCCACTCGGCCTTGAGCAGCGGGAGCACGGCCGAGTAGTTGATGAACACCAGCATGATGAATATCTGCGCCAGGCAGAGTATGAGGAGCCAGCGGGCCTTGTCGGACATGGGCATTCCGGCGATCATGGTTTAATGAACAGGAAAAGTATAACCAGATTGATTCACTGGGACAACGGAATTGACCGGTGGCTGAAAAAAAGAGGCCCCGTCGGAACGGGGCCTCTGTCTGCTGCGTGCGTGATCGCCCGGGTGGCGGTTAGCGGGTGCCGCGCGGGGTGGAGGGGGTGAAGCCGAGGAAGTCGGCCCAACCGCGCATGAAGCTCTCCATGAAGTCGTTGCGGGGAACCGGCTGCGCCGCGGCGGTTGCCGGGGTGGCGGCCTTTGCCGGCTTCAGTGCCAGGGAGACGAGGGCGCCCACCGAGAGCAGCGCGCCGGCCAGGATGAAGGAGGCGTTGAAGCTGCCGGTCTGGGTGTTCAGCATCTCGGAAGCGCGTCCCATCACGAAGCCGCCCACGCCCCAGGCGGTGAACAGGATGCCGTAGTTGAGGCCGTAGTTCTTGAGTCCCCAGTAATCCTTGCTGAAGGAGGGGAACAGGGCCAGGTTGGCGCCGTAGTTGAAGCCCATGAAGGTTGCCAGCAGCACCACGAGGACGGCGTTGGGGTGCCCGGCTCCCACGACCGGGATGGCCGCGAACATGAGGACTGCCTGGAACACGAACATGATGAGCAGCGTCGCCATGCGGCCGATCTTGTCGGAGAGGACGCCCGCCACGACCCGGCCGCCCGCGTTGCCGAGGGCCATGATGGCCACTGCCAGGAACGCCATGCTTCCCATGCTCTTCTTGGCGATGCCCGCCACGCTGCCGATGACCATGAGGCCGGCGCCGGCGCCGATGAAGTAGGTGACCCAGAGGATGTAGAACTTGCCGGAGCGGAGCATCTCGGATGCGGTGGCATTGACCGTCGGCTTGGCCGGGGCCGCCTTGGCCGCGCCGTCGGCCTTGGGGGCGTCGGCAGGCACGTAGCCGGCCGGCGGGTTGACCAGGAAGAAGGAGAGGCCGCAGACGATGACCGCGAAGGCGGCGGCATAGATCAACATGGCCTGCTGGATGCCCACGGTGCCCAGGAGATAGCTGGAGAGCGGAGCGATGTAGACCGGGGCGAGGCCGAAGCCGGCCACCACGATCCCGGCGATGAGGCCGGTCTTGGACGAGGGGAACCACTTGAGGGCCGGGGGCGTGGCGGCGGAGTAGCCGAAGCCGAAGCCCGCGCCGGCCAGGACGCCGAAGCCCATGACCCAGGCCATGTAGGCATTGCTCTGGGAGAGGAGGGTGAAGCCGATGCCCACCAGCAGGCCGCCGATGAGGGCGGTGCGGGCCGGACCGATCTTGTCCTGGCACTTGCCGGCGAGGATCATGGCAAAGGCGAAGGTCAGGCAGCAGACCGCGTAGGGGTCATTGATGGAAGCCAGGTTCCAGTCGAAGGCCCCGGGGCCCCCCTTCTCGATGGACGTCTTGATGGCGCCCTTGAAGATACTCCATGCGTAGAGAACGCCGAGTGCCAGGTTGATCCCGGTGCCGGCGAGGGCTACTTGCCACCCCTTGCTTTTGACTTGTTCCGACATCGCGCTACCTCCTTATGAACGAGTTCAGACTCTGTGGACGAACGAAGTGCGTTTGTTTGAGGTAGAGCAACTTGCATACCATTGTTATAAAATTATGTTTATTTTAAAAAACATCGAAAAAACAATGTGTTGCTGTGGATGAAAAATGCGCGGCGAATCGCGGAGGGTTCGAGAAATTTTGCATAACTGCAAATCAGGTTATACCTTTTGGAGTCGCAGGACGGCGGCCTGCGGGGTGTGGTGGGGAGATATTGTTTTAAAATCAGTGGGTTGCAATGGTGCGCCGCATCGGCGCGATGATGTTTGCAGAAATGCGAGGGGCAATGGTCGCGTGCGAGGATGCGAAAGGGGGTATGCGTCCGAGGCGGGGCTTAGCCCACCTCGGCATATTCGCGTTCCCGAAACTCGACGCCGAGGGACTCGGCCAGGGCGCGCACGGCGGCCACGTCGATGCCCGGCACGGTAACGGCCGTGGCCACCACCGTGGGGATGTACTGCCGGGCCTCCTCCAGGAACCGGCAGATGCCGGTGAAGCCGTTGGTGCCGAAGGGGGTGTTGCAGAGGCGGGCGTACGTGTCGGCGTCGGCGGCGTTGAGGCTCACGGAGATGCAGTCCACCAGGCCCTGCAGTTCGGGCAGGACGTTGCGGCCGTGGACCAGGTTCGCCTGGCCGTCGGTGTTGATGCGGATGCGGAAGCCGCGTTTCTTCAGTTCCCGCGCCACCTCCACGATCAGGTCGAGGCGGAGCATGGGCTCGCCGAAGCCGCAGAAGACGATTTCATCCACCGGCCCCGGCTCACCGACGGCAGCCAGCACCTCGGCGCTGTCCGGCTCGTGGTCCAGCCGGAGGTGGTGTCCTTTCACCGTGTAGTCGTCGAACTTGGCGCAGAAGGAGCAGCGGTTGGAGCAGCGGTTGGTGATGTTCAGGTAGAGGGAGTTCCTGATCCGGTAGGCGATCCGGGCCGCCTGGTCGCTCTCCCCGATGCCGAAGAGCCGCCGGGCGTTGAGGGAGGTGATCCGTCCCACGTCCTCCAGGGAGAGCCCCTTGAGTTCCGCCACCTTTTCGGCGGCGAGCCGCACGTAGGCCGGCTCGTTCCGCTTCCCGCGGTGGGGGACCGGGGTGAGGTAGGGGCAGTCGGTCTCAACCAGCAGGTGCTCGATCTTGACGCCGCGCACCACTTCGCGCAGGGCTTCGTTGGAAGGGTAGGTGACGGTGCCGGGGATGGAGATCAGGAAGCCCATGTCAATGCACTCCCGGGCCATGGCCAGGTCGCCGGAGAAGCAGTGGAGCACGCCACCCACGTCCCGGGCCTTTTCCTCGCGCAGGATCGCCATGACCCGCTCGTGGGCGTCCCGGTCGTGCACCACGATGGGCAATGCCAGTTCCCGGGCCAGCCGGATGAAGCGGCGGAAGACCTGTTCCTGCTCGTTGCGGGGCGAGCGGTCCCGGAAGAAGTCGAGGCCGATCTCGCCGATGGCCGCCACCTTGGGGTTTCCCTGGGCCAGGGTCCTGATCTCGTCGTAGCAGCGGTCGGTCACCCGCCCCGCGTCGTGGGGGTGGATGCCCACGGCGCACCAGATCCTCTCGTAGCGACCGGCCAGTGCCACTGCTGCCCGGCTGGACTCCAGGTCAGCCCCCACCGTGATGATGTGGGAAAGACCCGCCTCCCAGGCGCGGGAGAGCATGGCGTCGAAATCGGCCGCAAAGTCGTGGCCGTCGATGTGGGCGTGGGTGTCGATGAGAAAACCTGACTGGTTCATTGGTGGTCCTTCCCGGTCCGTGAATGCCGATGGCGGCCGGAAGAGCCGCCACTGCCGACAAGGCTACCACGAACGGCCGTGCCGTGACAAGCCCGCGAGGGGAGGGTCATCCCTTGAGATTGTTCCAGAGATTGACCATGAAATCCTGCACGTTGGTGAGGATGGCCCGGGCCTGGCCGGACCCCCGGTTGGCCAGCTTGTCGGCCCCGAATTCGGACATGTCCACGATATAGAAATATACCGGCCGCACGGTGCCGTCATCCAGCACCCTGTAGCTGGGGGTCATGTTGCCCACGGCAATGGCGTGCAGCTGGGTGGCCAGGGCGATGACCGTGGTGGCCCGGCGGGCGTGGGCGCGCATGGCGTCCTGGGCCTGGCGGGAATCGGTGATCACGTCGGGGAGCGGGCCGTCGTCCCGGATGGAGCCCGCCAGGACCACCGGCACCCGGCGCTCCAGGCAGGCGCGGATGATCCCGTCGCGAATCCCCAGCTCGGCGATGGCCCGCTCCAGGGAGCCGTGCCGCAGGACTTCGTTGATGACGTCAAGGTGGTGGTAGTGCCCGCCGGCCACCAGGGCCTGGGTGTAGATGTCCTGGCCGAGGCCGGTGTGGAACAGGGCCGCCTCCAGATCGTGGGTGGCCAGGGCGTTGCCGGCCAGGAGCGCGTGGCAGTAGCCCCCGCCGATCAGGCCGGCCATGGCGGCGCGGCTGTCCCGGTCGAACGCCACGGCGGGCCCGAGGACCCAGACGATGTGGCCGTGGTCCCGGTCGTGGCGCAGGATGTCGTACAGCTCGTCATAGGAGCGGGAAAAGGGGCTCTCCCGGGTGCCGCGGCTGCGGAAGGTGAACTTGTCTCCCCCCGCCCCGGCCGGGGCGTCGAACCCCGTGGTGTGCACGTAGATCCCCTCTTCGCCGTTCTCGGTCCGCCCCACCACCACCCGGTCGCCCCGCCGGACCAGGCGGGGTTCCACCACTCTGAGCATGTCGCCGTCCAGCACCAGCACCGCGTCCATCCTGCTTCCCGAGGCCAGGAGCCAGCGACCGCCCCCCAGGTGGACGTATTCGGGATAGTTTGAGGTGGCGTGAAACCCGGCGGGGAGCACGCCGTTGCCGGGGGCCTCGGCCACGCGGACCGGCGGCGCGGCGGCCAGGTCGGGCCGGGTGAAATCAGGGGGAACATAGGTGGGAAAAGGTGTCATGGGCCATACCTCCCGGGTAAATTTCGGTAGCGTCAGGCAAAGTAAATCCCCTGACGGCGCGGTTGTCAATGGCCGGGCCTGCATCCGGCCGATCTCTGTGGTACCATACCAGAGTCATTCATGAAGCCCGCGCCCCGGCACCGGCCGCGGCAGACAGATCACCAGAGGGGAGAACCCATGACCGACAGCCCGACCCGGCCCATCCTGCTGGTTGCCCTCGGCGGCAACGCCCTGATCCGCCCTGGCGAACGGGGGACCTGCGCGGAGCAGTTCGCCAACCTGCGGCGTCCCATGGGGCAGATCGCCCGGCTGACCGACCGGTACCGGCTCATCATCACCCACGGCAACGGGCCCCAGGTGGGCAACCTCCTCATGCAGCAGGAGTCGTGCGCCGAGGTGCCGGCCATGCCCCTTGAGATCCTGGTGGCCCAGACCCAGGGGCAGATCGGCTACATGATCGAATCGACGCTGGAAAGCGAGCTCATGGACCTGGGCGGCGAGAAGCGGTGCCTGGTGAGCCTGATCAGCTACGTGCAGGTGGCGGAGGACGATCCCGCGTTCCGCGCTCCCACCAAGCCCATCGGACCCCACTATACGGCGGAGGAGGCCGCGCGCTTCGCCTGGCCCATGGTGAACACCCCCCGGGGATTCCGCCGGGTGGTGGCCTCGCCCGAGCCCCTGACCGTGGTGGAGAAGGACGAGATCCAACGGCTGGTGGAGATGGATTTCATCGTGATCTGCTGCGGGGGCGGCGGCATCCCCGTGACCCGTGAGGGCCGCGCCTTTCACGGGGTGGATGCGGTGATCGACAAGGACCTGGCCAGCGCCTGCCTCGGCCGGGAAGTGGGGGTGGATACCCTGGTCATCGCCACGGACGTGGCCGGGGTGGCCACCGGCTTCGGCACGGCAGGGGAGACGTTCCTGCGGCAGCTGGATGCGGCGCGGGCGGAGCAGTTGCTGGCGGCGGGCGAGTTTCCCCCCGGCTCCATGGGGCCGAAGGTGGAAGCGGCCGTCCGCTTTGTCCGGGGGGGCGGCACGCGGGCCGTCATCTGCCATCTGGACGAGATCGGGGCCGCGGTGGCGGGAACGGCGGGAACTGAGATAACCGGAGGGACGACATGAAGCGGAAACGGATCATCATCATGGGGGCGGCCGGGCGGGACTTCCACAACTTCAACTGCTGCTTCCGGGACAACCCGGCCTGCCGGGTGGTGGCCTTCACCGCAACCCAGATCCCCTACATCAGCGACCGGCGCTACCCGGCGGAACTGGCTGGAAAGCTCTACCCCCGCGGCATCCCCATTTTCCCCGAAGAACAGCTGGAGGAGCTCATCCGCCGCCTCAGGGCGGAGCAGGTGGTGTTCGCCTACAGCGACGTGGCCCACGAGCGCCTGATGCACACGGCATCCCGCGTGCTGGCCTGCGGGGCCGATTTCACCCTGCTGGGGCCCGACGCCACCATGCTCGCGAGCCGGCTCCCGGTGGTCTCGGTCTGCGCGGTGCGCACCGGCTGCGGCAAGAGCCAGGTGGTCCGTTATTTCTGCGATATCCTGCGGGAGCGGGGCATCCGCCCCGTGGTGGTCCGCCATCCCATGCCCTACGGCGACCTGGCCGCCCAGGCCGTGGAGCGGATGGAGAGCCTGGCCGACCTGGACCGCTTCCGGTGCACCATCGAGGAGCGGGAGGAATACGAGCACCTCCTGGACCACGGGGCCATCGTCTACGCCGGGGTGGACTACCGGCGGATCCTGCGGCGGGCGGAAAAGGAGGCGGCGGTCATCATCTGGGACGGCGGGAACAACGATCTCCCCTTCTTCCGCCCCGACCTGGAGATCGTGGTGGCTGACCCCCTGCGTCCCGGCCACGAGACTTCCTGGTATCCGGGGGAGGTGAACCTGCGCCGGGCGGCAGTGGTGGTGGTGAACAAGGTGAATGCCGCCGAACCGGCGGCCGTGGCGGCAGTGGAGGGGGCGGCCCGGAGCGTGAACCCGTCGGCCGCGCTGGTGCGCACGGAATCGGTCATCACCGTGGCGGACGGGGAGCGGATCAGGGGAAAGCGGGTGCTGGTGATCGAGGACGGCCCCACCATCACCCACGGTTCCATGCCATCGGGCGCCGGGCTTGCCGCGGCCCGCCAGTACGGCGCCGCGGAGGTGGTCGACCCGCGCCCCTGGGCGGCGGGCTCGCTGCGGGATGTCTATGCCGCCTGGCCCCACATCGGGCCGGTCCTCCCGGCCATGGGCTACAGCCCCGCCCAGGTGGCCGACCTGGCCCTGACCATCGACTCGGTGCCGTGCGACCTGGTGGTGGCCGCCACCCCCATCGACATTGCCCGCCTCACCGGCACCGGCCGGCCGGTGCTGCGCGCCTTCTACAACGTGGTCGAAGGGGAGGGGGCTCCGCTCCGGCGGGCCTTTGAAACCTTCCTGAACACCCAGCAGGCTACATTTCGACCCGCGTCACGACCCCCTGAAGCTTGCTGACCGGCAGCTTGTTGAACTGGACGAAGTTGGCACTCTGGCGCTTGATGGTGGCAAAGATCCGCCAGACGGGGTTGCTGGTGTCGATGTCCTCGATGCCGTAGAAGATGACCTTTTCCTCGACCCCGTTTTTCTTGAGCAGTTTCTCGATGTCCAGCCGCTCCATGTAGCCGGCGTTGACCTCGAAGGCATCGAGCCCGGTTCCGATTCTTCGCGTCAGCTTCGTCCTCACGTCAAAGGGCTCGTCGGTCCGTGTCAGGGAGACGAACACGTTCCGCTCGTAAATGATGTTGCTCCGGATGATGCAGTGGATCACGTAGGGGGGCACCACCGGGGTCTCCCGCACGAAAAAGAGCCCGGTGCCGGGGATGTTGTGCCCCTTGGCGTAGATCTGCTCGTAGGAGAGGAGGAAGGTGTCCAGGTCCAGGGGCTTGAGGGAGCGGTAGAGGGCCCGCTGGCCCCGGGTCCAGATCACCATGATCGCCAGGGGGATGGAGGCGAGCACCAGGGACCAGTAGCCGCCGTGGGGCAGCTTGTGCAGGTTGGCGGTGAGATAGGCGAGGTCGATGACGGTCACGGCCAGGGCGATGGGAACCTTCCACTTTTTGGTGGTGCGGGAGAAGATCATGGTCATCATGATGCCGGTGATGAACATGGTGCCGGTGACCGCCAGACCGTAGGCCGCGGCCAGGTTTTCCGACCGCTGGAACAGGAACATGATGAAGATGACAGCCACCAGGAGCGACCAGTTGACCGAGCCGATGTAGATCTGGGACTTCAGGTGGGTGGAGGTGTAATCCACCTTCATGAGCGGCAGGATGCGGGTGGTGATCCCCTGGTAGACGATGGAGAACACCCCGCTGATCAGGGCCTGGGAGGCGATGATCGTGGCCGAGATGGTGAGGAGCAGGAACGGGATGTAGAGCAGCGGCACCTGGCTCTTCACCATGGAGAAGAGGATGTTCTTGGCCTCGGGATTGCGCAGGATGAAGGCCCCCTGGCCCAGGTAGTTGATGACCAGGGCGCAGAAGACGAAGTACCAGGCCCGGATGATCGGCTTTCTCCCCAGGTGCCCCATGTCGGCGTAGAGGGCCTCGCCGCCGGTGGCGCAGAGGATGACCTCGGAGAGGACGAAAAAGCCGGCCAGGCCGTTGTGCTTGAGGAAGAGGACGGCGTGGTGGGGGCTGATCGCCTGGACCACCGTGGGGGTGCCGATGATCGAGACCAGCCCCGACACCGTCAGGGCCGAGAACCAGACGACCATGATGGGGCCGAAGGCGCTGGCCACCTTGTCCGTTCCCTTGAACTGGAAGATGAAGAGAAACACCGCGATGACCGCGGCCACCAGGATCAGCCCCCCCTGGGCCAGGTCCTCCAGGCCGGGGATCAGCCGCATCCCCTCCACGGCGGAGAGGATACTGATGGCCGGGGTGATGACCCCGTCTCCCAGGAGCAGCGAGACGCCGAGGAAGGCGAGAAAGCCCGCGAAGGCCATCTGGCGCCCCGACTTGAGCAGCCGGATCAGGATCTCCTTGAGGACGATGGTCCCCCCTTCGCCCTTGCGGCCCAGGCTCATGGCCAGCCAGGCATACTCGACCGTGACGAGGATGATGAGGGTCCAGACGATGAGGGAGAGGATGCCGAGCACGTGCTCCGCGTCGGGCTTGGTCAGGGTCATGATGACCGTGAGGGTGTAGATGGGGCTGGTGCCGATGTCGCCGAACACCAGACCCATGGATTTGATGATGCCGCCCCAGTAGGATTGGGCTTCGGTCTTCATGTACGCGCCTCCCGGATGATATGCATGAAGGGGCGGGAAACGGAAAAGCCGCCGGCAGACGCCGGCGGCCCTGAAACCGCTGTCGTGCCCTTCCAGATGCCTACGAGGTTAGCTGACGGGCTCGAGGCTGAAAGTCCTCTATCCGGCGCCATTGCCGGAATACGCCCCCAAAGTGGGTCCCCCGCACCCGTTCTCGCGAACGGATCTCGGCTGCATGAATGTCCCCCATAGTATGCCCCGTTCCCCCGGCAGGTCAAGCATCAGATTATCCCCTGATGGTTGAGCCCCTGGTCACTCGGCCTTCAAACGATAGCCGACTCCCGGTTCGGTCAGGATGTAGCGGGGGCGGGAGGGGTCCGGCTCGATCTTGTGGCGGAGATTGCTGATGTTCACCCGCAGCACGTGGGGCTGATCCACGTAAGCAACTCCCCATATCTGCCTGAGGATCAGGCTGTGGGTCAGAACCTTGCCCGCATGGACCACCAGGAGGCGCAACAGCTCATATTCGGTGGGGGTGAGCTGCACCTCCGCCCCGTCCACGGTTACGCGCCGGCGGGGGAGATCCACCTCCAGCCCGCCGATGCGGTAGACCGGCTCGGGGGCCTCCTGGATCGAGCGCCGCAGCACCACCCGTATCCTCGCCAGCAGTTCCGCGATGCCGAAGGGCTTGGTCAGGTAGTCGTCCGCCCCGGCGTCCAGGGCTCGTACCTTGTCGTCCTCCCGCTCCCGGACCGACAGCACTATGATCGGCACCGGCGACCACTCGCGAATCCTTCCGATGACCTCGACGCCGTCCATGTCCGGCAGGCCGAGATCGAGCAGGATAACCTCCGGCTTCAGCACTGTCGCAGCAGCCAGTCCGGTATGGCCGTTTTCCGCCTCGTGGAGGGAAAACTCCCCGACATCGAGGGCGGTGCGCAGGAAGCGCCGGATCGCCAGTTCGTCGTCGATGATGAGTATCCGTGGCAGTGTGGTTTCTTTCGGCATCCCTTGTGCCCCTATCTGATCGGCAGTGTGACGATGACCCGCAACCCGCCCCCTGCCCGGTTTTCGGCACGTATGGTGCCGCCGTGGGACTCGACGATTCCCTTGCAGATGGAGAGACCCAGGCCGGTTCCCCGGACTCCCTCAGGGACAGGAATCCGGTAGAACTTGTCGAAGACCCTTTTCAGATCCTGGACGGGAATGCCGGGGCCGCGGTCGGCCACCTCGATGTCAAGTCTGCCGCTATCCACAAGAGCCGATATCTCTATGCCTCTCTCGGGAGAAGAATACTTCAGCGCATTGTCGAGCAGATTCACCAGCACCTGTGTCATCAGGACCATGTCCATCCTGACCAGCGGCAGGTCCGGAGGGAGAAGGACGGTGATCCTGCGCTCGCCGATCCGCCGCTCGAGAGCCGCCAGGGCGCACCCGACCAGGTCCTGAACATCGCACAACTCTTTCTTCAGCTTGATTGCCCCGGCCTCCAGGCGGGTCATGTCGAGGAGGTTGCCGACAAAGCGGTTCAGCCGCTCTGCTTCTTCCCATGCGGTGTCGAGAAGTTCCAGCCGGGATTCGTCAGCCAGGGTATGGACTTTTTCCCGGAGGGTGTCAAGGGTTCCGGTTATGGAGACGAGGGGGGTGCGCAGGTCGTGGGAGATGGAATTGAGCAGGGCCCGCTCGAGGTTCTCCCGGGCCTGGAGGATCTGGGCCTGCTCGGCCTGCCGGGAGAGCTGGACCCGCTCCAGGGCCATGGCGGTCTGGGTGGCGAAGGCGTCGAGAAGTCGACGGACCTGAGTGGAGCGATAGTCGGCATCCTTTTTCAGTCTGACCCCCAGCACCCCGAGGCAGGAGCCCGCGGTCTGGAGAGGCAGGTAGAGAAACCCGGCCGAGACGAGGGTCTCGGTGCCCTTTCCTGCCGGCTGACGGTTGCGGAAGGCCCAGTCGGCCACTGCCATCTCCTTCAGGTCGTGCTTGAGCCCCCTGCCGGCGGCAACGACCTCGAGCCGTTCACCTTCAGGGAGGAGCACCGCGACCCCGGCGCCCAAAGATTCGCCGATGTTTCTAAGCACGGCCTCCACAAGAGAGTCGATGGTGGCGGCGGCGGCCAGATCGCGGCTCAGGTAGTAGAGGGAGGCGGTCTGCACTTCCCGTTCACGCACGGCCTCGGCCCGTTCGCGCACCGTGGAGACGAGGGTGCTGATGACCACTCCGACCGTGAAGAGCGCGACAAAGGTGATCAGGTACTGGGTGTCTGCCACGGCAAAGGTCAGGTGCGGCGGGACAAAGAAGAAGTCAAAGGCCAGGACCCCCAGAAATGCCGTGAGGATCGCCGGTTTGAGGCCGAGTCGCAGCGCCGCCAGAACCACCGCCAGCAGGTAGATCATCACCATGTTGGTCGGCGCCAGGAAGGGGCGGACAAGGAGGCAGCCCAGGGTAGCCGCGACGACCAATGCCAGGCTCGCCAGGTAGCCGGAGAGGGAGATCGGCGTTCTCCGTCTGGGGCCTGCCGGCCCCTTTCTGGTCTCGGTCGGCCCGTAGCTGACCACGTGGACATCGATGGCTCCGCTCAGGCGGATGATCCGGTCCACCAGGGGAAGGCTCAGGAACTCGCGCCAACGGGGCTTGGCCGGCTTGCCGACCACGATCCTGGTCACATTGTGCCTGCGGGCGTAGTCGATGACCGCCTCCGCCACCGACGTGGCAGTCACGGTGGCGACCTGGGCGCCGAGGCTTTCCGCCAGGCGGAGATCCTTCCAGACCCGTTCCCGGTTTTCCTGCTCTTGCCTGCCGCCACCGGGGGTCTCCACGTAAACCGTGAGCCAGGGGGCCTTCAGTTCATCCGCCAGCCGGCGGGTGGTGCGGATCAGCCGCTCGCTGAACGGGCTGCCGCTGATGCTTACCAGAAGCCGCTCGGCAGCCGGCCAGGGCCCCGGAATGGACCGCGCCTCCATATACGCCCGCATTTCTTCGTCCACCCGTGCCGCGGCGCGGCGGAGCGACAGTTCCCGCAGGGCGATCAGGTTGCCGGGGCGGAAGAACTTCTCCGTGGCAAACGCCACCTGATCCGGCACGTAGACTTTTCCATCGCGCAGCCGCTGCAGGAGATCCTCCGGCGGGATGTCCACCAGCCGGATCTCCGCGGCCAGGTCCAGGAGCCGGTCCGGCACGGTTTCGCGCACGACGATGCCGGTGATCTGCGCCACCACGTCGTTGAGGCTCTCGAAGTGCTGGACGTTGACCGTGGTGTAGACGTCGATGCCGGCCGCCAGGAGCTCCTCCACATCCTGCCAGCGCTTCTCGTGCCGGGATCCGGGGGCGTTGGTGTGGGCCAGCTCGTCCACCAGGGCGATCTGGGGCCTGCGGGCCAACACCCCGTCGATATCCATCTCCGGGAGGAATACCCCCTGGTACTCGATCCGGGCCTTGGGGAGGACCTCCAGCCCCTCCAGGAGCGCATCGGTTTCGGGCCGGCCGTGGGATTCCACGTAGGCCGCCGCCACGTCCCGCCCCTCCCGCTTCCGCTCCCGGGCCGCCTGCAGCATGGCGTAGGTCTTTCCTACGCCGGCGGCGTAGCCGAGGAAGATCTTCAGCTTCCCACGCTCCGCGTCGGCCTCTTCGGCCTGGGCCAGCTTCAGCATCGCCTCGGGAGAGGGGCGCCTTTCGTCGTCCATATCACTCATGGCATCAGTGTATCCAATGTCAGGTTCAGGGCAAGCACGTTGACCCGCGGTTCTCCCAGGAAGCCGAGCTGACGGTCTTCCGTATGGGCGGCGACGAGCCTGCTCAAGGCCTCTGCGCTCATCCCGCGGGCCCTGGCGACGCGGGGGATCTGCACCTTTGCCGCTTCGGGCGAGATGTGGGGGTCGAGACCGCTGGCCGAGGCCTGGACCAGGTCGGCCGGGATGTGGCCGGTAATGCCGGTGTCGCGGAGGGCCTTGACCCGATTCTCGACCGTTTTCAGGTACGCGGGATTGGTGGGGCCGGCGTTGGAACCGCCGGAGCCCATGGGGTTGTAGCCGAAGTCCGAAGCGGCCGAAGGACGGGGCCGGAAGTACTTCGGGTCGGAGAAGGGCTGGCCGACGAGTGACGAGCCGACCTCACGACCACGCGTATCGGTGATGGGGCTCCCCTTGGCCTGCTTCGGAAACACGGCCTGGGCGATGCCGGTGACGACCGCCGGGTAGATGCCGCCGCAGAGGATGGTGAAGATGATGAGCATCAGGATGGCGGGTTTCAGATCTTTCATGGGTTTCTCCCGTAGGGGCAAACCTTGTGTTTGCCCTTTCTCGGGCGATCGCAAGGATCGCCCCTACGAAAACGTTACACAAACAGCCCCACAGCCATATCGATCGCCTTTATGCCGATGAACGGCGCGATCACCCCGCCGACCCCGTAAATGAGGAGGTTGTGGATCAGCAGCTTTTCCGCAGGCATGGGTCGGAATTTGGTCCCCCTCAGCGCCAGCGGCACCAGGAGCGGGATGATGACCGCGTTGAAGATGACCGCCGAGAGGATGGCGGAGAGGGGGGTCTTCAGGCCCATGACGTTCAAGGCCTCCAGCTGCGGATAGACGGAGAGCATCATGGCCGGGATGATGGCGAAATACTTGGCGATGTCGTTGGAGATGCTGAAGGTGGTGAGGTTGCCCCGGGTCATGAGGATCTGCTTTCCCACCTCCACGATGTCGAGGAGCTTGGTGGGGTTCGAGTCCAGATCGATAATGTTGGCTGCCTCCCGGGCCGGCTGGGTGCCGGTGTTCATGGCCACTGCCACGTCCGCCTGGGCCAGGGCCGGGGCGTCGTTGGTTCCGTCCCCGGTCATGGCCACCATGTAGCCGGCATCCTGGTTCTCTTTGATCAGGCGCAGCTTCTCCTCCGGCTTTGCCTGGGCCAGGAAGTCGTCAACCTGGGCCTCGGCGGCGATGGCCGCGGCGGTAAGGGGGTTGTCACCGGTGATCATGACGGTCTTGATACCCATGCTCCGCAGTTGGGCGAACCGCTCCTGGATCCCCCCCTTGACGATGTCCTTCAGGTTGACGACCCCAAGGATCTCGGTGTCGAGGGAGACCACGAGGGGGGTGGCCCCGGCGCGGGCGACCCTGTCGACCACATCGGCCAGGTCGCCGGGGATGGATTTGCCGCCGAGCCCCTTGACGAAGGCGATGGTCGAGTCCGATGCCCCCTTGCGGTATTTTTTTCCGCCCGCGTCCATCCCGGACAGGCGGGTTTCGGCGCTGAACGGGATATTCTCGGCCCCGGCGGGAAGCGCTTCAGCCCGCAGGCCGTACTTCTGTTTCGCCAGCACCACGATGCTGCGCCCCTCCGGCGTTTCATCGGTCAGCGACGCCATCAGGGCCGCTTCGGCAACCTCCTGTTCGGTATGCCCGCCCACCGGCACGAAGGCCACGGCCTCGCGGTTTCCCAGGGTGATGGTCCCGGTCTTGTCGAGAAGGAGCACGTTCACGTCCCCGGCCGCCTCGATGGCCCGCCCGGAGAGGGCGATGACGTTTTTCTGGAAGAGCCGGTCCATGCCGGCGATGCCGATGGCGGGCAGCAGCGCGGCGATGGTGGTCGGCGCCAGGCAGACGAAGAGCGCCGTCAGCACCGTGAGCGATACCGGCGTCCCCTGGCCGGCGGCTGTCACGCTGCAAATGGAGAGGGGGCTCAGGTTGGCGCAGACCAGCAGGAAGACCAGGGTGAGCGCGATCAGGAGCACCTCCAGGGCGATCTCGTTGGGGGTTTTGCGCCGCTTGGCCCCCTCGATCATGGAGATCATCCGGTCGAGGAAGGTCTCCCCCGGATTGGCGGTGATCCTGACGATGATGGAATTGGCGATCACCGTGGTGCCGCCGGTGACGGCGCTCCGGTCTCCCCCCGACTCCCGCACCACCGGGGCCGATTCGCCGGTTACCGCCGCCTCGTTCACCAGGGCCGCGCCGGCCACCACGTCGCCATCGCCGGCGATCAGCTCACCCGCCTCCACCAGGATGCAGTCATCCTTGCGGAGCTGGTTGGCGCCCACCAGGGTGCAGGCGCTGCCGAATTCAGGTTTGTCGAGCCGCTTGGCCGTCACGTCGGTGCGGGTCTTCCGTAACGATGCGGCCCGGGCTTTGCCGCGCCCCTCCGCCAGGGCCTCGGCAAAGGTGGAGAAGATGACCGTGAGCCAGAGCCACAGTGACACGAGGCCGGTGAACCAGGCCGGATCCCTGCCGGCACCGGCGAGCGACATGGCGAACGTCACCAGGGTAATGACGCTGGCGATCTCCACACAGAACATGACCGGATTGCGCCAGAGGGTGCGCGGGTCGAGCTTCCTGAGGGATTCCACCAGGGCGGGCCGCACAATTCGCGGATCGAAGATGGATATCGGTTGCGGGGCGTGTTTGGTCATTATCGTCTCCTGCAGGGGCGATCCTTGTGACCGCCCTTCAAACGGGCGAATACAAGGTTCGCCCCTACATTGTCATGGTCAGGTGCTCCACGATGGGCCCGAGCGAAAGGGCCGGGAAAAAGGTCAGCGCGCCGACGATGAGGATGACGAGGGTCAGCCAGAGGGCGAACGGCACCTTGTCCGTCGGCAGGGTCCCGAGGCTGGGAGGGACGTACTTCTTCTCCGCCAGGGAGCCGGCCATGGCGAGCACCGCCACCGCCGGGGCATAGCGTCCGACGATCATGGCCAGGGCGCCGAGGAGGTTGTAGAAGTCCGTGTTGGCGGTAAGCCCCGCAAAGGCGCTCCCGTTGTTGTTGGCCATGGAGGCGAACGCATAGAGGACCTCGGAGAGGCCGTGGGCTCCGGGGTTGGCCATGGAGGCCACGGCGGACGGGGAGATCATGGCGATCCCCGAAAGGATCAGCACCATGACGCCGGCAGCCAGTATCGTGACGACCGACATCCACATCTCCCGCACCTCGATCTTCTTTCCCAGGTACTCCGGCGTGCGCCCGATCATGAGGCCGGAGACGAAGACCGCGATCACGGCGAAGGCGAGCATGGTATAGAGCCCGGAGCCGACCCCGCCGGGGACCAGTTCCCCCAGAAGGATCAGGGAGAGCGGTATCATTCCGCCGAGGGGTGTCAGCGAGTCGTGCATGGTGTTGACCGCGCCGCAGGAGGTGCCGGTGGTCGCGACGGCGAACAGGGCGCTTCCGGTCAGGCCGAAGCGGGTTTCCTTCCCCTCCATGTTGCCCCCGTGAACGCCGAGCTTCGCCACCAGCGGATTGCCGCTCGATTCCACTCCCTGCAGCACCGCGAAGGAGGCTGCCAGGATCAGGAGCATGACCCCCAGAAGCGCCCATCCTTGCCGTGTATTCCCCACCATGGCGCCGAAGGTGTAGGTGAGGGAGAGCGGGATGAGGAGGATCAGGAAGATCTCCACCATGTTGGTAAGAGGGGTCGGGTTTTCGAACGGATGGGCCGAGTTGGCGTTGAAGAAGCCGCCGCCGTTGGTTCCCAGTTCCTTGATCGCCTCCTGGGAGGCGACCGGTCCCATGGGGATCGTGACCTCCTTCGCGGTCACGCTCTCGGTGACCGGATTCCCCGAGGCGTCCTTGACCGGGCTTCCCGTGCCGTCAAGCTTCGGCCTGTCGTAGGTGACCGGCTGGACCAGGGCCACTGTCTTGTAATCGCTGAAGTTCTGGATGACCCCCTGGGAAACAAGGAAAAGGGCGGCGATCAGGGAGATCGGCACCAAGATATAGAGGGTGCAGCGTGTCATGTCGACCCAGAAATTGCCGAGCGTGGCGGTCGTGCGCCGCGCGAAGCCGCGAATAACCGCGATGGCCACGGCGATGCCGGTGGCGGCGGAGACGAAGTTGTGCACCGTCAGCCCAACCATCTGGGTGAAATAGCTGGCTGCCTGTTCGCCGACATAGGCCTGCCAGTTGGTGTTGGTGACGAAGCTGACCGCCGTGTTGAGCGCCGGCTGCCAGGTGAAGGCCGGCAAGTTTTGCGGGTTGAGGGGGAGCAGGTGCTGCAGCATCAGCATGGCGAAGAGCGCCACGAAGAGGACCAGATTGAAGAGGATCATGGCGCAGGCGTAGCGCTTCCACCCCATCTCCTCATCCCTGTCTACCCCGCAGATACGGTAGAGGAGGTTCTCGCAGGGGACGAAAACAGGTGAGAGGAAGGTCCGCTCGCCCTGGAACACCTTGGCCATGAAACTTCCCAGCGGCTTTACCGTGGTAGCCAGGAGCGCGATCAGGACCGCTGGCTGGATCATATCGGTGACGGACAGCATAATAGCTCCTTGTCCTGATTGAAGATTGACCGGCAGGGGGCATCCCTCCCGGCACCGGCACACGCTGAAGCACCAGCCCGAATCTCTGTTTTACCCGGGCGGCGGGTCCGATGCCGTCTTCGGCCGAATAGCCTTCACGGTCCACACATTGCTTTCACAATTATAGACCGCCATTTCACCTTTGCAGTAGGGTGGCGGCGCCACGGCCGTGACCCCTTCGATCATGTCGATCACTGTCTCGTCCTCGAATCCCTCGCCCTGGTACACGCCCGTGATGCAATCGAAAAAATAGACTTTCATGGCCGTCCTCCCGCGTGAAATCCTGACAGGCTGTTAAAAAACGTCATGAGGAGGCCGGGATGCCAGGCGCAAGAGAGCGAAAAAGCGAGGCGTACCCGTTGGTACGTTGAGCTTTTGAGCAAACGGCAACACCGCAGACCGGCCCCGCAATAGTTTTTCAACAGCCTGCTGATCACTACCGTAGCGCAAAGCGCCTCAATGCAGGCTCAAAAGAGGGGGGAAACGCATCAAGAAATCATCAAGAAGAGAAGTGCCGGAGAGACCGTCCGTGCCGGAGGGCGGGGCGGGAAAAACGAAGGCCCCGGTCGAGCGGGGCCGTGCAGGGTGGGAAGGTGGTGGTCAGGGTGGCGGTTGTTGCCGGGGACCGGGCCGTCGCATCACCCGGCTCCGATGTCCCGGAGGTCGGCACACTATGGTGCGGTTTCATCGGCGCGGAACACGAAATCCTGGGCCCGGACGGAATCGCACAGCAGGCACGGCTTGACCTGGCCGCCCGTACGGCTGTCGATCCAGGCCGTCAGTTTGTCGTAGTTGCCCTTCACCGTGCTGTCAGGGAAGGATCGGCACGCCCTTTCCAGGAAGTCGAGGGACGTGTCGATCTGATTGCGTGCAAGGGCAATGCACGCGTGCTGGTTGAGGATGATGTTGCCGATGGGGAAGCCCAGCCCCTCTGCCCGAGCCAATGCCGCGGTGGCTTTGTCGAACAGGCCCGCGCGAAGGTATGCGTTGGCGAGCTCCGCATGGACAGCGGGCACGTCAGGCAGAAGCTCCACAACGGCTTCTCTTTCTTCAACGGTATATTCGTACCCGCTGATGGTTCCGATGCTGCAGTAAAGATGCTGCATGACCGTATCAAGGTCTTTTTTGCGCTTTCTTTCCACGGAGATATCCATGAAGTCGTTCCGGAAGTAGACATCCGAGGTCAATCCCTGTTGTTCGCACAGATGACCGTAGTCTTCCGTGCCCGGAAGAAATGTCAATGGTGTAAGGTCGTAGCTGTTGGGCCGACCGGCCCGGATCAGGTCGATGCTCGCCTGGAGCGTGTCGGGCGTTTCTCCGCGATTGCTCACCATCATGTAGTAGTGGACGAGCATGCCGTACTTTTTGGCCGCGCGGGTCACCGTGAGAACCATTTCGGGGGTGATCCCCTTGTGTATCCTCTCAAGGATCTCCGGTGACCCCGATTCCACCCCGATCATGATCTCCTGGCAGCCTGCCCGCCTCATCCTGTGCAGTACCTCGTCCTCCATGGCATCCACGCGGGTGCTGCAGCTCCAGAGAAAGTCGAGCTTGTTCCCGATGATCGCGTCGCACATTTTCAGAGTACGCTGCTGGTTGGCGGTGAAGGTGTCGTCTGCGATCATGAGGTAGGGCACCGGCAGCCGGGCCAGCGCCTTCCTGAACATGTCAATGCAGTAGTCTGTGGAGTAAAAACGGATCTTCCGTCCCCACAATACGGGATTGCCGCAGAACGAGCATTTGGAGGGGCAGCCGCGCGACGTCATCACGATGTTGCTTGAATAGTAGTCAAAATGGGATGCAAGCGTGTCGAGGTCACTGATCCGGGGGCGCACTGGGCCGAGCGACACCTCGTCACCGTTTCGCCACGCAGTGCCCGGGATTCCCACTGCCGGCCGGTGCGAGCGGATATGGTCGAGCAGCTCCATGAAGGTCTCTTCGCCTTCGCCGATGACAACCGTATCGATTGCGCGGTAATAGCGCAGCGTTTCAAGGGGGAGCGTCGTTGCGAAGGGGCCGCCGACGGTTATGTGGGCGTGGGGGTGGCACTGTCTGATCAGGGCGCACAGCGCACCCATGCCGCGCCGGTTGGAGTTGTAGGCGGATACGCCGTACACGTCGGCCCCAGTTTCGGCGATGAGGGCCACGATGTCGGCCCAGGGCGCGTTGAACAGATTGTACACGCGGACGTCGTGCCCGGCTTTTTTCGCCTGGGCCGCGATGGACAGCACGCCCTGGGTAATGGTCTTGAGTTCCCTGCTGATGGCGACCGGGCCGCCGGCGGTGGCGGGCGGGCCGAACGGCATGCCTTCCGGTACGTTCAGATCCGCGGACGGTATCTGCCACAACGGAGGGTAGATCAACACAATGCGCAGGGGGCGGGGCGCGTTTTCGTCTCTCCCGGCAACGGCTACCGCTTCGCCAGATCCGTCATGCTCATGGGAGGGGACCCGATACTTCCGGTCGAGCGACTCTGCGGATGCCGCCGCGGTCTGTGACGATAGCTCCCGGGGTAACGGGTGCGGCTGTCCCTCTGCCGCGTCCGCGGCGGGATACTCGGGATCGCGGATCAGATCCCCGTCCATGAGCAGGGGATTGGTCAGGCGCCGTAATGCGTTAGTCCAATCTTCCTGGTGCGCGAGAGACAGTTTCCAGCTTTCGAGCGCCTCATCCAGGCGGCCCATTTCCTTAAGGACGTTGCCGAGGCTCGCGTAGGCCTCTTCATACGTCGGCCTGATTACCGCTGCGCGGCGATAGCAACTCTCCGCTTCCTCCAGGCGGCCCAGGGCCTGAAGCGCGGAGCCGAGGTTGTAGTGCGCCTGAGCCAGATCCGGGTTGTTCTCGATGGCGCGGCGGAAACAGGCTTCCGCCTCGTCCAGCCGCCCCAGGCTGCTCAGGATGTTGCCGAGATTGTTGTGCGCGATGGCGTCGTTCGGCCGCAGCTTCAGCGCGTAGCGGCAGTAGTATTCAGCCTCGTTGAGCTGATTCAGCTCATAGTAGATGATGCCGATATTGCAGTGGATATCCGGGTCGTCGGGCAACAGGCCGGCGGCCTTCAGGAACAGGGGCAGCGCATCCCCGTTCTGCCCCAGCAGCAAGGTGCAGATCCCCAGTATCTTCCAGCCGAAACCATGATCGGGGAACCGTTCGGTAAGGCCCTTTGCAAGATGCGCCGCCTCTGCGTAGCGACCCTGCCGCATGTAGCTGATTACATTGCCGGTCTCGTGGGGCGTCGGCTCGCTTGCTTTCAGGTTGGCTCGTCTCAGTTTGCGGTTCATTGGTTCACCATTAAGACGTTACATACGGGATGCATGTCTGATCTGCCCCGTGCGAAGGGATGTCATGGGGTCACGATTTTCTTCAGAAAGAACCAGCAGGTCCTGATGTCGTGGGAGGCGATGATCTGCGCGACCTGGCCGGGCTGCACGTCGACGGGGGTTTTGAAGAGATAGACGCAGTGCTGCCAGCCGGATGCCACATTCCTCTCTGCCGGATGGTTCTCAAAGACGAAGGTATCGTCCATTTCAAGGCGTATCCACTGGATGACGCCGCAGCACCTGCCGGCCCTGGTGATCGGCACGTCTATGCCGTAGCTTCTGCTGGTGGGGAAGTGATCCGTGCCCATGAAGTCGAAATGAATGGCCCCGATACCGTCGCTCAGCAGTTCGATGTTGAGATCGTTCCTGCCGACATACTGCTTCGGGGGCACGATGTCGTTGAACCTCGACAGGTCGAAGCCGTAGACCTCGTCGACCCGGACGTTCATTTCGATGTCCCGTCCGCCGAACAGGGCAATCCGGACCGAGCCCCGGGCGGGGATGATCCGGGCTCCCGGCTTGAGCAGCCGCCGTTTTGCGTCTTCGATGCTGCTCAGAACGCCTTCGCCGAGAAATTCGCTCGACAGGATTTCCGAGACGAGCAGATCGGCCCGCTCTTCCAGGTCGACGCCGACCTCCAGGGTGGTGGACAGTTTCGGAATCACGGTGACCTGGTCCGCGAATCCGTTGTCTTTCACGATGGACGCGGCAGTCTCGGCAATTGCCGTGACCACCTCGCAGGTTGTCACGTGCCGTGCGCCCAGGCGGGCCGACATCATGGACAGAAGGCCCGATCCGGTCCCGATTTCCAGAACGCGCGTCTCCGGGGTGACCGCGGCCTGCAGGGCATTGAAATAGGCATCGTTCCTGGGCTTGTCGTTCATCATGGGCAGATGCCACAGGGGAACCGTGTCGCCGAGGGTCATGCTCAAGCCGTCATGGGCTTCCAGTTCGTAGGGGGAAAGCTCGATTGCCCGGCGGAAACTCGCCGCTGCCTTGTCCGGCTGGCGGAGCTTGAACAGGGTGTGGCCCAGGCCGATGTGGGCGCGGGTGTAATCCGGCATCAGCGACAGGGACTTCCGGTAGGTGGTTTCTGCCTCCTCCAGCCGGTTCAGCCCCTTCAGGCTCGTGCCCAGGTTATTGAGGGCTTCGGCAAAATCCGGCTTGAGGACGAGAGCCCTCCGGAAGCACTCCTCTGCCTCCCCATACCGTTTCTGATCATTCAGCACATTGCCGAGATTGTTGAGCGCCTCGGGAAAATCCTTGTTGATTTTCAGCGCAGTGCGATAGTTGCTTTCCGCCGCCTGGAGAAGCCCGATCTCTGCCTGGGCGATACCCAGGTTGGCGAAGGCCTGGGCATAATCCGGCTTGAGGCTGGTGGCCCGCTGCAGCCAGGGTACGGCTTTTTCATACTGCTCGAGCCGCAGGTATGCCACCCCGAGGTTGTGGTGCAGCTGCGCATCGCCCTGCGCCAGGTTCGCCGCCGTGGTCAACGGTTCGATTGCTTCCTTGAACCGTCCCTCCATGAGCATGATGACCCCGATCGCCTTCCAGACCACGGCGTGGTTGGGCCATTTGTTCACGGCCTCATTGATCTTCTGGTCCAGCAGGTCAAAGCGTCTCGAATTGAACAGCGCCAGCGTGTCTTCAAAAAAAGTGCGGGGGGGATTGGTCACGGACAGCTTCGGCCCTGCTCCCGCGGCATGCGCCTTCTTTTTTTTCATGCAGCACCTCCATAACGAGGAATGAACTGCCGGTTAGGGGTTATGTCTTGTGCAAAGATTGCGCCATGCGTATCCCTGATGGAGCGAGTGGCTGAACGCCAAAGGGGTCCGTCATGGCGCAGGCGGTGCCCGGCGCCGGCGAACGGCGCAGTAAGCGAGATCGCTACCGCGAATCGTCTTTTAACAGGCATGGCCGTTGCGCTGATCGGCCGGCACCGGTATTCGGGCCGGCCTTGCCGTCGGTTTCCGGTCTGCCGCCCTCAGATCTTCACCGTCTTGTAGAGGAAATTCTTGAACTTGAAAAACCGCTTCCGCTCCTCGTCGTTTTCTTCCACATCGTCGCCCACGGCCTTGAGGTAGCGGGCCACCTGGGGCATGCTCCGGCCCGCCGCGTCGCGGCTCCGCTCGATGACGAGCCGGACGGCGTCGCGGGGGATGGCGTTGCGGGAGTAGGGCTCGTAGACCGCTTCCCAGAAGGTTTCGCCATTGGCGATCTTGTCCAGGATTTCCGTCACCATCCGGTCGTTCAGCTCCTGGGTGGCGGTGGCAGGGGCGAACTCGCGCATGCCCGCGGCCAGGGCGCGCCGGACGTCGTCGGCGGTGAGCACCGTGCCCTTGCGGAAGAAGAGCGCCCGCAGCAGGATGCTCCGCAGCTCCCTGATGTTGCCGTGGTAGTGGTGGTTCATCAGGAGCCGCTTGGCCTCCTCCGCCAGGGTGGGGGCGGCGTCCTTGGACTCGTCCCCCCGGTAGGTGCGGTAGAGCTTGCCCAGGAAGTGGGTGGCCAGGTCGGGGATGTCCTCGCGCCGCTCGTTCAGGGACGGCACCTGCACCGCCAGCTCCGACAGCCGGTGGTAGAGGTCTTCCCGGAAGTTCCCCTTGCGGATCTCTTCCGCCAGATCCTTGTTGGTGGCGGCCACCAGGAGCACCCGGCTGAAACGGTCCTGGTTTTCCCCCAGCCGCACAAACCCGCCGTTGTCCAGGAACCGGAGCAGCTGCACCTGGGTCTTGGGGTCGGCGTCGCCGATCTCGTCCAGGAAGACGATCCCGCCGGCGGCATCCTCCAGGATGCCCTTGCGGTCGCTGTAGGCGCCGGTGAAGGCCCCCTTCTTGTGGCCGAAGAGTTCCGAGTAGGTCAGGTCACCGCTGTAGGCCGCGATGTTGGTCTTTTTCACGGGGAGCTGGCCAGCGGGGTTGAGCTTCTCCCGGTACATCTCGTTCAGCTTGTTGTAGAGGTTGTTGAAGAAGAACTCCTTGCCGGCGCCGGTCTGCCCCTGGACGAGGATGGAGGGGAGGCCGATGGTCGCCTCCTGGAGGACGTTCTTGCTCCAGAGGGTGATCCGGTTGAACAGGGGCACCGACACGGTGTTGATGAAATCAACGATCTCCTGGGCTTTGCGGCTGTTGCCGATGATGTTGCCGAGCCGGTAGGAGGAGATCTGGGGGTCTTTGTAGGCCACGTCGGTCTTGAGCCGGGTCACCTCCCCCTCGAGCCGCTCGATCCGCTGGACGTCGGAGATGTGCCGGGAGGTGAGCCGGTCGATGATCTGCAGGATCCGCTTGTGCTCTTCCGTGAACCAGGCGGGCTTGAGCGAGTTGAGGCAGACCACGGCGATCACCTCGTCGTCGCAGACGATGGGGACCGCGATCTCGCTCTTGATCAGCTCGTGCATGGAGCGGTGGAACCCTTCGCCCCCCTGCTCGTCCGCCACGTGGGCGATGATCTTCGGCTGTTTGGACCAGGCCACGTAGCCGGTGAGGCTCCGCTCCTCGGGGGGGAGTTCGTGGCCGCCGATCCTGAAGGGGGGGATGTACTTCTTGAGCCACGACTTGTTCTTGGCCCCGACGATGGTCCCTTCTTCGTCTTCCACCACGAGCCATTTTTCGCCGTCGCGCTCCTGAACGATGGCGATGCTGCCGGTGTCGGCGCCGATCAGCTCGGTGGCCATGGAGAGGACCCGGGTGAGGAAGGGGGAAAGCTCTTCGTTGCGCTCCTGGAGGAGTTCGGTGATCTCGGCCAGGACCCGGATCTCCAGGTGCTCGCCGCCGATCTCGTTCACCATCCGCTCCGCCATCTCCGCATGGGTCTGGAGCAGGCCCATCTCGAAGTCGGAGAAGCGGTACAGATCTTTGGTGAAATAGTTGACCAGGCAGATGACCTTGCGGCTGGATGGCTCGTAGCGGGGCACCACGTAGAGGGAGCGCAGCGCCATCTTCTCGGTGAGGGCCTTTTTCTGGAGTTCCTGCTGGGTCAGGTCCGGGATGAACAGCGGGCGCAGAAGCCGCTCGTCGGCGATGACCGCGTTGTCGTCCAGGAACCGGGAGATGAGGGAGGTACCCCTCTGGAGGGCGATCTCTCCCTGTTCGTCATACTGCTTTTTCAGGCTGGGGTCTTCCGAGTGGCTGGCCAGGATGGCGAGGCGCGACGAGCCTTCCGGACCGGGCACGGGCACCAGCACCGAGGCGAGGACCAGCCGGTCGATGAGGCGCACGGCCGACTGCACCATGAACGAGGCGGCTTCCCGTTTCTTGTACTCCTCGACCCGGCGGGCGAGCAGGAGCTGCTGGTGGTAGATGCGGGCGACGTCGAGCCGGTCGGCCACGGAGGTGACGAACTCGCCCAGGAGCGCCTTCCCCTTGCCGCGCAGGATCTCCCCCGGCCGGAAGCGGTCGATGCAGACCACGCCGATGGATTTTCCCTGGCTCACCACCGGCAGGATGTAGCTGTGGCCGATGGCGAAGCGCTCGGCAAAGCCCCGGTCGAAGGTGTGTTTGCCCTCCGGCTCGTAGTGGAACTCGGCGGCATACTGGGAGACAAAGACGCTGGAAACCGACGCCTCACGGGAGATGATGGGGAAGCTCACCTCACGGATCTCATCGGCCAGGGGGCCCGAGGCGTGGACACAGGTGAGGACGCCGCGGGTCAGGTCTTCCAGGTAGATGCGGATCCGGTCCTGGCCGGAGACGAGACGCACCCCCTCGGCCAGCAGGTGGAGCATTTCCTCAAGGTTTTCCTTGCCGTAGGCAACGATTTGATCCCGCAAAAGGGGGAGGTGCGACGAAAGGGACTCCATTGAAACCTCTGAGTGTAAAAAGTGTACTCAGGGGCAGTGTAGGTGAAGGGGAGGGGGAAAGTCAAGGGAGGCGGCCGCGCCCGGTCAGCTCAGCCCGTTTCCCGTTCTAGATGTCATGCCCGATTCTGGCAAAAACACCCTCAATGCGTAAAAATGCCATAACCACTTCAGGGTCAAAGTGCTTGCCATCGCCTTCAAGAATAATAGTCCTGGCCTGATCATGGGTTAAGCCTTTGCGGTAACACCTGTCCGATCGCAAGGCGTCATACACATCCGCCAGGGCCATGATTCTGGCGGGCAAGGGGATGTTCTTGCCTACCAGGCCATCGGGATGGCCCGATCCATCCCATCGTTCATGATGATAGAGAGCTATCTCGATACCCATCCCGATAAACATATTGCCAGGGTAGCTGTTGAAGACCAATTGCAAGGTATCGGCACCGATAACGGTGTGAGACTTCATCGCTTCAAATTCTTCAGGGGTAAGTTTTCCGGGTTTCTGGAGAATACCGTCAGGAATGGCAACCTTCCCAATATCATGGAGAGGAGCTGCATGCTGAATACAATCAATGAATTCCGCCGTTATATGATCAGAATATGATGAGTGGCGGCGGAGATCTTTTGCAAGCTCTCGGCAATACTCTCGAACTCGCTCTAAATGCCCTCCGGTATCCTCATCCCGGGATTCGGCCAACTTTGCCATTGCGAAAATGGTGGCACTCTGCGCTTCAGATGTTTCCCTGATTTTTTGTTCGATCAGCTTTTGATCAGATAATATGCTCTGCATCCGGCGCATCTGTTCAATAGTGCGCTCTGCTGTCATTCGAGCTTCAAACAGCAACTTCTTGTTGTGGGCAATCCGGATTGCAGCGGTCAGACGAGCCATGAATTCAGCTTTTTTAAAGGGCTTGACTATGTAGTCATCTGCCCCACGTTCCAGGCCGTCAACAATGGCGTCAAGGCTTGACAGGGTAGTGAACAGAATAATGGAGAAGAGTCGGTTGGTAACGTCCAGTTCATCGAGCACTTCAAGCCCTGTCTTATTCGGCATTTCAATATCCAGCAGCACGACATCAGGCTTTCTGGTCGCGATTGCTTCGAGCCCGGCAATACCGTCATTCGCCTCGATAACGGCATATCCCACTTGTTCCAACAGCTCTCGGACAAATGCTCTGACTGCCCGGCTATCATCAACAATCAGGACAAGAGGCGTAGTATTTTCTGTAGTTTCTTTTGTAAGAGGCATGTTGTTCAATCTTCCACCGAAATTCCGTGGACCTTATGTATCATACTTTGAATCGCCACTGGTTGGCCCACCTTAAACTCCCCTGCCATTGTGCTTTACGCGAATAAACGAGGTCCAGCTTGTAATTCCTTCACTATCGCATAGTTAGCCGAACAAACTGCTCGAAATTCTTCTGAAATACGAATGTCGGACGTTGTTCGGTTCCAGAATCGGCCGGCACTTTCAAGTGCTGAGGACCATTCGTTGGGGGCACCGGAAACAACCGCAGGAACCGTGAGAGGACGGGATGGAGCAGCCCCGTCTACCGGCCTGTATGCCATTGGCAGTACATCATAGGCTGGAGCAAGCGTGAAACGCCTGCTGCCATCATGCATGATCAAAGAGACATTGCCAAAGTGCTGATCATTGTTGCCGATCAGGCTGCCAAAAACCGAGAGCCATCTGAGAGAACCGGCATCCTGAGTTGACAACCTTCCATCGCTTGCCATTCTGTTTGCGGCATTAATCCAGTTGTCCCGAAAGCCGTAGAATTCATTATCTATTGCCCGCAATGAAACAATGGGCAGGCGCCCCATTAATCCTGTTCTGTCAAAACGAACTACCTCCAGGAATACCCGGCCTCCTGCTTCGATTATGGTGCTTCGAACCGCGCTAATACCGGATTTGTTTACAACTTCCAAAGCATGATGCTCGCAGATAAGGAGATCAGCCCATCGCCTTCCTTCGTCTGTGCTGACAGGCGGAGAAAACTTGACCAGTACATTCCGAACCGCTCCTGAACGCTCGATACTGGCGGTAAATTTGGGCTGTTCTCCACCCGCAGATGATCCTGCCGGTTGGCCGTCTATGGCCTCTTGGGCAAACCTCGGATAGGCAGCGGCAATCGCTTGTTCCCGAATCGGCGCGGGTAACTCACGAGCCATGCGGAAGTATCTCTCAATAGATTCCCGGCCAATGACCAGATTCCCCACGGTGTCCTCGCCTCTACGTGCCAATGCGGACAACACGTGATCTTCATTCCAGTCAAGACTGCGAGGAGGAAGGCCTAATTCCACGTGTAATTGACGAACGAACGCGCGGCCGACAAAGCCATCCGGGTGGAGGTCGGCAATGAACCATGGGAGGCTTCGGAATACTTGTTCGCGAGCATTCAGGGGGGACCAGAGAAAATGGTCCTGCGCAACAGCGTATAATGTCCCGATCTGGTGGGCATTGCCTTGGGTGTCAATTTTGAAAATGGGGAATTCTCCGCCAAGACCCCGTATGTCACGTATT
The DNA here is from genome assembly GCF_036323535.1 of Geobacter sp. 60473. Taxonomy (GTDB): domain Bacteria; phylum Desulfobacterota; class Desulfuromonadia; order Geobacterales; family Geobacteraceae; genus Geobacter; species Geobacter sulfurreducens. The sequence goes on from NZ_AP028967.1 coordinate 569,342, forward strand.
CTCGTATAGCGACGTGCCCGTGCGCTCCCGATAGCGATTATCCTGTCGCCCAGTTGCGCAAGCAGGCGAGAAACCGTCGGTTGACTGAGGCGAAAGCGTTGCTGGATTTCCGGTGAGGAATATACACCTGTGCCCAGGTATGATAGTAACCGGTCTGGATTATCGAGGTTGCTGACCCGCATGACCGAGATCCTTTGAGAATAGATTGAGAATAGATAAAATACGATAAATAAATAGTATTTTCATCTTATTATTGTCTGTGCGGTGGGTGTATGTGAATAATAGTGAGAATTGATATTGAGGGGGGTATGCTGTTTGGGTTTTGCTAGCGGCTCAAGGCACCAGCGGCGGAGCGTAAGCGGAGACCGCTGGTGCCGCTGGTTGTGCGCTCCTACGCCTGAAGCCCTCGCTCTGTAACCGCCGTTACCACTCGTTTGAGCCAGCGGAGAACCGCCTCTATCTCTTCTGCTGTGTAGTTCTTGTCGATGGACCACTTCAGCTCACGGCCAGCGGGCTTGAAGAATCCCGTCGATTTCGCCTCTGAAAACAGCTTTGAAAGGGTCTCCTCCTCAACTTTGATCTTGCTGAGCAGACCTCCGCGGCCATACAGCGCTGTATAAATGGATTGTCGAAAGACAGCGTTTGGCGGGTAGCCAAAGCAAATAGCGACATGGGTTCCAGCGAGGTCAACGTTTACAGAAAAACCTTTGGTGCCCCAATGAAGCGGCAGATGCTCCTCTGCTGCGAAGGAAAGTATTTTTTCAAAAACGGGTCTACCAAACTGGTTCAAGGAATTTAGAAACTCGTCAGTGGTTGTGATGGGAAGAGAGCCTGAAGATATTTGGGTGGTTTTTTTCGGTTCTCCGCCAACGACGATGTCGTGAGACAGTAGTCTCATTCCGCCGTTTGACTCGAAGTATGAAAACTCAAGGCAGGTTACTCTTACGCCTTTGTTTCTCAGGAACAGTGAGGTCTGTCTGATTTCGTCGGTGACTCGTTGTCCAACAATTACTATGCGTTGATCTTTGTTGAAGGAAACAGCCTCATCAATTTCTAGCGTAAAGTATTGCCGGTGATACTCTGCTAAACCTATCGATTCATCGTTTAGGTACTGTCCTAATATCTGCTCAAGTTGGTCTACGTTGAGGCCTTCCACAAAAGATGCATATTCAAGGGCCTGTGCCAGGGTTTCTCTTGGTGTTCTATCTCGTTTTAACTCAATGACTACTACGTCGCCTTCTCTGTCCAAAGCCAGTAAGTCTATGATGCTTCCAAGGTTTGTTGAAATTTGGCGACCGATGATCAGTAGCTTTCCGTCTTCAACGATACCATCAGGATTGCTCTCCAGCCACTCCTCAAGTACTCTCTCTTGGTGTGATGCCTGAAATGGCTTGGAAATGTACTCCGCAAATTTGCCGTCGTTTTGAATCGTAAAAATTCGCATTTTCGCCTTTCATTTCTTCGCGTACAACGTCTCAAGGCGCCAGCGGCGGAGCGTTAGCGAGACCGCTGCCGCCGCTGGTTGGCTACTCGTATGCTGCCAATGGCCCCTGGGGGGCGGGCCAAGCTAACAACCTGGAACTACATAATAATAGCCCCCAAAGAACGTATTTCCAGGCCTTAGAACCTCACTTTCGTCGGTCAAATTGGCATTGTAAGGCTCCGCCTTCTCGAATCAATTCCCCCCGCACATCACTAACACCTATTCATAGATCAATTACCATCCCTGTTCAATCAGGAAAACCCCTATACGCCGCGGCCTTGGGGCCGCATTTCAGGCGATGCTCACACTGCCACCCACACGGGGCAGTGGTCGGACGGCTTGTCAATGGCGCGGGTGTTGTGGTCGATGCCGGCGGCGCGGCAGGTTTGCCGGAATGGCAGGGTGAGGAGGATATGATCGATGCGCAGGCGAGTGCGTGTGCTGGGAACAACGAGTATTCCGGGGAGTATTCTTGATGCGGGTAATCTGGCCATCCATGGCAAGGGGAAAAAGGACCGGACTGTTCCGCTGCCGGGAGCGATCATCCCGGAGCTGTAGCAGCAGTTGAAAGCTGGTGCCGGACTCCCCCGCCTAACTCAAACCCTTCCTGATCTGGTACAGCTCCTCCAGATCCAGCTCGTTCAACTCGAAGTACTCCCGTTCCAGCTCTTCCACGTAGAAGCGGTCGAGGCCGGAGTTTTCCAGGAAGTCTTCGCGCAGGGCGGTGTCCCGGTCGGCGATGATCCGGGGGAGGAGGCCGTGGAGGTAGACCGCTTCCTTCTGGATGGTGAGGATGGTTTCGTCGAAGAGCCGGTCCGGGACGTTCCCGTCGGTGAGCTTCTTGGCGATCAGTTCTTCGTTCACCTCGCGCCTGAGGGCCTGCTGATCGGCCCTGGTGGTGTACTTCGAGTAGAAGTTCCGGATGCGGTCCCGCACGTGGGACAGGAGCAGGATCGCCAGGCGCTCCTCCCGGTCGATGGTCAGCAGCTGCTCCATCACGGCGGTCACCGTGAGCCGGTTCAGTTCGATTTCCGCCAGGCCGCGCCGCAGGGTGGTGATCTTCATCCGGCCGTAGCGTCCCAGGTACTTGTTTTCCAGGAGCCCCGCGATGAAGAGCTCGTCGAACAGGCCGTCCCGAAGCGAGTCGAAGGCGGTCTTGTTGCCCAGCAGGCTGCGGATCATTTCTTCGGTGATCCGGACGTTTTCCATGAAGGCCAGCTGGTTGACGGCCTGGGAGGTGGTGTCGTAACGGTCGAAAAAGGTGATCAGGTAGGAAAAGCCCTCGATGATGGCCAGTTCGGCGCCGTCGCGCATCTTTTCGTCGCAGAGGCGGCTGGCGTCCAGCAGCAGTTCCTCGAAGGAATGGTCACGGTTTTCGGCGGCCTTTTTCTTGGCGAAGAGGAGCCGGGCCATGTCCTCCCGGTCGATGGAGCTCTCGATGTCCCGTTCGGTCAGGAAGATTCCTTCGAGAATCTGGCGGATATCGGAGAGATAGTCCTGCTCCTCGGGCGCCACCAGTTTCTTGTCGTTTTTCAGGACTTCGTCGAGGGTGTAGAAGAGCGCGCCCGGAATCTTGTTGCGGACCGAGAGGGTCTTGAGCCGCGTGAGCCGGGCGTTTTCGAGCCGGCTGATCTCCCCCTTGCGGTGGCAGCCGATCAGGATGTTCTTGTACTCGTCCACGATCCGGCGGTTGGCCGGGTGCTTGTACATGACGTCGATCCTGATCCGCTCCTGCTGGTAGCGGTCGATGTCGTGACGCGCGGCAACGGCGGTGAGCATGGCGAAGTCGTCGTCGGCGATCTTCTTGTTCCTGAAGTAGAGCCGCCGGAAGGTGTCGTGGTACTCCCGGTGGTGGACGTTGATCAGTTTGAAGAGGAAGAACAGGGCGGTGGGATCGCTCAGGAGGGCCAGCACCTCGGCGATGAGGGCGTTTTCGTCCTGCTCCCCCACGGCGGCGGAGCGCTTGAGGGTCTTGCCGATGGTCCTGACGATGGATTCCTGCTGCCGTCTCAGGGGACCGGTCACCCGGGCCGAGGAGATGAAGAAGAAGTAGTTGACCACGGCGTTGCCTTCGAAAAACATCTTTTCGAAGCCGAGCTGGCCGCCGGTGCGGTCGTCGAAGATGAGGTTGCCGCTCTCCTCCTCCATGCGGGCGCCGTACATGACGAGCCGGTTGATGACGTCGCCCTTGGCCAGGTCCGGCACCGGCTGGTCCACGCCGAACATGTACTCGCAGAAGGAGCCGCCGTTCCCCTCGTGCCTGATGCCCCCCGGGCCCAGGACGAATTCGTTGCCGGGCGCAAAGAAGCGAAGCTCTCTCCCCGGCCCCTCCGCGGCGTTGAAGAAGTAGCGCTGGTGCGAGTCGTCTCCCGCCACGATGGCGTAGTACTCGATCCGTTCGTCTATCTGGCCGTGGAGGCGAATGTCTCTGTGCATGGCTGCCCTGTCCGGAGATGCGTCGCTCGGAGCGTGTTCGCGAATAAGCTCTTATATCGACAAATCACGGGTTTTTCAAGGACGATACGCTGGGGCGGACAACTTAGAGCGAGACGGTCATCCCGTCGTAGGCAAACTCCACCCCTTCCGGCAGCCGAATGCCGTCGGCGTAGGCCACTTCGTGGGTCAGGTGGGTGAAGATCGTCCGCTTGGGGCGCAGCTCCGCGACTACCCCGAGCGCACCATCGATGTTGAAGTGGTTCTCGTGGGGGGTGTAGCGGAGCGCATCGATCACCAGCAGGTCGAGCCCCCCCAGCAGCGCCAGGGATGATTCGGGGATGCGGCTGCAATCGGTCAGGTAGGCCGCACCGTCGATCCGGTAGCCCGTGGCGGGCATGGTGCCATGGTGGAGGTGGATGGGGACGATGGTCCGGCCGAACAGGGCGAACGGATCGTGGATCACGTGGGGGTCCAGCAGCGGCGCATAGCCGGCCGCTTCCATTCCCTTGAAGATGTAGGAGAAATTGCGCAGCACTGCGTCCATGGTCTCGCGGTTGCCGTAGCAGGGGATCACGCGCCGGTGGATGAAGTGGAACCCGCGCAGGTCGTCGATGCCGTTCACGTGGTCGGCGTGGGAGTGGGTCAGGAGCACCGCGTCGATGTGGGGGATGTGTTCCCGCAGGGCCTGGCGCCGCAGGTCGGGGGATGTGTCCACCAGGATGTAGCGGCCGGCCGCTTCGATGAGGAGGGAGGCGCGGGTCCTCTTGTCGCGCGGGTCGGTCGACGAACAGACGGAACAGGTGCATCCCACCATGGGAACGCCGGTGGAGGTGCCGCTGCCGAGTATGGTAATCTTCATGGGGTGGGTCTCCCTGCGAGTTGGGCCACGATACCATGAGCGGAAGCGGCCCCGCAAGGGTCTTTGTCCTTGCGTCCGCCACCGGTTCGGGCTACCATCGGCCCCCTGCGGAGGGAAGGGAGCACCGGATGAAGATTACTCTGATTACCCCCTATTACCATCCCCCTGCCCGGGGGAATGCCGTCACCGCCAGGCGGATCGAGCGACAGCTCCGGGCCGCGGGGCACGCGGTGACCGTTCACTCCCTTGACGCCGCGCCCGCGGAGGATATCCTGCGGCGCATCACGGCCGATCCGCCGGACCTGATTCACGCCCTGCACGCCTATCTGGGGGGGCGCGTGGCCCGGGAGGCCGGCCGGGCCACGCGCATCCCCTACCTGATCACCCTGACCGGTTCGGACGTGTATGAAGCGCTGGAGGACACCCGGCGCCGGGATACCCTGGCGGTCCTGCGCGATGCCGCCGCGGTGGCGGCGTTCCACAAGTGCGTTCGGTGCCGGGTGCTTGATCATCATCCATCCCTGGCCGAAACGATGGCTGTCATCCCCCAGGGGGTGGAACTGCCCGGGGAAGAGTTCGATTGGGGGGAAGAGCGGTTCGACGGGGGCGAGTTCGTCTTCTTTCTGCCGGCCGGGCTGCGGCCGGTCAAGAATGCGGCCTTTGCCCTCGGCCCCCTGGCGGAGCTCCACCGGGAGGAGCCGCGGGTCCGCTTTCTGCTGGCCGGGCCGATCCTGGACCGGGAGTACGGCGCCGCAACCCTTGAGGCCATCGACCGCCATCCCTTTGCCCGCTACCTGGGCGAAGTGGGGCGTGACGCCATCGGCGCCCTGTTCCGCCGGGCAGACGCGGTCATCAACAGCTCGACCTTCGAGGGGGGGATGGCGAACAGCGTCCTGGAGGCTCTGGCTTTCGGCAAGCCCGTGCTGGCGTCGTACATCGACGGCAACCGCTCAGTGGTGAAGGAGGGAGCCACCGGTTTCCTGTTCCGGGGCGAGCGGGAATTCCTGGACCGGGCCCGGGATCTGCTCTGCAATCCCGCCCTGGGACGGCGCCTCGGCGAACAGGGACGGGAACTGGTGCGGGAGCGTTTTTCCCCGGGACGGGAGGCGGAGGCCTACCTGGAGCTCTACCGGCGGATCACCGGCGCGTGAGTGGAACCCGGCGGACGATCGCCGGGTTTTTTTGTGTGCGGAGGCCTAGCCCCGCTCCACGCGGGCCAGGAAGTCCCGGACCATGGGCGCGAAGGTTTCGTGCTCCAGGAGGAAGGCGTCATGGCCGTAGGCCGACGGGATCAGGTGGTATTCGGCCTCCTTGCCCAGGGCCCGGAGCGTGGTGGCCATCTCTTCGGTCTGGTAGGGGGGGTAGAGCCAGTCGGAGGTGAAGGCGAAGAACTGGATCGGAGCCGTGACGCGGCTGAACGCGTCTTCCAGCGACTCGTACCCCCAGGCCACGTCGTACAGATCCAGGGCCTTGGCCAGGTAGAGGAACGAGTTGGTGTCGAAGCGGTCCACGAAGTTGTAGCCGTTGTAGGTGAGGTAGCGTTCCACCTCGAACTGGCCGAAGAAGTCGAACAGGCCGTCCCGGGCCGAATAGCGGCGGCCGAACTTCTGCCACATGGATTCGTCGGAGAGGAACGTGATGTGGCCGATGCCCCGGGCGAGCGCCAGGCCGTCCTTGGGGTTTTTCCGGTACTCCCCCTTTTTCCAGGACGGATCGTTGAAGATGGCCCAGCGGGCCACGGCGTTCAGGGAGATGGCCTGGGGCGACGGGCGGCTCGTGGTGGCGAGGGCGATGGCCGAGCGGACCCGGTCCGGGAACTGGGTGGCCCATTCCAGAGCCTGCATCCCGCCCATGCTGCCGCCGAGGACGGTGAGGAGCCGGTCGATGCCCAGGTGGTCCAGCAGCAGGGCCTGGGCCCGTACCATGTCCCGCACGGTGATGACCGGGAAGGAGAGGTTGTAGCGCTTGCCGGTCTTCGGGTTGATGGACGCGGGGCCGGTTGAGCCGTAACAGGAACCGATGACGTTGGAACAGAGGACGAACCAGCGGTCGGTGTCCAGGAGTCGTCCAGGCCCTACGATGGCGTCCCACCAGCCGGGCTTGGGGTCGTCTTCGCCGTGTTTGCCCGCCAGATGGGCGTTGCCGGTCCAGGCGTGGGCCACCAGAATGGCGTTGGACCGGTCGGCGTTCAGCCGGCCGTAGGTCTCGTAGGCCAGGGTGATGGGCCCCAGTATCCGGCCGCTTTCCAGCCTGAGATCCGCTTCGAAGGTGACGGATTGTTCTTCGACGATGCCGACGGACATGATTCCCCACGGGCGCGTGCGCGCGGCGGCGAAAATGAAAGGCCCCCTCCCGGGAAACGGGAAGGGGCCTGTACGCGTCGGTGGTCACAAGCTCCCTCTCATCGCTCCCTTTCGGGCAGGATTTAGCACCTGGCGTCCGCTGCCGGACCGGTTGCTGTGGTTTCACAGGGCCTTTCCCTCCACCACTCTTGATAAGAAGGTCTACTATTCTCTTTTGGTGAAGGATACGGAAGCCCCGGCCGGTTTGTCAACCGGATTTTGCCGCCAAGTTGCCGTATCTGCGTAAACGGCGAGCAATTCGTTTGCAAAAGCACGGGCCGTTGGCTATAGTTTACCGCACGCGGAAGCAGCAACGGCGGGGGCCGGGGGCCTGGCGGCAGATGGGTTCCTTGCAATCCCCCTCCCGTGCACTATACTGTTTCCCATTAAGACCGTGGAGGGATCGACTTCATGAGCATTGGCGCACTTGCCGTACTGGTAATGGCCTGCGCACTGGTTGTGCTGGTGGCGTTTCTCATTCCGACGCTGCTGGAGATCAGGAGAACCGCGGCAGAGTTCAGGAGCGTCATGGCCCAGGTGGGACAGGAGCTGAAGCCCCTCACCCAGGAGCTCCAGCAGACCCTTGCCGAGCTGAAGGTCGTCACCGAAGGGGTTGCCGAGCGGGTGGACGACGTGAAGGAATTCATGGAAGCCGTGGGCGACACCGGGCGCAACATCCGCACCATCAATGCCGTCATCGGCAGCGTGGCCCACGCGGCGGCGGCCTCCTCCGCCTGGAGCACCGGCGCCCGGGTGGCCGGAAAGTACCTCATGGAGCGACTCATCAAGAAAAGGGGGTAATTCGTATGTCTGAAGAAAGAGGAACGAGCGTCGGAACGGTATTCCTGTCATTCCTGGCCGGAGCTGCGGTGGGAGCGGGCCTGGGGCTTCTGCTCGCACCGAAGACCGGCAGGGAAATGCGCGAAAACATCTTGGATATGACCGATGAGGCCCTCGATAAGATCAAGGGCCTCACGAAAGAGGCCCAGTCCAAGATCAAGGATACCTACGAGGAAACCAAGGACCTCATCACCGAGAAGAAGACCATCATCACCTCCGCTATCGAGGCGGGGAAGGAAGCCATGGACCGGGAGCGCGAGAAGTTCAAGGAGATGTAGCCACTCCCGGCGCCTCACGAACAAGCCCACCCCGCGTGGGCTTTTTCGTGTGCGCTCCGGAGGGCGGAGGGCGCGGATGGAGAAGGGGTCAAAGAGCACATTCACCCGCTACCTGGATACGTTCCGGGCCATGGACACCGACGGGCTCGGGCCGGTCCGCGGCCGGCTGGTGGCCGCGCTCCAGGCGGCGGTGACCGCCGTGGGCAACTTCATGGACGACCAGTGCCTGCTGCACGCCTCGGCCCTGACCTATTCCACGCTCCTGTCGATCGTTCCCTTTTTTGCCCTTGCCTTCGCGGTCCTCAAGGGGCTGGGGGTGCAGAACACCCTGGAGCCCTTCATCCTCGACCAGGTCGCGGCAGGATCCCATGAAATCGTCGACCGGATCGTTACCTACATCAACAACACCAAGGTCGGCTCCCTGGGCGCCGTGGGCCTGGTGACCCTCATGGTGTCGGCCGTCACCCTGCTGGGGAACATCGAGGAAACCTTCAACTCCATCTGGGGGGTTCGGGAAACCCGGTCGCTCTTCCGGCGGTTCAGCGATTACCTGAGCGTGATGGTATTCGGCCCGATTCTCATCTTTGCCGCCATCAGCGCCACCACAACCCTCGAGAGCCAGAAGGCGGTCCAGTGGCTGATCGGCACCGCCTATCTGGGCGACGTGCTGGTGGCGGCTTTCCGACTGGTTCCCTATGTCAGCATCTGGCTCGCCCTAGTCTTCCTCTATATGCTCATCCCCAACACCAAGGTCCGTTTCCGCTCGGCCCTGGTGGGCGGGGTCATCGCCGGCACGCTCTGGCAGGCAGCCCAGTGGGGATATATCCACTTTCAGGTGGGTGTGGCCAAGTACAACGCAATTTACGGCACCCTCGCCGTGCTGCCGGTCTTCATGATCTGGCTCTATGCCAGCTGGTCGATCGTGCTGTTCGGCGTGGAGGTGGTCTACGCCCACCAGCATCGCCGCACCTTCCGGCACGAAACCCACATCCCCGACCTGGAGCCCGCCGCGCGCGAGCGCCTGGCCCTGGCCCTGCTGCTGGAGGTGTGCCGGACCTTTTTCCGCGATGGCGCGCCCTGGAACGCCGAGCGCCTGGCCGAACGGCTCGACGTTCCGGAGCGGACCGCACGGGAAACGCTGGACATGCTGGTCGCCAAGGGGTGGCTTGCCGAGAGCTGCGGCGAGGAAACCCTCTACCTCCCGGCCCGGGAACTGGAGCACATGCGGGTCCGGGAACTGATCGAGTCGCTCAGGGGGCACGCCATGCCCCTGGCGACCGGGCGGTTCGACCCGGCGGTGGAGTGGCTGGCCGCGAGAATGGAAGGGGCCGTGGCCGCAGAACTGGGGGAGGTGAACTTCAGGACCCTGGCCGAGGGGGACGAAGTGAATTAAATATGTTTCATGTTGTCTCGCCAACGGGCGCCGACATTGACAATGCGGGGCTTTTCCCTATATAGTGGCGGCAGTCTGCCATCCATTCAAGTGACCCCGCATCCGGGCCGGCGATGCCGGCCGCGATGTCCGTGCGAAATGAACATACATGCAGGATTTTAAACATTTAACGAGCAAGAAACGATTCTCCGCCTCCTCGTTCTTCACGTCGAGGAAGAACGACTCCCGCAATGCCTTCAAGAGGCTTGATGAGCCTCCTCCCCGCAAAAAACGTCTCCGCTTCCTGCTTCCCGTCATTGCCGCGCTCCTGGTCGCCTACCCGGTTCTGTCCCTTCTCCTCTCGGGCCGGCCCGCCGTTTCCAGTGTCCGCGAAGAGGCCCATCCGGGCAGGCTGAGCCTCAAGGACCTGGACACTTTCGGCGCCTTCCGCCTGGCCGCCGGCGCCTTCCCCACGGCTCGCGCCGAAGGGGGACGCCTCGTGGCCCCCCTCGCCGGCGGAGGCACGGTGGTGTATGCCATCAATGAAGAGGTCCAGCAGCGGGTCAAGGACGTCCTGACACAGTTCCAGGTCCCCTACGGGGTCTTTGTGGCGATGGAACCGCGCAGCGGCCGGATCCTGGCCATGGTGGCCCATTCCTCGGTCCTGCCGGGCTGGGAGCAGCAGGCGTTCTACGGCATCTACCCCATGGCGTCGCTGTTCAAGATCATTACCGCCACCGCTGCCCTCGAACAGGGCAAGGTCTCTCCCGACACCGTGATCCCCTTCAGGGGGGGGCTCTACTCGGAGAGTTCCCGCCACTGGAGCGACCTGCCCAAGCGGGGCGCCCAGGAGATGGATCTGACCACCGCCATGGGGAAATCGGTGAACCCGGTCTTCGGCCGGCTTGCCTGCGACGTGGCCGGGCGCGATTCGGTCCTTCGCTGCGCGGAGCGGTTCGGCTTCAACCATGCGCTGCTTCCCGGCACGCCCGTCCTGCCCAGCAAGGCCGAGCACCCCGCCACCGACGACGATCTGCGCCTCATGGGGGCCGGGCTCGGGCGCGAGGTGAAGATTTCGCCGCTCCATGCGGCGGTGCTGATGGCCACGGTTGCCAACGGCGGCACCATGCTCGTCCCCTCCCTGGCTGACGAGATCCGTGACCCGTCGGGAAAGGTCGCCTATACCCACCAGCCCCGGCCGCTGCGGACCGTGACCACGGCCGACGTTTCAGCGCAGCTCACGCGGATGCTGTCCTCCACCGTGACCACCGGCACTTCCCGCCGGGCGTTCCATGACCAGCGCGGTCGACCCAAGCTGGCGGACATCTCCATTGCCGCCAAGACCGGCTCCATCAACGGTACCGATCCCGAGGGTCACTACAGCTGGTTCGCCGCCTATGCTCCCACCGACAACCCGCAAATAGCCCTGGCAGCCCTCGTCATCAACCAGGACAAGTGGAAGATCAAGGCGTCCTACGTGGGCGAGCAGGCCCTGGAGGCCTTCTTCAAATAGGACGGGCGGCGGCGGTCGCCTGAAATCCGTAGCCAACGATCCGGGTTATTATGGACTGTCTCAGATGCGGTACCTGCTGCATCGCACCCGACATCAGCACGCTGGGCAAGCCGGTGGGCGTGCGTTGTCCCCATCTGGGCGAGGGTGGGCTGTGCGCCACCTACGACGAGCGGCCGGCGGTCTGCCGGGGGTACCGCCCCGACGAGATCTGCCGCCGGATTGCGGCGCCGACGCTGGAAGAGCGGGTGAAAAAGTACCGGGCGCTGTTCGGGGTCTAGCGGCGGGGTTACGGTGTTCCGTAGGTCTTCAGCGAAAGGGTGCCGTCGCTCCATTCGCCGTAGGTGTAGTGGGTGAGCCAGTCGCCCAGGGAGAGCAGGACCGTGCCGTCGTCGTTGCGATCGATGAACGGCTGGTGGAAGTGTCCGGCGACGACTGCGCGGCATCCTTCCCGGAAGCGCTCGGCGGCGAAGGCCCGGAGGATGGCGGCGTAGTCCCAGCGGTGCCGGCGCCGGCCGTGGTTTTTGCGGCTTTCCCGCGACATGCCCACGGCGATCCGGCAGGTCACGGCGGGGGGGACGATGCGGGTGGCCGCCCGCGTCAGGGAGCTGTGGAGGATGAACCGCAGGAGCCGGTAGGGATAGTCCTTCCGGTTCACCTCGTCCCCGTGGCAGAGATAGAACCGTTCCCCCTGGATGTCGATCACGGCTGGGCCCGGGTGGACCGTTGCCCGAAGCGTCTCCGTGAAAAACGGCCCCATGTGGAAGTCGTGGTTCCCTTCGAAGTACTCGATCCGGACCCCGCTGTCGACCAGCTCCCGCAGCCGGTCGAGAAGGGGGAGGTAGTGGGTGAAGGGGACCGGATCGTAGCCGATCCAGAACTCGAAGAGGTCACCGAGAATGTAGAGGGTGTCGACGTTGCCCCGGAGCCCGGCCAGGAACTCCATGAGCAGCCGGTAGTTTCGGTCCCCCGGCTGCCGCAGGTGGGCGTCGGCGATGAAGATTGCACGCATGGCGGCACTATAATCGAAAGGCCGCCAAAGGTAAAGGCGCGTTGAGGCGGGCGAGGCGTAAGGTGAACATGGGATTCATGCGCGACATTGAAATACTCTGGGATGATCTCCTGGAGGCGTTCGAAAATCCGGAAACGGCGCTGGCCTATTTTCTCGATCGGGAAACGGGCGATATCTTTGCCGTGCCGTCCGATTTCGACGATGACGATTTCTGGCGGGAGATGGAAGAGAGCGAGGACCGTTTCCTCCGCATCCCCGGCTTCGATTACGATCAGGAGCGGCTGCTGCTCCACGAGTTCATCAGGGGGCTCGGCAATGCAAGCCTCAAGGGGATGCTGCTGCGCTCCTTCGAGGGGAAAAAGCCCTACGGCCGGCTGGACGAGATCCTGTCGTTCTACCCCGAGGAGTTCGACCGCTACATGGCCATGAAGGAGGAGCTCATCTCCGACCGGGCCCGGCGGTGGCTGGAGGAGAACGACCTTTTCGGCGCCGAAGAGGAGGATTTCTGAGAGTGCCGCACGCCGGCGCCCCACAGGAGCGGATGATGGCTGACAAACAACCGGCGGTGAACAGGGTCGTGGCGGCGCTGCTGGTGGGCGGGGCGCTGATCGCCGCAGGCTATGCGATCAGGCATACGGTCTCCTGTTTTCTCCTGTCCTTCGTCACCGCCTATCTCCTGGACCCCATCCTGGTGGTGATGGAGCGTCGCGGCGTACGCCGCCCCTGGGGCATCCTCTTCCTCTACGCGCTTCTCGCGGTCTTTTCCGTCTTCTTCCTTATCGTGCTCGTACCGTTTCTCAGCCTGCGCTGGGAGGCGTTCATCACCGGGCTCCCCGCCTATCTCCAGAAGGGGAAGCAGATCGTGTTCGCCTGGAAGAGCCGGGCGGTCCCTCCCTATGCGGTGGATGAGTGGCGCTGGCTCTTCGATACCGCCGCCGGCCAGGCCGACAAGCTGCTGGCCAAGCTCGGCGCGGGGGTCTACGCCGCGGCCGAGGGGCTCGTCTTCAATCTTTTCAACCTGGTGCTCGCGCCGATCCTCGTGTTCTTCATGCTCTGGTACAAGAAGGAGTTCATGGAGACAACGGCGGCGTGGCTCCCCGCGTCCCGCCGCGAGGTCATCCTGGCCCTGGGGCGGGAGGTCAACGAGAGCATCGGCGGCTATATTCGCGGCCAGTTCATTGTCTCGGTCATCGTGGCGGTCCTGTCCACGGTGGCGCTCTTCGTCATCGGCATCGACTATCCCATCGTCAACGGCATGTTCGCGGGGCTCGCCTCGGTTCTCCCCTTCATCGGGGTCATCCTGGCAACCCTGCCGCCCCTGTTCTTCGCCTACGTCCAGTACGAGAGCGGCATGGTGCTCCTCCAGGTGATCGGCGCCTTTTCGGTCATCTACTTTCTGGAAGGCTACCTGGTGAAGCCGCTGGTCTTCAAGGAGTCCATGGACCTGAACCCCCTGGTGACCATCATCGTGGTCATGGTGTTCGGCGAACTCATGGGTTTCTGGGGCATCCTGCTGGCCATTCCCATTGCCGCCGCCGTGCGTGCCGCCGCCGACCACCTCCGTCGCGGCGATTTCCGGAGCTAGGCGGTGCGCCCCCGCGACGCGGCCCATATCGCCTGGTTCCTGGCCATAACCTTCGGGCTGGTGCTCCTGGCGGGCCATTTCGCCGTCCACTCCCTGTCGGCGGTCCTCACCTCGCTGGTCATTGCCTATCTTCTCAATCCGGCCATGAAATTCATGGAGGCCAAGGGGCTGGGGCGGCTGCCGGCCATTGCCGTGCTCTATCTCGCCATTGCCGTGGGAATCCTCCTGGCCCTGATCCTCCTGATCCCCTACCTCAGCCACCAGCTGGAGGCCTTCCCCCGGGCGGTCCCCCGCTACGTGGATAATCTGCAACTGGTCATGGAGACGTGGAAGGGTCGCCTTACCCCCTATTACGGCGGCGAGGAGGGAACCTGGCTCATCGCCCGGGCCGAGGAATCCCTGAAGAAGCTGGCCCTTGAGCTCACGGGCAAGGGATACCAGCAACTCACGCGGGCCTTCTTCGGTCTCTTCAACCTGGTGCTCGCCCCGATCCTCGTTTTCTTCATGCTCTACTACAAGGATTTTGTGAAGGACTTGGTCCTCCGGTTCGTCCCCCACCGGGAGCGGCCGTCGTTCCGGGAGATGGGAGGACGGATCAAGCGGTCCCTGGAGCGCTTTATCCTGGCGCAACTCCTGGACTGCGTCATCGTGGGTATCCTGTCGGCTCTGGCCCTCTACGCCATCGGCATCGAGTTTCCGCTGCTCAACGGACTGGTGGCCGGATTCGCGTCGGTGGTCCCCTTTGTGGGGGTGATGGTGGCGGTGATCCCGCCGGCCCTGATCGGCTATGCGGAAACCGGCGACATGTCGGTGATCCCCCTGGTCTGCGCGGCATATTTCGTGATCAGCGTTATCATAGAAGGGAACCTCATCAAGCCGCTCCTCATGCGGGGGACTTTGCGGCTTAACCCCCTGGCGGTCATCTTTGTCCTCATGGCCATGGGCGAGCTCATGGGCTTCTGGGGGGTGGTGCTGGCGGTGCCGGTGGCGGCAGTGGTGAAGATCTGCGCGGCCGAGCTGCGGGGATACCTGACGGAGGGACATCCGAATGCGTAAGGTCTTGTTTCCCATCACCGGCATGAGCTGCGCCGGGTGCGCGGCCCGGATCGAGAAGGAGCTGGGCGGCGTGGCAGGCATTGCCTCGGCCCTGGTCAACTTTGCCACCGCCGAGCTGTCCGTGGAGTTCGACGAACGGGTGATCGACGAGGACGCCGTGGCGGCGCGGGTGGAGGCCCTGGGCTACGGCGTGGTGCGCACGACGGCCGGGGAGCTGCGTTTCGGCGTGCGGGGGCTCCACTGCGCCTCCTGCGTGGCGAACCTGGAGAAAAAGCTCCTGGCCGACCCGGCCGTGTCCGCCGCCGTGGTGAACCTGGCCCAGGAGGAGGCCCTGGTCCGGTTCGATCCCTCCCGCCTGGGCAAGGCTGACATCTTCGCCCTGGTGGTGGCCGCGGGGTACACCCCCGTGGAGCCCGACGCGGAAGGGGGGGAGGCCGCCGCGGAGCTGAAAAGCCAGCGGAACTGGTTCGTTGCCAGCCTGCTCCTGTCGCTCCCCATCATGGCCACCATGACCCTCCACGACAACCGGGCCGTGGGCTGGATGAACCTGGTCCTGGCCAGCGCGGTCCAGTTTTCGGCCGGCCTCACCTTCTACCGGGGGAGCTGGTTCGCCCTGAAAAACCGCAGCGCCAACATGGACGTGCTGGTGGCCCTGGGCACCTCGGCCGCCTATTTCTACTCTCTCTTCGCCTTTTTCGGGGCCTTCGGCGAGCATGGCGGCCACGTGTTCTTTGAGACCTCGGCCATGCTCATCGCCTTCATCCGCCTGGGCAAGTACCTGGAAGCCCGGGCCCGGGGCAAGGCGGGGGAAGCCCTGAAAAAGCTGCTGCGGCTCCAGGCGGACAAGGCGCGACTGGTGACCGGCGACCAAGAGCGGGAAGTCCCCGCGTCGGCGGTGCGGGTGGGCGACCTGGTGCGGGTACGTCCCGGCGAGACGATCCCCGTGGACGGGGAGGTGGTGGAGGGAACCTCGTCGGTGGACGAGTCCATGGTGACCGGCGAGTCGATCCCGGCGGACAAGGGGCCGGGGGCCGCGGTCACCGGGGCCACGGTGAACCGCAGCGGCGTGCTCCTGGTGCGGGCCACCCGGATCGGCGAGGAAACGCTTCTCTCCCAGATCGTGCGGATGGTGCGGGAGGCCCAGGCGGACAAGGCGCCGATCCAGCGTTTCGCCGACCGGGTGTCCGGGGTCTTCGTGCCGGTGGTGATCGCCCTGTCGGCCCTCACGTTCGCCCTCTGGTTCTGGGGGCTCCACCAGGAGTTCCTCTTTGCCTTCAAGCTGGCCATCTCCGTGGTGGTCATCGCCTGCCCCTGCGCCATGGGGCTCGCAACCCCCACCGCCATCATGGTGGGGAGCGGGGTGGGGTTGTCGCGGGGGATTCTGGTCAAGCGGGGCTCGGTGCTGGAGAACATCTCCCGGGTCCAGGCGATTCTGCTGGACAAGACCGGCACCCTCACCCGAGGCGAACCCTCCCTCACCGACCTGGTGCCGGCGCCGGGGGTGACGGAGGAGCGGCTGCTGGCGGTGCTGGCCGCGGCCGAATCCCGCTCGAACCATCCCCTGGCCCAGGCGGCGGTAAGCGGCGCCGCCGGACGGGGCGTGGTACCGGCGCCGGTGGACGGCTACCGGGAGACCGAAGGGGGAGGCGTGGCCTGCGTCCTGGACGGTGAACCGGTAACGGCCGGCAGCGCCCGGTTCCTGGCCGGGGCGGGCATCGACACTTCGCCCCTGGAGCAGGCCGCATCCCGGCTGGCCGGGGAGGGGAAATCGCTCATCCTCGTGGCCGAAGCGGGACGCCTGCTGGGGGTGGCGGCCCTGGCCGACCGGCTCAAGGAGAGCTCGCCCCGGGCCGTGGCCGAGCTGAAGCGAATGGGGATAGCCACCTGCATGATCACCGGCGACCACCGGGAGGTGGCGGCCGCCGTGGCCCGGGAGGCGGGGGTTGACAGCTTCGAGGCCGAAGTCCTGCCGGGCCGCAAGGAGGAAATCGTGCGGGAGTACCAGGCAAAGGGGTACTTCACTGCCATGGTGGGCGACGGGATCAACGATGCCCCGGCCCTGGCCCGGGCCGACGTGGGGATCGCCATCGGCGGCGGCACCGACGTGGCCAAGGAGACCGGCGACGTGATCCTGGTGCGGGACGACCTCATGGATGCCGTGCGCGCCATCCGCCTGGGGCGGGCGACCCTGGCCAAGGTGAAGCAGAATCTCTTCTGGGCCCTGTTCTACAACATCCTCGGCATCCCCGTGGCCGCCGGGGTCCTCTACTATCCGCTGGGGATCACGCTCCGGCCCGAATTCGCCGGGCTTGCCATGGCCTTTTCCTCGGTGTCGGTGGTGACCAACTCGATCCTGCTCCGCCGGGTGGGAAAGAAGCTGGGCTAAGGAGCAGGGAGCACGGAGGCGCATCATGAAAAGGAAGATCGAGAAAACCGATGCCCAGTGGCGCGGACAGCTGACCCCGGAGCAGTACGAGATCACCCGCCGCAAGGGGACCGAGCCGGCTTTTACCGGCGCCTACTGGGACTGCCACGACAGGGGGACTTACCGCTGCGTCTGCTGCGGCGCGCCCCTGTTCGACTCCGCGGACAAGTTCGACTCCGGCACCGGCTGGCCCAGCTTCACCGCTCCCCTGGACGGAGACGGGGTGGAGAGCGAGGAGGACCGGAGTTTCTTCATGCACCGGACCGAGGTCCACTGCGCCTCCTGCGGCGCCCACCTGGGGCACCTGTTCCCGGACGGCCCGGCCCCCACCGGCCGGCGCTACTGCATCAACTCGGCATCGCTCGTACTCGACCGGGCCGGCGAGGGGGAGAAGGAATGATCTCGCGCCGCCTCCGTTTCCCCGGCGGCCGCGGCGCGGAACTTTCCGGCATCCTCGATCTGCCGGAGGGGCGGGAACCGGTCGCCTTCGCCCTCTTTGCCCACTGCTTCACCTGCTCCAAGGAACTGAAGTCCGTGGTCGCCATCAACCGGGTGCTCACGGAGCAGGGGATCGGCGTGCTCCGCTTCGATTTCACCGGCTTGGGGGAGAGCGGGGGGGACTTCAGCGAAACCGGTTTCACCTCCACCGTGGACGATCTGCTGGCTGCCGCCTCGTTCCTGGAGCGCTCCCATGCCGCTCCCAGCCTGCTCATCGGCCATTCCCTCGGCGGCACCACCTGCCTTGCCGCGGCCGGAGCCATCAAGGGCTGCCGGGCGGTCGTGGTCATCGGCTCACCGGCGAGCCCGGCGGGGCTGCGCCACCTCTTCACCGGCAAGGAGGACGAACTGGCGCAGAACGGCTCGGCCCAGGTCATGGTGGCCGGCCGCCCCTTCCGACTCGGCCGCTCGTTCCTGGACGACGTGACCGGCGTCCGCCTGGAGGGGGCCATCGCCACCCTCGGCGTTCCGCTCCTCATACTCCATGCCCCCGACGACCGGGTGGTGGGCTTCCACCACGCCGAGCGGATCTTCTCCCTGGCCCCCCAGCCCAGGAGCCTGGTGGCCCTGGACCGGGCCGACCATCTGCTCCTGGCCGAGGAGGACGCCCGCTATGCCGCCGGCATCATCGCCGCCTGGGCCGTCAGGTACCTGTCCCCCGGCCCTGGAGCCGGAGGTCATCACTTCCTTGGAGTAGCGCCATGACCGAAGAAAACTTCATGTTTCAGCCGGTAGGAACGTTTTGTCAGCGACAGGTGGTGACCTGTGCGCCCGGCGACCGGCTCGTGGACGTGGCCGCCACCATGAGCGAGCGCAACATATCCAGCGTGGTGGTCTGCAAGGGGGATACCCCGGCCGGGATTGTCACCGACCGGGACCTGCGGAACAAAGTCGTGGCCCGGGGCGCCGACTGCCACGCCATGACCGCCGGAATGATCATGAATGCTCCCCTCATAACGGTGGGTGAGGACGACTCTATCTTCGAGGCGCTGCATCGCATGTCGCGTAGCGGCATCCACCGGGTCTGCGTGGTCGACGGGGCCGGCCGCCTCACCGGGATAATCACCGATTCAGACATCCTGCGGCTCCAGAGCCGCTCCCCCCAGCAGATGGTCCGGGAGATCGAGGAGGCCTGCTCCGTGGCCGACCTGGAGAAACTCCACGTCCGGGTTCAGAACCTGGTGGTGCATCTCGCCGGAACAGGGGTGCCGACCAGGGACTTGGTCCGGATGATAGCCCACCTCAACGACCAGATCCTGGTGCGTCTCATAACGCTGCTGCGACGGGAGCGCTACCCCGACCTGACGGACCGCTTCGCCTTCATCGTGCTGGGGAGCGAGGGGCGCCAGGAGCAGACTCTCACCACCGACCAGGACAATGCCATTGTCTACGCCGACGACCTCTCTGAAACCGACGTCAGGCGCCTCGAAGCCTTTTCCCTCGACCTGATCGACAATCTCGTCGCCATCGGGGTTCCTCCCTGCCCCGGCGGCATCATGGCCCGAAACGGAGCCTGGCGCCGGAGCCTCAGCCAGTGGCGCGCAGTGCTGGATCAGTGGCTCTCGGCACCCACTCCGGAGAACATCCTCAACAGCAGCATGTTCATGGACATGCGCTTAATCGACGGTGATCACTCCCTGGAACAGGCGCTGAAGCCCCACATCGCCGGCCGGCTTGCGGGCGACACCGCCTATCTGGCCCACATGGGTGCCAACGTGGTCCGGTTCACACCTCCCCTCGGCATGTTCGGCAGGATCAAGGTGGAGCGCAGCGGCGATCACCGGGGGTGTGTGGACCTGAAAAAAGCGGGAATCTTCGCCATCACTGAAGGGGTGAAGATCCTGGCCCTGGAGGCAGGACTCCCCCGCGGGGGGACGTGGGAGCGCCTCCAGTCCCTGGTCACGGCAGGCACGTTCACCGCCAAGGAAGCGGAGGACCTGGAGGAGAGCTTCAACTTCCTCGTCCTGTTGCGGCTGAGGGGCCAGGTGGAAGCAATTCGGCAGGGTCTCACGCCCACCAACCACATCCCCCTCGACCACCTCAACCGTATGGAGCAGGGCCGCCTGCGGCTCGCCTTCGAGGAGGTCCGTACCCTTCAGGCGTTCATGGCCCGCCGCTTCCGGCTCGATCTCTTTACCTGACCCTGCCGGCCCCGAGCCGGCCGACGCGCCTCTCCACCGATGTTCTGCCCCGCGTACGCCGGCCCGCTTTGAAACCACTCCCCCCTTTGTTATACTTATCCGCGTCACTTCAACCAAGGACGCTGTCATGACCTTTGCCGCAGGGGCCGACCCCGAGTTCATCGAATCCCTTTTCCAATCCTGGCAGGCCGATCCCGCGTCGGTTTCCGCCGAGTGGCGCGCGTTTTTCACCGGCTACGAGCTGGGGCGCGGCGAGCCGTCGGCCGAATGCCCCACCCCCGAGCTGGCCGCCAAGCAGTCGGCGGTCGACTCTCTCATCTATCGCTACCGCGACCTGGGCCACCTGCTGGCCTGCACCGATCCCCTCTCTCCCTGCAAGCTGGAACACCCGCTCCTGGCGCTGGAGCAGTACGACCTGGACCAGTCGGACCTGGACCGTACCTTCCGGGCGCGCCGTTTCCTCAAGAGCGTGGCGACGTTGCGGGAGATTCTGGCAACGCTCCGGGAGACCTACTGCCGTTCCGTGGGTGTGGAGTTCATGCACATCCAGGACCCTGCCGAGCGGACCTGGCTGATCGAGCGGATGGAGCCGGTCCGGAACCGGCCGCCTGTTTCCCCGGACCAGAAGCTGCGCATCCTCGAGAAGCTCAGGGAGGCGTCCCTGTTCGAGGAGTTCCTGCACCGGAAATTCCTGGGGCAGAAGCGCTTTTCCCTTGAGGGAGGGGAGGCGCTGATTCCCGCCCTGGATGCCGTGGTGGAACGCGCGGCCCGGCTCGGCGTGGATGACCTGGTGCTCGGCATGGCCCACCGGGGACGGCTGAACGTTCTGGCCACCATCATCGGCAAGCCGGTGGAAAATATCTTTGCCGAGTTCGCCGACAACGTGGAACTGGCGTTCGTGGGCGACGGCGACGTGAAGTACCACAAGGGGTTCTCCAGCGACCGCCGGTTCGCCGACGGCAGCAGCATCCACCTGACCCTGGCCTTCAACCCCTCGCACCTGGAGGCGGTGGACCCGGTGGTGGAGGGGAAATGCCGGGCCCGCCAGGACGCCCGGGGGGCGGGAGGGGACAAGCGGGTCCTGCCGGTGCTGATCCACGGCGACGCCGCCTTTGCCGGCCAGGGGGTGGTGGCCGAGACCCTGAACCTGTCGCAGCTTGAAGGATACCGGACCGGCGGCACTCTCCACATCGTCATCAATAACCAGATCGGCTTCACCACGGTCCCGGCGGATGCCCGCTCGTCCCTCTACGCCACCGACACGGCCAAGATAGTGGCGGCGCCGGTGTTCCACGTCCACGGCGAAGATCCCGAGGCGGCGGTCCACGTGATGGAACTCGCCCTGGAGTACCGGCAGACCTTCGGCCGCGACGTGGTGGTGGAGATCATCTGCTACCGCCGGCACGGCCACAACGAGGGGGACGAGCCCTACTTCACCCAACCGGGCATGTACGGCCGGATCAAGGACCGGCCGCCGGTCCACGAGCTTTACGCTGACCGGCTGGCAGAGGAGGGGATTCCCCGGGACCGGCTCGACGCCATGACCGCAGCCATTGCCGGGCGGCTGGAGGAATCCCTCGGCGCCCCTCCGCGTCCCGTGGCCGGCGGCTTCGAGGGGAAGTGGGGAGAGTACCGGCGGGACTATTCGCCCGCCAAGGTCGATACCGGCGTGGACGCGGCGCGGCTGCGGCAGCTGGCCGAGGGGCTGGCCGGCGTGCCCGAGGGCTTTTCCGCCCACCCCAAAGTGGCAACCATCCTCCAGCGGCGGCTCAAGGCCGTGCAGGCGGGCGAAGGGATCGACTGGGGCAATGCCGAGACCCTGGCCTACGGGACGCTTCTGGCCGAGGGAACCTCCATCCGCCTGTCCGGGGAGGATTCCCGGCGCGGCACCTTCGGCCACCGCCATGCAGTGCTCCACGACATGAACACCGAAGCATTCCACGTGCCCCTGGACGGCGCTGCTACCGGCGGTGCGGTCTTTCGCGCCTGGGACAGCATGCTCTCCGAGTTCGCGGTCCTGGGCTACGAATACGGCTATTCGGTCCAGTCCCCCGAGATGCTCGTCATCTGGGAGGCCCAGTTCGGCGACTTCGCCAACGGCGCCCAGGTCATCATCGACCAGTTCATCGCCGGCGGCGAGTCCAAGTGGGAGCGGGTGAGCGGCCTCGTCATGCTCCTGCCCCACGGCTACGAAGGGCAGGGGGCGGAGCATTCCAGCGCCCGCATCGAACGCTATCTCCAGCTCTGCGCCGACGACAACCTCCAGGTGGTCTACCCCTCCACCCCGGCCCAGCTCTTTCATCTGCTGCGGCGGCAGGTGAAGCAGCCGTTCCGCAAGCCCCTGGTGGTTTTCACCCCCAAGAGCCTGCTGCGCCATCCCCGCTGCGTCTCCCGGCTGGAAGAGCTGTCCGGCGGCTGGTTCCGGGAGGTGATCCCCCCCGTTGCCGACCCTGAAAAGATCCGGCGACTCCTGCTCTGTTCCGGCAAGATCTACTACGAGCTGCTGGAGCGGATGGAGCGTGACGCGGTGGCCGACACGGCCATTGTCCGGATCGAACAGCTCTATCCCCTGCGGACCGACCTGCTGCGGGAGGCGGTGGCGCCCTTCCGGGGGGCCGGGAGCATCGCCTGGGTCCAGGAGGAGCCCCGCAACATGGGTGCCTGGAGCTTTCTCCGGCCCCACCTGGCTGATCTTTTCGGTCGCGAGCCCCGTTACGTGGGGCGGCCCGACAACGACGTCCCCGCCGTGGGGTCGCACCGGCTGCATGGGGTGGAGCAGGAACGGGTCGTCACGGAGGCGCTCGCGGTATAGGCGTTCCCCCTCACCGGGGGCCGGTTCACGCATCGTGATAGGTGCTGATCGGCAGCACTGTTTCAACGGAGAATTCCATGGAAATCAAAATACCATCGGTGGGTGAATCGGTATTCGAGGCCCTGGTGGCCACGTGGCTCCGCCAGGACGGCGATGCGGTCCGCAAGGACGAGCCGGTCTGCGAGATCGAGACCGACAAGATCACCATGGAGCTTAACGCTGAGGCCGACGGGGTTCTCTCCATCGCGGTGCCGGCCGGGACCACGGTGAAGATCGGCACGGTCATCGGCACCATTCGCGAAGGCGCTGCCGCCCCTGGTGCCGAGTCGCCGGCCCCGGCACAGGTCGCTGCCCCTGCGCCCGCCGCAGAGCCCCCCCTTTCCCCGTCGGTGCGCAAAATGGCGCGGGAGCGGGGGATCAGCCCCGAGGCGGTGCCCGGTACCGGCCGGGGAGGGCGGGTGACAGTGGATGATCTCTTCTCCTTTGCCGAAAAGCGGGAGCAGGTGGCGCCGTCTCCGGCCCCTGCGCAGTCGGTGGCTCCGTCGCCGGCCGCTCCCCAGCCTCCCGCGCAGCAGCCCCGGCCACCGGCAGAACAGCCCCGCCAGTCCGAGCCGCCGGAGGCCGATCGCACCACCCGCACCCCCATGACCCCCATCCGCAAGCGGATCGCGGAACGTCTCATGGCGGCCCGCCAGCAGACCGCCATGCTCACCACCTTCAACGAGGCCGATCTGGGGCGCATCGTGGAGTTGCGTGCCCGCCACAAGGAGCAGTTCGCCAGGCGGCACGGGGTATCCCTGGGGTTCATGTCGTTCTTCGTCAAGGCCTGCGTGGAGGCCCTGAAAGCCTTTCCCCTGGTGAACGCCCGCATCGACGGCAACGACATCGTCCGGCACCACTACTACAACATCGGCATCGCCATCGGCGCGGACAAGGGGCTGGTGGTGCCGGTGCTCCGGGATGCGGATCGCCTCCATTTCTGGGAGATCGAACAGGCTATCGCCGCCTTTGTCGAAAAGATCAAAACCAACCGGCTCGAACTCTCGGACCTGGAGGGGGGCACCTTTTCCATAACCAACGGCGGGGTGTACGGATCGCTCCTCTCGACTCCCATCCTCAATCCGCCCCAGAGCGGGGTGCTCGGCATGCACGCCATTCAGGACCGTCCCGTGGCGCGGGACGGGCAGGTGGTCATCCGGCCCATGATGTACCTGGCCCTGTCCTACGACCACCGGATCATCGACGGCCGCGAAGCGGTGGGATTCCTGCGCACGGTGAAAGAGTATGTGGAAGATCCGGAGGAGCTGTTCCTTGAGGGGTAGGGTTGCGGTCATGGTGTGCCGGGTCGTGACGGCACTGGCCCTGTCGATGCTGGCGGTTGCGCCGGTGCCGGCCGCTTCCCGTGCGGCAAAGGGCACAAAGGCCGCAAAGGCTGCCAACGGGTATGCCGCCACCCAGGCCGCGGCCCGGCGAGGGGATGCCAAAGCGGCCTTCAGGCTCGCGCTGATGCACCTGGACGGTAACGGGGCGCCGCGCAAGCCGACAGAGGCGGCGCGGTACATGAAAATGGCGGCCGAGCGCGGCCACGCGCGGGCCCAGTACTATCTGGGCACCTTCTACCACGAGGGGACCGGGGTCAAGCGCGACAGCGCGGCCGCAGCCCTCTGGATCGGCAAGGCGGCCGCGGGGGGCGATGCCGAGGCCCAGTACGCGTACGGCATGGTCCTCCTCTCCGGTGACGGCGTGCCCGTGGACAAGGTCCGGGCCATCGAGTGGCTGGGCAAGGCATCCCGCCAGGGGAACGAAGGCGCCCGGGACGTGCTCCAGGAGCTGGTCGCCTTCCAGGGACGGCCGACGGAAATCCGCGCCCTGGAGCCGAGCATTTCCGCCGCCGGCCCCGCTCACCGGCCGGAGGCGGGCACCACGGGGGCGCGCCTCGAAGGCAAGGGGGTAGTCCTGGACCAGGGCGAGTTCAGCCTCAAGTTCTCCATGCCCGGGCTGGGAAACACCGGTGACCCCTACCGGACCACGACCGACGAGAAGCTCTGGGAGCATCTGCAGGGGGGGAGCTTCGAGATCATCTACCGGCCGGGGAAGTAGCCGGGCTGTGTCGCCGATGGTTCGCGGAGGGGGCGACGTTTCAACTGGCTGAGGTCGTGACATGTTCACCCCCCTGCTCGCGTTGCTCGCTTCCCCCCTACAAAGTAGGGGGGATTGAGGGGGGTGCTCTGTGCTTAACGGTTTTTTCAGGATAACTCTACTTCGCTCCGGGAGGATTTCCCATGGCTGACCAAACCTTCGACCTCATCGTCATCGGCGCCGGACCCGGCGGCTACGTGGCCGCCATCAGGGCGGCCCAGCTCGGCATGACCGTGGCGGTGGCGGAACAGCGCGAAACCCTCGGCGGGGTCTGCCTCAACGAGGGGTGCATCCCCAGCAAGGCGCTCCTGGACTCATCGGAGCTCTTTGCCCAGGCCCGGGACGGCTTTGCCGGCCACGGCATCCTGATTGACCCCCCGCGGCTCGACCTGGCGCGGATGATGGCCCGCAAGGACGATGTGGTGAAAAAGCTCACCGACGGCATCGCCTATCTCTTCAAGAAGAACCGGATAACCTGGCTGAAGGGGGCGGCCCGCCTGGCGGGCAGGAACGGCGACCTCCTGCGGGTGGAGGTGGGCGGCAACGGGACGGCGCCCGCGCACCTGCTGGAGGCCGGCAAGGTGCTCCTTGCCACCGGCAGCGAGGCGGTGCCGGTACCGGGCCTCGCCTTTGACGGGGAGACCGTGGTCTCCGCCCGGGAAGCCCTGGCCTTCGACCGGGTGCCGGAGCATCTGCTGGTGGTGGGGGCCGGCTACATCGGGCTGGAGCTGGGGTCGGTCTGGCGCCGGCTCGGCAGCCAGGTGACCGTGGTGGAGGTGCTGGCCAAGCCGCTCCCCGCCACCGACGGCCAGGTGGCCGACGCTCTGGTGCGCTCCCTGAAGAAGCAGGGGATCTCCTTCCGCATGGAGACACGGGTGACCGGCATCGAGAAGCGGGAGGGCACGGCCGTGGTCACGGTGGAATCGTCCGCCGGCGGGCGCGACGCCATCGCCTGCGACCGGGTCCTGGTGGCCGCCGGCCGCCGCCCCGTCATGGCCGGGCTCGGCCTCGAACCCTTCAATCTCGCCATGGAGGGGGGGCGCATCCGGGTGGACGACAACTACCTGACCTCGGCCCCGGGGATCTACGCCATCGGCGACCTGATCCACGGACCCATGCTCGCCCACAAGGCCATGGCCGAGGGGGAAGTCTTCGCCGAGCGCCTGACCGGCGAGGCGTCGGTCGTGGACTACGAATACATCCCTGGTATCGTATATACGTGGCCCGAGGCGGCCGGCGTCGGCCTGACCGAAGAGCAGCTCAAGGAGCAGGGGATTCCCTATGCCGCGGGCCGGTTCAATTTCATGGCCAACGGCCGGGCACGCTGCATGGGGGAAACCGAAGGATTCGTGAAGATCCTGGCCAAGCCCGACACTGGCCGGGTCCTGGGTATCCATGTGGTTGGCCCCCGCGCCTCGGACCTCATCACCGAGGCGGTCACCGTCATGACCTACGGTGGCAGCGCCGCCGACATCGCCATGACCTTCCACGCCCACCCGACCCTCGCCGAGGCCATGAAGGAAGCGGCCCTGGACGTGGAGAAACGGGCGATACATGCGTAACTAAGGAGATCCCCATGGGCAAGAACCTCGCAACCAAAATCCTCGAAGCGCACCTCGTGAAGGGCGAACTGACGCCGGGCACCGAGATCGCGCTCAAGATCGACCACGCGCTCCTCCAGGACGCCACCGGCACCATGGCCATGCTGGAGTTCATCGCCATGGGGGTGGACCGGGTCAAGGTGGAGCTGGCGGCCCAGTACATCGACCACAACCTGCTCCAGACCGACAACCGCAACGCCGACGACCATGTCTTCCTCATGACCGCAGCCCAGCGGTTCGGCGTCCACCTTTCCAAGCCGGGCAACGGGGTCTCCCACCAGGTGCACCTGGAGCGCTTCGGCGTGCCGGGCAAGACCATGCTGGGAGCCGACTCCCACACCACCTCCGCCGCCGGGCTCTCCATGATCGCCATCGGCGCCGGGGGGCTCGACGTCTCCCTGGCCATGGCGGGGCACCCGTTCCACCTTCCCTGCCCGAAGATCTGGGGGGTGAAGCTCACGGGACAGCTCCAGCCCTGGGTTTCGGCCAAGGACGTGATCCTTGAGATGCTGCGCCGCCACACCGTGAAGGGGGGCGTGGGCAAGATCATCGAATACTACGGCCCCGGCGTGGCGACCCTCTCGGCAACGGACCGGGCCATCATCGGCAACATGGGGGCGGAGCTGGGGGCCACCACCTCCCTCTTCCCCTCGGACCACCGGACCCGCGAGTTCCTGGAGGCCCAGGGCCGCGCTGAGGTATGGCAGGAGCTTTCGGCCGATCCGGACGCCGCCTACGACGAGTACGAGGAGATCGATCTCGCCACGGTGGAGCCCCTCATCGCCTGCCCCTCGTCGCCGGACAACGTGGTGCGGGTGGCCGACATCGAAGGGCTCAAGGTGGATCAGGTGCTCGTGGGGAGTTCCGCCAACTCCGCCTTCCGGGACCTGATGACCGTCTGCCGCATCCTGGACGGCCGCCGCGTGGCCTCCCACGTCTCCTTCAACGTGAACCCCGGCAGCCGCCAGGTGCTGGAGAACGTGGCCGACCAGGGAGGGGTGATGATGCTCCTCCTGGCCGGTGCCCAGATCCACCAGCCCGGCTGCCTCGGCTGCATCGGCATGGGGCAGGCGCCGGGCACCGACCAGGTGAGCCTGCGCACCTTCCCCCGCAACTTTCCCGGCCGCAGCGGAACGAAGAATGACAAGGTCTATCTCTGCTCCCCCGAAACGGCAGCCGCCGCCGGCATCTTCGGCGTGGTCACCGACCCCCGCAAGCTGGGCGACCTCATGGCGTGGCCCAATGTGCAGAACCCCGCCAAATACGTCCTGGACGACTCCAGCATCATCTTCCCCCTGCCGCCCGACGAGGCGAAGCAGGTGGAGATCGTTACCGGTCCCAACATCGTCCCGTTCCCCAATTTCGAGGATCTGCCGGAATCCCTGGAGGCGGAGGTCATCCTCACCGTGGGGGACAACATCTCCACCGATACCATCATGCCCGCCGGCAACAAGGTGCTCCCCTACCGGAGCAACGTCCCGGCCATCAGCCAGTTCGTGTTCGAGCAACTGGACCCCGAGTTCCACAAACGGGCCAGGGAGAAGGGGAACGGCGTGGTCATCGGCGGCGAGAACTACGGTCAGGGGTCGAGCCGTGAGCACGCGGCCCTGGCTCCCCGCTACCTGGGCATTCGCGCCAAGATCGTCAAGAGCTTCGCCCGGATTCATAAGGCCAATCTGGTGAACTTCGGCATCCTGCCGCTTACTTTCAAGAATCCCGCCGACTATGACTTCCTGAAACAGGGGGACCGGCTGGAGTTCCCCGACGTGCGCCGGCTCGTGGCCTCCGGGGCCGTGGAGATACCGGTGCGGGCGGGCGGGAAGGAAATCGTCACCCTGCTGGAGGTCTCGGAACGGCAGCGGCAGGAGCTGCTGGCCGGCGGGACATTGAACTACGTGAAACGGAGCGCCTGACCATGGCCGGACGCGGATATGCCCGTCGCCTGTCGGTCCTGTCCGCGTCCGCGCTGATTCTGGTGCTCGTCGTCATCCTGGCGGCGACCGGAGGCTCCCTTGCCGATTCCGGCGCCGTGTCCCTGACCCCCGAGGAGCGGGAGTGGCTCAACGCCCATCCGGTCATCAAGCTCGCCCCGGACCCCGACTTCAAGCCCATCGAGTATTTCGACGAAAACGGCGTCTACCGCGGCGCCGCTGCCGACCACATCCATGCCCTGGAGAAGAAGCTCGGCATCAGGATAACCATCGTCCACCTGCAAAGCTGGGACGAGGTCGTGGATGCCTTCAAGCGGCACGAGGTGGACCTGCTCGGCGCGGTGGCAGCCACGCCGGACCGGGAACGGTACATGCTGTTCAGCGATCCCCTGGTGGTGGTCCCCGGCGGGATCTTCTCGGCCAGGGAGTTCGGCAAGCCCCTTGCCATCAAGGATCTGCCGGGGCTGAAGGTGGCCGTGGTCTCCAACTACATGGCCCACGACTACTTGCGTAATGCCTATCCGCAGATCAGCCTGGACGTCGTGCCAGACGTCTCCACGGGGCTGGCCAAGGCATCCCTGGGGATGGTGGACGTCTACGTGGAAAACATGGCCAACGCCACCTTTTATCTCCAGGAGGCGGGGATCACCAACCTCCGGCTCGTGGGAAAGACCGATTTCACGTACCGCTGGGGGATCGGCGTCCGCAAGGACTGGCCCATGATGCGACAGATCCTCAACAAGGGGCTGGCCGCCCTGAGCGAGGAAGAGAGGGCGGCCCTCATCGGGCGCTGGATCCATGTGAAGGCTCCGCCGTGGCGGCCGAGCAAGGCCTTTGTGGCGGGCATGGTTGCTTCGGTTGCGGGCGTGCTGCTGGTGGCGGCGGTGTCGATCAACCTGACGCTCAAACGGAAGGTAAGTGCGCGGACCGCGGAACTGCAGGGTGAACTGGCTGAGCGCCGGAGGCTGGAACAAGAGCTTACCCGCCTGAACGAGCAGCTGGAGGAACGGGTCCGGGAGCGGACTGCCGAGCTGGAGCGCCAGGTAGCCGACCGCCGGCGGGCCGAGGAGGCGCTCCAGCAGCTCACCGTCGGCCTGGAGCAGCGGGTGAAGGCACGTACCGCCGAACTGGAGGCCTCCAACCGGGAGCTGGAATCGTTCACCTTTGCCATATCCCATGACCTGCGGGCGCCGGTGCGGCACATCAACGGCTATGTCGAGATACTCACCGAGGAACTGGCGGTCAAGGAGTGCCACTGCGCGGGCGATTATCTCGTCCGGATAATGATTTCCTGCCGGCGGATGCAGGAGATGATCGACTCGCTCCTGGCCCTTTCCCGGATAAGCCGGAAGGAGCTCCAATGCGAACAGGTGGACCTGAGCGCCATTGCCCGGCAGATCATGACGGACTTGCGCGAGGCCGAGCCCCATCGTCGCGTGGAAGCGACCATTGCCGACGGGATTGCGGCCACGGGTGATCCGGCCCTGCTGCGGAGCGTCATCGAAAACCTGCTGCACAATGCCTGGAAATACACCGGCAGGAGAGACGTGGCCCACATCGAGTTCGGCGCCGATACCGGGGGCGGGGAAACCGTCTACTACGTCCGCGACGACGGGGCCGGTTTCGATGCCGCATACGCAGGCAAGCTGTTTACCCCCTTCCAGAGGCTCCACACCGATGCCGAGTTCACGGGCACCGGCGTTGGCCTCGCCACGGTGCAACGGATTATCCGCCGGCACGGCGGCAGGGTCTGGGCCTTCTCCGAGCCGGGCCGGGGGGCATGCTTCTTCTTTACCCTGAATACCGAACCCGCATGAGGTGACCCATGGCAACCACGCTCCGCGCCATTCTTCCCGATTCCGAACTGCTGAAGATGCACGAACAGATGGTCCTTTCCCGCGAATTCGAGGAATCGTGCGCCGAACAGTACACCAAGGGGCGCATCACCGGCTTCCTCCACCTCTACAGCGGCCAGGAGGCAGTGGCGGTCGGCGCCACCGCGGCCCTGCACAAGGACGACTACATCCTCTCCGCCTACCGGGAGCACGCCCAGGCCATCGTCCGGGGCGCCGAGCCGCGGCGGGTCATGGCCGAACTCTTCGGCAAGGCCACCGGCATGTGCAAGGGGAAGGGGGGCTCCATGCACCTCTTCGACCCGAGCCTCGCCTTCATGGGAGGCTACGCCATCGTCGGCGGCCAGTTCCCCATCGCCGTCGGGCTTGCCTTTGCCTCCAAATACCGGAATGAAGGGCGAATCTCCGCCTGCTTCTTCGGCGACGGCGCCGTCAACCAGGGCACCTTCCACGAATCCCTCAACTGGGCCCGGCTCTGGGAGCTGCCGGTCCTCTTCATCTGCGAAAACAACTTCTACGGCATCGGCACCGCCGTCTCCCGGGCCTCGGCCCTCTCCGACATCCACAAGCGCACCTGCGGCTACGATATCCCCTCCGTGCGGGTGGACG
The DNA here is from genome assembly GCF_036323535.1 of Geobacter sp. 60473. Lineage (GTDB taxonomy): Bacteria > Desulfobacterota > Desulfuromonadia > Geobacterales > Geobacteraceae > Geobacter > Geobacter sulfurreducens. The sequence continues at coordinate 600,124 of NZ_AP028967.1, forward strand.
GCATGGACGTCATGGCGGTCCACGAGGCCGTCAAATGGGGCGCCGAATGGGTCCGAGAACACAGCCGGCCCTACCTGATCGAAGCCATGACCTACCGCTTCCGGGGCCACTCCATGGCCGACCCCGGCAAGTACCGCAGCGCCGCCGAAGTGGAGCTCTGGAAAAGCCGCGACCCGATCCCGAACTTCGAGAAACGCCTCGTGGAAGAAGGCATCGCTACCGAGACCGAACTGGCCGCCGTGCTGGAGAAATGCCGAGGCGTCGTGGCCGACGCCGTGGCATTTGCCGAAGAATCGCCGTGGCCGGAGGATGATGAGGTTTATTCGGATATTTATGTGTGAGGGGCAACCTGTTAGTAGCAGAGATTTGTTTGTTTGGTGGTAGGTAAAAATGTTCCAATGAGGGGGGTGAGCGGTTCACGCGCGTGCGCGCGTGAACCGCTCAATGATGAGTTGGGCAACAAACGAAAGTGATATGAAAATCCACAAATACCCAAAAATAATTTTGTTATATGCGGCTATGGCGATTAGTTGTTTTTTGTCAGACGGCTGTGCAACGAGCAAATTATCTGATCATGCCGATAGAATTTCCCATCCTACAAATGAGTTAATTTCTGAATCACAGATACTATCGAAATATACTCATGATGCTGTAATAAATAACGATATTTATTATGTGTTTTATAGCGACACAATGCTATATGGAGAGAAGAGACGAGGGTATTTTTTGGCGTCTAAGCTCTCAAACAATACTATTCCAAATTGGAGTTACAACTATATAATTACAGATAATATAGATAAATACAAATTGATCCTAACAACAAGTAAAGGAGAAGTAAAATGGAGGCCACTTATTGCTGATGCAATTATCGATAATCACCAATACAATTATGACATAGCTGGGCCAGTTTCCAGTTATGATTTACGCTGGGTAAAGCGTAGCCATACGGAATATTTCCTTACAAAGAGCTTATACATAATATCAATTCCTTATGACGTGGTTACATTTCCTGTCCAGGCAATTAAAGTTTTGACAACTCCTTGGTAACAGGACTTATAACAGGCAGCCCAACCCGCGGCGACAGCGGTCTCCGCTGACGCTCCGCCGCTGGCGCCTTGAAAAGTTGAACAGCAGAGGAATCATGAATGAAAACAGCTTGTATTAACGAAGTTTTCAGGAGATAAAATGGAAAACATGAAGATTTTGGTAGCCGTACTTATCTTATTAATGTGCTCTATGATGGGATGTGGTGGTGGGGGTGAGACTTCAGACCCGATAAATACTTTCGAGCCACTTCCACCGGGAGCCTCAGCCTCCAATCCCAATGTACTTGAAAGCATTGAAGCAACATCGACAGGTGGTGAAGCAATCGTAACTTTAGCATTTCGAGATTCATACACAGGCCAAATGATTAGTTTTGCTGTCTTAAATCCGGCCCGTGTTGTAGTCGATTTACCGAATACAGACAACGGGATGGGTCAAACCTCTTTAACCTTTTATCAGGCCGATTTGCGTAGCTGCAATGTGTTGCATGTGGCAGATCGGACTCGGGTGGTCTTTAATTTATTACGAATGCAACCTTATAATATTTCTATTGAAGACAGATATATAACGATAACCTTTGCACCGGCTCAAGAACAGCAAGTAGAGAATTAGAAACGGGAAATATACGGTCGTTCAGTTGTAGCTCTGACACCGTTGTCATTCTCTTCGCAAGCACATGCTGCCTGTGTATATGTTGCCTATCGTTTCCAGAGCCGTTGTTCAACAGGTGGCGGCACGCAGCCGGCGCGATAATCCTGCGCCGCTGGTGCGCCCCCGGCCCGTTAACCAAGGAGTACTTCAGAATGTGGATGAGACGAACCTTTCATGAGTGACCGGAACGTGAATCGGGTCGGCCCAAGCCAACTTTCCGATATTTCAGCAAGTACACCTCAATTCAGGAGGATTTTTACCCGTAGAAGCGCATTTTCAGGGTCATAATCGAGCACTCAACATGGCACAGGCAGAACCCGGTGGACACCTTGTTTCTTGACCCGTCCAGAATCCCCCCTGAATTCCGAATCTATTCAAACCCATAAGGAGAATTGTTTAAATGGACATCCCACGGATCTTTAACATCACCGAAAGTGCTCACCGCATCCATAACCCGATTACACCCGAAAAGCTCGCCACTCTCGGCGCGGCGCTCCGTCTGGAACCGGGGACCCGAGTGCTGGACCTCGGCAGCGGTTCGGGGGAGATGCTGTGCACCTGGGCACGCGATCACGGCATCATCGGCACCGGCATCGACATGAGCCAGTTGTTCACCGCGCAAGCGAAACTCCGCGCCGAAGAACTCGGCGTCGCCGATCGGGTCACGTTCATCCATGGCGATGCTAGCGGCTACGTGTCGGACGACAAGGCCGGTGTGGCAGCCTGTGTCGGTGCCACGTGGATCGGCGGGGGAGTCGCCGGCACTATCGAGCTGCTGGCGCGGAGCCTGCGCCCCGGAGGTATCATCCTCATCGGCGAGCCCTACTGGCGGCAGGTGCCGCCGACGGAAGATGTTGCCAGGGGGTGTCTTGCCAACTCGATCGCCGATTTTCTCATGCTCCCGGAACTTCTCGCGTCGTTCGGCCAGTTTGGCTACGACGTCGTTGAAATGGTTCTGGCTGACCAGGACGGCTGGGACAGATACGAGGCGGCCAAATGGCTCACCATGCGCCGATGGCTTGAAGCCAATCCCGACGACGAGTTGGCGAAAGAGGTTCGAGCCCAACTGACCTCGGAGCCCGGGCGCTACGCCGCGTACACGCGTGAATACCTGGGCTGGGGTGTGTTTGCGCTGATGCCGCGGTGATGCGTTGGCGCAGTATTCCGGGGGCATCTTAGTTGATTCCAGATGAGATATGTAAGGTTTCCATGGAATTTTGTCCGTTCGTTGTGAAACAGGCTTTATCGGATGACCGACGAGAGGAGGGCTCAGCATGAAACGGTTGGCCATTGTTGTTCGAGATGACGCCTATGATCGCCTCTACACGCCGTTAACCTTTGCCTATGTTGCGGCGAGCAAGGGCATTGCGGTCGACATTCTATTTGTCTTATGGGCGGTACGGGTTCTCACAGAGAAAGGCGCCAAGGCGGTCAAGATCGATAGCCGGCACGCTGCAGAAGAAGAGTGGTTCAAGGACAGGGTGCGGCGTGACGGTGACCCTCTCGAGATTTACGATTTCATCAAGCTGGTTAAGAAGACGGGCAACGCCTGGTTCTACGGTTGCCGACTCGCAGCGGCCACGTTCGACGTGGACGAGTCGCAGCTCATCCCGGAGGCGGATGGTATTGTGGATTCGCTCTGGTTTTTGGAAGAGAAAGCGATTAAGGCAGATCATTGTCAGTATTTCTGATGTGGAGTAGAAAAGGGTCGGGTCTTCAAATTTCAAGAGCGAAATTTATTACTGTTTCACCCTTTTCTCTGCCGCTCGATAAACGGTAAGGTTTTCGCGTTTTCCGACAGCCACGACAGTAACGATGATGCGGTTGTCGTCAACCTGGTAAACCAGCCGGTAGCCGGCGTTCTTCAGCTTGATTTTGTAGCAATCGGGCATGCCGGAGAGTCGGGCCGACTCGACGCGAGGAAGCTCAAGCCGTTCGGTAAGCTTCTTCTTAAACTGTTCACGGATTCTGCCATCGAGTTTTTTCCACTCCTTCAGGGCGGATTCCTTGAATTCGAGGCTATAGCTCATCGAGGGAGACCTTGACACTCGGCTCGTGTTCCCGTTCCTTCACAATTTGGGAAAGCTCATAATCCTCCAGTTTCTCCATGAGCGCCTCGAAGGCATCGGCGGGGATTAAGTATGCACTTGGCTTGTTGTGGTTGAGGATTGCCACAGGTTCACCTTCGGACTGATTAATGATTCGGGTGGGGTTTTTTTTAAGGTCACTTATGCTGACCGAGGCACGGGCAAAAAGACGTTCCATAAACAACCTCTTTTGAGACTTTAATTTGGGTATAAATATAGGTCTTAATTGGCATCGCTGCAAGAAAATATTGAAAGCAACTGAATCAGGGACAAAGCCGCAAAAATCAAAAAACCTGAGAAAGCGGAGAGCAGAAAGGGGTCTTCAAATTTCATATGTGTATTTTGGAGATTCTCACCGACCGGGGCTACAAAACGTCCAGGAGCGGGTCACGGATTGGCCCGCCATCCCGCCCATGCGAAGCACAGCGAAGCCGCGCCGGAATGGTACAATAATGTCGTACGTTGACGCGGTGATAGCGGCCGAGCCACTGCCCTTCGCCTGCGGGCACATCGTTGACCTCGGCCCGGGGTGGCTCATCCCGAAGGAGAAATGACATGGACAAGCCGGCAAAGAACACGATTTGCCTGTGGTACGATGGCGACGCCGAGGACGCGGCGCGGTTTTACGCCCGGACCTTTCCCGATTCGTCCGTTGGCGCGGTGTTCCGCGCACCGGGAGATTTCCCGTCCGGGAAGAAGGGGGACGTGCTGACCGTCGAGTTTACGGTGATGGGCATCCCGTGCCTCGGGCTCAACGGCGGACCTGAGTTCACGCACAACGAAGCATTTTCGTTTCAGGTCGCAACTGTTGACCAGGACGAGACGGATCGCTACTGGAACGCGATCGTCGGTAACGGCGGCCAGGAGAGCGTGTGCGGCTGGTGCAAGGACAAATGGGGAATTTCCTGGCAGATTACGCCGATCGCCCTGACCAGGGCGGTCACCGATCCCGATACCGCTGCCGCCAAGCGCGCGTTCGATGCGATGATGCAGATGAAAAAGATCGACATCGCCGCAATTGAGGCGGCGTACCGCGGGTGAGATTGCATTCCTCGCACCATCATGAACCCGGAGGCTTCCCATGCCTGAAATGAACTACCGCGATGCCCTGAACCTGGCCCTGAAGGAGGAGATGCGCCGCGACCCGTCGGTGGTGGTCTGGGGAGAGGATGTGGCCCTGTACGAGGGGTCCTTCAAGGTGACCCGCGGGCTGCTGGCCGAGTTCGGCGAGGAGCGGGTCAAGGATACCCCCATTTCGGAGAACTCCATCGTGGGGGTGGCCGTGGGCGCGGCCATGGGGGGCTTGAGGCCCGTGGCAGAACTGATGACGGTGAACTTCGCGCTCCTGGCCATGGACCAGATCGTGAACCACATGGCCAAGATCCGCTCCATGTTCGGGGGCCAGACCTATCTCCCCATGGTGGTCAGGGCGCCGGGAGGCGGGGGGAGCCAGTTGGGCGCCCAGCATTCCCAGAGCTTGGAAACCTACTTCATGCACTGTCCCGGCATCTACGTGGCGGTGCCGGCCACCCCGGCGGACGCCCGGGGGCTGCTCAAGGCGGCCATTCGCGACGACAACCCGGTCATGTTCCTGGAGCACGAGCTGCTCTACAACAGCAAGGGCGAGGTGCCCGACGATCCGGAGTCCGTCATTCCCTTCGGAAAGGCGGATGTGAAGCGTGAGGGGAAGGACCTGACCATTGTCGCCTATTCGCGCATGACCATCCTGGCGCTCCAGGCGGCGGAGGAGCTGGCAAAGGAGGGGATATCCTGCGAGGTGGTGGACCTGCGGACCCTGACCCCCCTCGATACGGCAACCTTTACGGCGTCGGTGAAGAAGACCGGCCGGGCCGTGGTGGTGGAGGAGTGCTGGCGGAGCGCCGGACTGGGCGGGCACCTGGCCGCGATCATCGCGGAGGAGTGCTTTGACCGGCTCCTGGCGCCGGTGCGGCGGGTGTCGGGACTCGACGTGCCCATGCCCTATTCGCGCAAGATCGAGAAGCTCTGCATCCCGCAGCCGGAGACGATTGCCGCGGCGGTGCGGGAGACGCTGAGCGGAACGTACTGAGAAAGGGATATCCTCATGGCAACCGACATCACCATGCCCAAGCTCTCCGATACCATGACCGAAGGCCGTCTCGTCTCCTGGAAGAAAGGGGTGGGCGACCCGGTTGAGAGGGGCGACATCATCGCCGAGGTGGAGACCGACAAGGCCACCATGGAGCTGGAGGCGTTCGCCTCAGGCGTCCTGACGGAACAGCGGGTGAAGCCCGGCGAGCTGGTGAACGTGGGCACGGTCATCGGCGTGATCGGCGGGGCGGACGAGGCCCGGCCGACGGAGAAGGCCGCACCCGTTCCCCCGGAGCAGGCCGACTGGCAGCCGTCACCGGAGGAACCCGCGAACGGGGCGGAGCCTGAGATCCCGGAGCGGGTGCTGGAGTTGCCCGAAGCGTCGCCGCCGCCGGCTCCCCTGCCTCCGGGCGACGATACCAAGGCCTCGCCCGCCGTGCGCCGCCTGGCGCGCGAGAAGGGCATCGACCTGCACCAGGTGCGGGGGAGCGGGCCCGAGGGGCGCATCCTGATGGAGGACCTGGACCAGGCTGCGGCGAACGAGGAAGCCGTGACGGAGCAGGCGGGGCAGCCCTCTGCGGGCGAATCTCCCGCTCCGCCCGAGGCCGAGCCTATGACGCGCATGCGGAGCGCCATCGCCCGGATCACGGCCGAGTCGTGGCGCACCATCCCCCATTTCTACGAGACCGTCGAGATCGACATGAAGGCGGCCGGTGAGATCGTCCGGGAACTGAAGGGGAGCGGCAATGCCGTGTCCTACAACGACCTGGTGCTCAAGGCCGCTGCCCTGGCCCTGGTGCGGTTCCCCCGGATGAACGCCTCGTTCCGGGACGGAGGCGTCATTGTCCACCGGGAAGTGAACATCGGGTTCGCCGTGGCCATGGAGGACGGGCTCCAGGTGCCGGTGGTAAAGGGGTGTCAGTCGCTGGCCCTGAAGGAGATCGCCCTCCAGGCCGTGCGCCTGGCCGAGCGGGCCCGGAGCGGCGCCATCACCCAGGAGGAGATTTCCGGCGGCACCTTCAGCGTTTCGAACCTGGGGATGTACGGCATCGATGAGTTTGCCGCCGTGATCATGCCGCCCCAGGCAGCGATCCTGGCCGTGGGTGCCGTGGCGGACCGGCCCGTGGTGCGGGACGGGCACCTGGCGGTCGGCCGGACCATGCGGGCGACCCTTTCCTGCGACCATCGGGTGGTGGACGGGGCCTATGCGGCCCAATTCCTGGGCGAATTGCGGAGGGTGCTGGAGAATCCGGTGCTGATGCTGGTATGATGGGGCAGTTTCCGGGCAGGGAGGTGCCGTGAAGATCGTGGATCTCGCCGCCATGGAGTACGCCGAGGCCTTTGCCCTCCAGGAGCGGCTCGCTGCCGACGTGGCTGCCGGCCGCGCGGAGGAGACGCTGCTCCTGCTGGAGCATCCGCCGGTCTATACCCTGGGCCGCGGAGGCGGTGGCCGGAGCCTCCCGGACCCGTCGGTGCGCCCGGTGGAGATCAACCGGGGAGGAGACGTGACCTGGCACGGCCCCGGCCAACTGGTGGGCTATCCCATCCTGGATCTGGGCCGGCGGGGCCGGGACCTGCACCGGTACCTCCGTTTTCTGGAACAGGCGTTGATGGACGCGGCCGCTGCCTTTGAAGTGGCGGCCTGGCGGGTCCCCGGCCGGACCGGCATCTGGACCGAGGGGGGAAAGCTGGCCTCCATCGGTGTCGGGGTCCGGCGCTGGGTTACCATGCACGGTTTCGCCCTCAATATCTGCAACGACCTGGACCCCTTCAACCGCATCCACCCCTGCGGCATCGTGGGGTGCCCGGTCACCACCCTGTCCCGGGAAGCGGGCCGGGCGATCACCGTGGCCGAGGCCAAGGCCGCGGTTGCCGCCCCCTTTGCCGGACTGCCGGCCGACGCCCTGCCGGAGCAGCCCCGTGATGCCGTTCAACCTTCGTCATGCGATGATGTTCATGCACCGTCAACCACTTCAAGGAGGCCACTGTGTCCACTGACCGTCTGAAACTCCCCGTCGAGAAGCTTCGCTGGACCTGCGATCCAGACCAGTTCGAATTCACCACCACTGAAGACCTGCCCGAACTGGAGGGGACCCTCGGCCAGGCCCGGGCCCTGGCATCCATCGATTTCGGCCTCGGCATCCGCGAAAGCGGGTTCAACCTGTTCCTGGCCGGGGAGCCCGGCACCGGCCGCAGCTCCACGGTCAAGAACATCCTGAAGAAACGGGCAAAGGAGGAACCGACCCCTTCGGATTGGGTCTACGTCAACAACTTCAAGACGCCGGACCTCCCCATCGCCCTGGCGCTGCCGGCGGGCAAGGGGAGCGAGCTGGAGCAGGACATGCGGGAGCTGATCTCCGCGGTCCGCTCGGTCATCCCCAAGGCCCTGGACAGCAAGGAGTACGAGACCAACAAGGCGACCATTGTCGAGTCGTACCAGGAGCACAATAACGAGCTCTTCTCGGCCCTGGAGACCGAGGCCCAGGACCAGGGGTTCGCGCTCCAGCGGACCGTGTCGGGGCTGGTGATGGTTCCCCAGAAGGAGGACCGCAACTTCACCCAGGAGGAGTACGAGGCCCTGCCGGAGGAGGAGAAGGAGCGGATCAGCAAGATCGGGCAGGAGCTGACCGACAAGCTGAACGACGTGCTCCGCCAGGTGCGCGAGAACGAGAAGCAGACCAAGGACGCCCTGGCCCAGCTGGACCGCGACCTGGGCAACGCCACGGTGGGGCATCACCTGGACCCCCTGCGGGAGAAGTACGGCGACAACCCCACGGTGGTGGAGTACCTGAATGCGGTGCAGGAGGACATCATCGCCAACCTGGAGGACTTCAAGCCCCAGCAGCCGGTCCAGTCTCCCATCCCGGGGCTCAAGCTCCCCCGCCAGGAGCCCTCCTTCGAGCGCTACCAGGTGAACGTCTTCGTGGACAACCACGATGCCGAGGGTGCTCCGGTGGTTTTCGAGCCCAACCCAACCTACAGCAACCTTTTCGGCCGCACTGAGCACATCATGCAGATGGGGGGTACCGCCACCACCAACTTCACCATGATCAAGCCGGGGGCGCTCCACAAGGCCAACGGCGGCTACCTCATCGTTGACGCCCGCGAAGTCCTCGTGAACCCCTACTCGTGGGATGCCTTGAAACGTTGCATCCGAAGCGCCGAGATCAAATTCGAGGACCCCCTTGAGCAGTATCGCTTCATCACCATCGTTTCCATGAAGCCCGAGGCAATACCCCTCCAGGCCAAGATAATCATGATCGGCTCGCCGTGGATCTACTACCTCCTCTTCCACCTGGAGCCCGACTATCGCAAGTTCTTCAAGGTGAAGGCCGATTTCGACAGCCGCATCGCCCGCACGTCCGAGGTGATCAAGGACTATGCCCTGTTCGTGGCCACCCACTGCAAGAACGAGAAGCTGCTCCCCTTCGACCGGAGCGGCGTGGCCGGGCTCATCGAGTACTCGGCCCGGCTGGTGGAGGACCAGAATAAGCTCTCCTCGCAGTTCATGGAGATCGCCGACCTGATCCGCGAGGCGAGTTACTGGGCCGGCAAGGACGGCAGCCAGGTGGTTGACCATGGCCACGTGACCCGCGCCATCGAGCAGAAGATCTACCGGAGCAACCGGATCGAGGAGCGGATGCAGGAGCTCTTCGACGACGGGACCATCATGGTGGATACCGACGGCGCGGCAGTGGGGCAGATCAACGGCCTGGCGGTCATGACCGTGGGGGATCATACCTTTGGCCGCCCCTCCCGGGTCACCTCCCGGGTCTGGCTGGGGCGGGCCGGCATGGTCAACATCGAGCGCGAGGTGAAGCTCTCGGGCCCCATCCACGACAAGGGGGTCCTGATCCTCACCGGCTACCTGGGCGGGAAGTTCGCCCATGACAAGCCCCTCTCTTTTTCCGCCTCGATCTGCTTCGAGCAGAACTACGAAGGGGTCGAGGGTGACAGCGCCTCGTCCACGGAACTCTACTGCCTCCTCTCGGCCTTCTCAGGCCTTCCCGTCAGGCAGGGAATCGCCGTGACCGGCAGCGTCAACCAGCACGGCATGGTCCAGCCCATCGGCGGGGTCAACTACAAGATCGAGGGCTTCTACGCCGTCTGCAAGTCCCGCGGGCTCACCGGCGACCAGGGGGTCATGATCCCCGCGTCCAACGAGCGGCACCTGATGCTGAGCGACGAGGTGGTCCAGGCGGTGCGCGAGGGGAAATTCCACATCTGGAGCGTATCCACCATCGACGAGGGGATCGAGATCCTGACCGGCGTGCCGGCCGGCGCGCTGCAGGAGGACGGCAGCTACCCTGAGGGGACCGTCAACTTCCTGGTGGACCGCCGGTTGCGGGAAATGATCGAGAGCATGAAGAAGTTCGGCTCGTCCGGCGAGAAGGACGAGAAGAAGAACGGCGGGACTCCCGCGCCCGCCCTCGAGGGGGGGCAACCGTCATGAGACGCCTCGCCCCGGTGGCGGCCTGCGTGGCCCTGGCCCTGGCGGCCGGCTGCAGCGGCGGGTCCGGCGCTGGTGGCGGCGAGCTGTTCGCCACCCACTGCGCCGGCTGCCATCCGCAGGGGGGCAACACCGTCCACCCGGAAAAGACCCTGGCGCGGACCCGGCGGGAGGCCAACGGCATCCGGACCGCCCGGGACGTGGCGGCCTACATCCGCAACCCGGGTCCGGGCATGCCCGCCTTCGGCGAAGCAATGATTCCGCCGGCCGATGCCCTGAAGATCGGAGAGTACGTCGTGGCGAGCTTCCCATGAGAGCCCCCGTTCCGGCCATGGCGGGATCCCGGCGGGGCATCCGGATCGGCGCGCTGATCGCCTGGTGCCTCATGATCTGCACCGGCGCGGCGCTGCTGGCGTCCAACGGGGGCGAGGTGCGGGTGGTCGGCCTCAGGGGGGCCGTGAACCCGGTCACCGCCTCATTCATCAAGCGGAACCTGGACGATGCCGCCCGGAAGGGGGACCGGCTCGTGCTGGTGGAGATGGATACCCCCGGCGGCCTCGACACGGCCATGCGGGAGATCGTCAAGGATATCCTGGCCAGCCCCTTGCCCGTGGCGGTTTACGTGGCGCCGGCCGGGGCCCGGGCCGGTTCGGCGGGGGCGGTCATCACCCTGGCGGCCGACATAGCCGCCATGGCGCCGGGTACGAATATCGGCGCGGCCCATCCCGTTGCCATCGGCGAGAAGCAGGACAAGGTCATGGAGCAGAAGGTGCTCAACGATGCCGAGGCTTACGTGGACGGCATCGCTTCCCGCCGGGGGCGCAATGCCGAGGTGGCGCGGCGGATGGTGCGCGAAAGCCTGTCGCTCCCCGCGGAAAAGGCCCTGGAGGAGAAGGTGATTGACCTGATCGCCGCAGACCGGTCCGCTCTCCTTGCCCAACTGGAGGGGCGGCCGGTGCCCCGTCCGGGTGGCGACAAGGTCCTGCGGCTGGCCGGGGCTCCGGTCCGGGAGGCGGAGATGACGACCCGGGAACGGATCCTCGACGCCATCGGCAACCCCAATGTGGCCTACGTCCTCATGATGCTCGGGTTCCTGGGGCTGTTCTTCGAGTTGTCGAACCCCGGCGTGATCCTGCCCGGCGTCATCGGCGGCATCTCCCTGATCCTGGCCTTCTTTGCCTTCCAGACCCTGCCGGTGAACTATGCCGGCGTGCTTCTCATCCTGCTGGCGCTCATCCTTTTCATTGCCGAGATCAAGGTGGTCTCGGGCGGCATGCTGACGGTGGGAGGCGTCATTGCCATGGTTCTCGGATCAATCCTTCTCTTCGATTCGCCGGAGCCCTATCTCCGGGTGTCCTGGCAGGTGATCGCCGTGACGGTGGCTGCCGTGTCGGCCTTTTCGATCTTCGCCGTCACCATGGCGGTCCGGGCCCATCGCCGCAAGCCCACCACCGGCGGCGAAGGCCTGGTGGGGGAGACCGGCAAGGCTCTATCCCCCATCGCTCCCGAGGGGCGGGTCTTCATCCACGGCGAATACTGGGACGCCTGGAGCGATGAACCCCTGGCCGAGGGGGACCGGGTAATGGTGGTTGCGGTGGACGGGATGAGGGTCAAGGTGAAAAAGTCATCGTAGGGGCGATCCTTGCGATCGCCCATTTCCAGACGGATGCAATCATGGGCGAAGAGACGAATTCGCCCCCACGTAAGGGAGGTTTCCCCATGTTCGATATTTTCAACTATGTGCCGTTCATGTTCCTTATCGTCCTGCTGATCATGTTCGTGGCCAGCGCCGTGAGGATTCTCCCCGAATACGAGCGGGGGGTGCTGTTCCGGCTCGGCCGCCTGGCCGGGGCGCGGGGGCCGGGGCTGTTCTTCATCATCCCGGGGGTCGACAAGCTGGTGCGGGTGTCCCTGCGGACCGTGGCCCTGGATGTGCCCCCCCAGGACGTCATCACCCACGACAACGTAACTGTCAAGGTGTCTGCGGTCATCTACTTCCGGGTCATGGAGCCCCAGAAGGCCATCGTGGAGGTGGAGAACTACCTGTACGCCACCAGCCAGCTGGCCCAGACCACCCTGCGGAGCGTCCTGGGGCAGGTGGAGCTGGATGAGCTCCTGGCCAACCGGGAAAAGATCAACAAGGAGCTCCAGGAAATCCTGGACCGCCACACGGGGCCCTGGGGAGTCAAGGTGACCGCCGTGGAGGTGAAGAACATCGACCTCCCCCAGGAGATGCTCCGGGCCATTGCCAAGCAGGCCGAGGCCGAGCGGGAGCGGCGGGCCAAGATCATCCATGCCGACGGCGAGTACCAGGCGTCGGAAAAGCTGGCCCAGGCGGCAAAGGTCCTGGCCGCCGAGCCCACCTCGCTTCAGCTCCGTTACCTCCAGACCCTCACCGAGGTGGCCGCGGAGAAGAACTCCACCACCATCTTCCCGGTTCCCATCGACCTCATCAAGATGTTCATGGACAGGATCGGGACGGACAAGGACGCGCCGAAATCCTGATGTCCCGGGGTGCAGATACAAAAAAGGCCCGTCGCTGTGGACGGGCCTTTTTTGCGTGCTGGCGTAAGCCGCGAGTCGGTGAGGGCTACTTGGCCATCTCGATCTTGGCAGCTTTCTTCAGGTTCTCCACGTACTCGTTGATCCCTTCCTGAACCTTCTGCTGCTTCAGGAACTGAACGATCCGGTCCTTGGTCTCCTCGAACTTGACGGTCTCGGCGGGGCGCTTGTCGGTCAGCTTGATGATGTGGTAGCCGAACTGGGTCTCGACCACATCGCTCACCTCGCCGGGCTTCATGGCGAAGGCGGCCTTCTCGAACGGGGGAACCATCTGGCCCTTGCCGAAGAAGCCCAGATCGCCGCCCTGGGGTGCGCTGGGACAGCCGGACTCCTTCTTGGCCACCTCGGCGAAGTCGGCGCCGCCCTTCACCTGCTTCAGGATCGCCTCGGCCTTTTCCTTGGCCTTCTTCTTGTCGTCGGCGGAAGCGTTGGGCTCCACCTTGATCAGGATGTGGCTCGCCTTCACCGTCTCGTCCCGCTTGAACTTGTCGATGTTGTCGTTATAGAACTTCTTGGCCTCTTCGTCGGACACGGTGGTCTTGGCCACGACGTCTTTTTCGATCAGATTGTTGATGACCAGGTCTTCCCGGGCGAAGGTCTCGACGTCCTTCTCGGTCATGTCCATGCTCTTGAGGGTCTTCAGGTACTCTTCCTGTGAGGGGAAGCGGGCCTTGCTCTGGCTTACCCGCTCCTGGATCTGCTTGTCCAGGTCCTTGATTTCCTGTTTTCTGCCGGCCTGGTAGAGGAGTTCCTTGGCGATGAGCTGGCTCACCGCCGCCTCTTCAACCTTCTGGGCGATATCGGGAGTCACGGGCTGGGTCATCCGGTTCTGGGACATGAGGACTTTCTTTGCCCGGTCAACCTCGGCGCGGGTTATGGCTACGCCGTTGACCTTCGCCACCACCGCCGTCGGGTCGAGGGGGGCAACGTTCTTTTCTTCCTGCTTGGCCGGGGCCGCCGCAGGCTTGTCGGTTTTGTCTTCTTTCTTGGCGGGTGTCGCCTCCGCCCCGATCGCCGCTCCGGAGAGTGCAACCAGTGCCGCGAGGGAGAGGATGTTCGCACGCAGTGTCTTCGTCAGGTTCATTGCAGTCAAATCTCCTTTGGTAGGGTGCAAAGCGTTTTAATACTATCACTATATGTGTATTTGTGTAACGAAAAAAGTTGTTCCGGGCCGTCCGGCGCCGGCAGCCGCGCCGGCGGAAGGCGGCCGCGACCGCGGCTGTTCGTGAGGAAGCAGGGAATGATTTGGTTGATTTTAGAACGGAAGTTTATCGTTGACAACTTATGGGCAATCTGATTTATTCATCTTCTCGTTTACAGTCGTGTAACTATATAAAATAACGAAATAATTTTAGTTTGGCTAAAGTTTTAATTAGGTTGTATTTGTTTTATTTTAGGTAAAAACCGGGGAGGTTCCGATGGAAAAGAGAAAGTTCAGAAAAGTAATGGCCGCCAACCGCGGAGAGATCGCGATCCGCATCTTCCGGGCCTGCACTGAGCTGGGGATCAGCACGGTGGCCATCTACTCGGAGGAGGACAAGCTGTCCCTCCACCGCTACAAGGCGGACGAGGCCTACCTGGTGGGCAAGGGGAAGGCCCCCATCGATGCCTACCTGGGGATCGACGAGATCATCTCCATTGCCAAGCGGGCGGACGTGGACGCCATTCACCCGGGCTACGGCTTCCTTTCGGAGAATGCCGAGTTCGCCGAGGCGTGCGAACGGGCCGGCATCGCCTTTATCGGTCCCCGGGCCGAGATGCAGCGGGCCCTGGGTGACAAGGTCTCGGCCCGCAAGGTGGCCATTGCCGCCGAGGTGCCCGTGGTTCCCGGAACCGAGGAGCCCATCGAGCACGAGGAAGAAGCGCTCATCTTCGCCAAACAGCACGGCTATCCCATCATCATCAAGGCGGCTGCCGGCGGCGGCGGCCGGGGCATGCGGGTGGCCCGCAACAAGAAAGAGCTGCTGGAGGGGCTGGTGGCGGCCCGCAGCGAGGCCAAGGCCGCCTTCGGCAACCCGGCGGTCTTCCTGGAGCGCTACCTGGAGAATCCCAAGCACATCGAGGTGCAGGTGCTGGGGGACCACCACGGCAACCTGGTCCACTTCTACGAGCGCGACTGCTCCATCCAGCGCCGTCACCAGAAGGTGGTGGAGTTCGCGCCGTCGCTCTCCCTGACCCAGAAGCTGCGCGACGAGATCTGCAACGCGGCCCTCAAGATCGCGGGCCAGGTGGGCTATGTGAACGCCGGCACCGTGGAATTCCTGCTGGACCAGGAGGGGAACTGGTACTTCATCGAGATGAACCCCCGGATCCAGGTGGAGCACACGGTCACCGAGATGATCACCGGCAGGAACCTGGTTCAGGCCCAGATCCTCATCGCCGAGGGGAAGAAGCTTTCGGACCCTCCCATCAACGTCCCGAACCAGTCGGCCATCGCCATGCGGGGCTACGCCATCCAGTGCCGGATCACCACCGAGGACCCGTCCAACAACTTTGCCCCGGATTTCGGCACCATCACCACCTACCGCTCCTCGGCCGGCTTCGGGGTGCGGCTCGACGCGGGCAACGCCTTCACCGGTTCGGTCATCACCCCCCATTACGACTCGCTTCTGGTGAAGGTCACCTCGTGGGGGCTCACCTTTGACGAGGCGGCCCACATCATGAACCGCTCCCTCCAGGAGTTCCGGGTCCGGGGCGTGAAGACCAATATCCCGTTCCTGGAGAACGTTGTCACCCATCCGGTTTTCCTGGCCGGCACCTGCGACACGTCATTCATCGAGAAGCACCCGGAGCTTCTGGCCATCAGCGAGAAGAAGGACCGGGCCACCAAGGTGCTCAATTTCCTGGGCGACGTCATCGTGAACGGGTCCCCCGGCGTTGCCAAGCCTCTGAAGTCCGCGGAGATGATCGAAGCGCGGGTGCCCGAGGTGGACTACACGGTTCCCCGGCCCGCCGGTTCCCGCGACCTGTTCATGAAGCTCGGCGCCGAGGGGCTTTCCAAGTGGATCCTCGAACAGAAAAAACTCCTCATCACCGACACCACCATGCGGGACGCCCACCAGTCGCTCCTGGCGACCCGGGTCCGCACCTATGACCTGCTGAAGATCGCCGAGCCCACCTCGTACCTGGGTGCCGGGCTCTTCTCGCTGGAGTGCTGGGGCGGCGCAACCTTCGACGTCTCCATGCGCTTTTTGAAGGAGGATCCCTGGCAGCGGCTCCACAAACTCTCGGAGGCGATCCCCAACATCCTCTTCCAGATGCTCCTGCGGGGCTCCAACGCCGTGGGCTACACCAACTATCCCGACAACGTGGTGCAGCGCTTCGTGGAGGAGGCCGCCGCCAGCGGCGTCGACATCTTCCGGGTCTTTGATTCCCTCAACTGGACCAGGGGCATGGCCGTGGCCATGGAGGCGGTGCGCAAGACCGGCAAGATCTGCGAGGCTGCCATCTGCTACACCGGCGACATCACCGATCCCAAGCGGGACAAGTATCCGCTGGAATACTACGTGGCCATGGCCAAGGAACTGGAGCAGATGGGCGCCCACATCCTGGCCATCAAGGACATGGCGGGGCTGCTCAAGCCCATGGCCGCCCACAAGCTGGTGAAGGCCCTCAAGGAGAACATCGGCATCCCGGTCCACCTCCATACCCACGATACCTCCTCCAACGGCAACGCCACGCTGCTCATGGCCTGCCAGGCCGGGGTCGACATCGTGGACGCGGCCCTCTCCTCCATCTCCGGCCTCACGGCCCAGCCGAACCTGAACGCGCTCCTGGCCGCCCTCAAGGGGACCGAGTGGGACCCGGCCCTGGACGACGAGGGGCTCCAGCACCTGGCCAACTACTGGGAGACGGTGCGGGACTACTACACCCCCTTCGAATCGGGGCTCAAGAGCGGCACTGCCGAGGTCTACCACCACGAGATCCCCGGCGGCCAGTACTCCAACTACAAGCCCCAGGTGGCCGGTCTCGGCCTGCTGGACCGGTGGGAGGAGTGCAAGGAGATGTACTTCAAGGTCAACAGGCTCTTTGGCGACATCGTCAAGGTGACCCCCTCCTCCAAGGTGGTGGGCGACATGGCCATGTTCCTGGTGAAAAACAACCTGGACGTGGACGACGTCTTCACCAAGGGGGACGAGCTCAGCTTCCCCGAGTCGGTAGTGGGGATGTTCAAGGGGATGCTGGGCCAGCCCTACCAGGGGTGGCCCGCTGAGCTGCAGAAGATCATCCTCAAGGGAGAAGAGCCGATCACCTGCCGCCCCGGCGAGCTCCTGGAGCCGGCCGACTTCGAAGAGAAGCGCCTGGAGGCCGAGACCAAGGTGGGGCACGCGGTGAACGACAAGGATCTCATGTCGTACCTGCTCTACCCTCATGTCTACCCCGAGTTCGACAAGCACCGTCAGGAGTATTCGGACACCTCGGTCATCCCGACCCCCATCTTCTTCTACGGCCTGGAGCCGGGGCAGGAGACCTCCATCGACATCGAGCCGGGCAAGACCCTCATCATCAAGCTCAACGCCGTCGGCAAGGTGCATCCGGACGGTACCCGCCACATCTTCTTCGAGCTTAACGGCCAACAGCGGCAGGTGGTGGTGCGCGACCAATCGGTGCAGACCGACGAGGCCGAGCGGGAAAAGGCCGACAAGGGGAACGCCAAGCATATCGGCGCGCCCATGCCCGGCAAGGTCCTGAAGCTCAATGTGAAGGCGGGCGACGTCGTGAAGGCGGGAGACGTCCTCATGGTTACCGAGGCCATGAAGATGGAGACCAACATCAAGGCGAAAGAAGACGGCGCCGTTGCCGAGGTGAAGTTCAAGGAAGGCGACAAGGTGGAAAAAGAAGATCTGGTGATCGTGATGGCATAGCGAATCGTAGCGAAAAACACTCGAAACCGTCACGGGAACGTGGTATTAAAGGGGGGCCGCCAATGAGGCGGCTCCCCTTTTTTCGATGACGGTGCCGGATTTCGCGAACATACGGGGACACAACCCAATCCCAGCAAGGAAGGAGAAGCGCTCGTGTCAAAGAAGCCCGAAGTAACCTTCAAGTACATCTTTACCTACGATTACAACCCGGTCTATGTGAATGGCGCCCATGGCGGCATCTCCCCCCGGGGCGACCTGGTCGTGAACTTCTATCTCGAGCGCCCGCCGCTCCCCAACGAAGTTACCCACGAACTGACCCCCAGCGGCACCATCGGCGCCGAGACCAGCGTGGAGCCGGAAGACTTCGCCCAGAGCCTTGTCCGTTTCGTTCCCACCGGCGTGGTGCTCAACTACCACACTGCCCGTGAACTCCACCACTGGCTCGGCGAGAAGGTCCGCGAGCTGGATGCCCTGGAGCAGCACAAGGCCGCCCTGCGGGCCGCCGCCCAGCAGCCCGGCGACGAGGACGTGCAGCACTGAGGTTGACGGGAAGGCGGGGGGCGGACAGGGTGCCGCCTCCCGTTTTTTTGTTCTTCGGAGCGGCACCATCCGGAGAATTTTCCGAAGGGAGAATAGCATGATGAGCGTTGCACGAATCGTTGCGGCCGGGGCCCTCGGCCTTCTTCTTGCCGCACCGGTGGCGGTTTTTGCCGACGAGTCCGGGGCGATCCCCCTGCCTCCTCCCCGGACGGAGGGGGGCAAGCCCCTCATGGATGCCCTGCGGGAACGGAAGAGCTCCCGGGAGTTCAGCAAAGAGGCTCTGTCTCCGCGCCGGCTTTCGGACCTGCTCTGGGCCGCCTTCGGCATCAACCGGCCCGATACGGGGGGACGGACCGCCCCCTCCGCCATGAACCGGCAGGAAATCGACATCTATGTCGCGACCGCCGACGGCTTGTATCTCTATGACGCCCGGGGCCACCGGCTTATCCGGAAGGGCACCGGGGACATCCGCGAGTTGACCGGCCAGCAGCCCTTCGTGGTCGGCGCGCCCGTGAACCTGATCTACGTGGCCGATTACGGCAGGATGGGCGAGGCCAGGGGCGAGGACAAGGCGTTCTACGCGGCCGTCGCAACCGGCGCCGTCAGCCAGAACGTCTACCTCTTCTGCGCCTCGGAAGGGCTTGCCACCGTGGTTCGTGCGTCCCTGGACGCCCCGGCCCTGGCAAAGGCCATGGGGCTGCGCAACGAGCAGCGGATCGTACTTGCCCAGTCCGTGGGTCTGTCCGGGACAAAGGCGGAACCCGCGAAGCCGGCGGTAAAACGGACCCCAGCGCCGGAGGCCATTTGGTCGACTCCCGCCCGGGTCGACGGCCCCCCCACCTCGGGGGCGCCCGAGGATGCGGTCACGGCACCGCCCCAAACGCCTGCGACGACGTCGCCCAACCCCCTCGGCCAGCCGAAGCTGACCATCGAGAAGCCGACGGAATACTGATCGTCTTTCACATCAGGCCGCGATCAGCACACACGAAAAAGCCTGCCGGAGATCCGGCAGGCTTTTGTGCGTCGTGGAGCAGCGTCCGTTATTTCTGGCTTGCGGCCAGGGCCTGATCCACATCGGCGATGATGTCGTCGATGTGCTCGATGCCGACGGAAAGCCGGATCAGGTCCGGGGTGACGCCCGACGCAGCCTGCTGCTCGGGGGTCAGTTGGCGGTGGGTGGTGCTGGCCGGGTGAAGCACGCAGCTGCGGGCGTCCCCCACGTGGACCACCAGCGCCACCAGTTTGCACGCCTCCATGAACTTCTTGCCCGCCTCGGCACCTCCCTTGATGCCGAAGGTGAGGACGCCGCTGCACCCCAGGGGCAGGTACTTTTTCGCCCGGTCATGGCTGGCGTGGCTGGGAAGGCCCGGATACTTGACCCAGCTGACCGAGGGATGGCTTTCCAGGAACCGGCCCAGGGCCAGGGCGTTGTCGCTGTGGCGCTGCATCCGGAGCGGCAGGGTCTGGAGCCCCTGGGTGAAGAGGAAGGCGTTGAAGGGGCTCGGCGTCGTGCCCAGGTCGCGCATGAGCTGGACCCGCGCCTTGATGATGTAGGCCATGCGGCCGAAGGTCTTCACGTACTGGAGCCCATGATAGGAGGCGTCGGGCTCGGTCAGCTCCGGGAAGCGGCCGTTGCCCCAGTCGAAGTTGCCCCCGTCCACGATGATGCCGCCGACGCTGGTGGCGAGGCCGTCGATGTACTTGGTGGCCGAGTGGACCACCACGTTGGCCCCGTGCTCGAAGGGGCGGCAGAGGTAGGGGGTGGCGAAGGTGCTGTCGATGATGAGGGGCACCCCTTTTTCTTTGGCGACGGCGGAAAATTTCTCGAAGTCCAGCACGTTCAGCCCCGGATTGCCGATGGTCTCGGCAAAGAGCGCCTTGGTGTTGGGGCGGAAGGCGGCCAGGATCTCGTCGGCCGGGGCTTCCGGGTCCACGAAGGTCACCTCGATCCCCATCTTGGGCAGGGTGCAGGCGAAGAGGTTGTAGGTGCCGCCGTAGAGGGTGCTGGCGGTCACGAAGTGCTGGCCCGCCTGGCAGATGTTGAAGATGGAAAGGGTGGTGGCCGCCTGGCCCGCCGAGGTGGCCAGGGCGCCGACGCCCCCTTCCATCATGGCCAGCTTCTGCTCGAAGGCGTCGGTGGTGGGGTTGCCGATGCGGGTATAGAAGTAGCCGGCCTCCTCCAGGTCGAAGAGTTTCGTCACGTGGTCCGCGCTGTCATACTTGAAGGTGGTGCTCTGGCAGATGGTGACGACGCGGGGGTCGCCCGATTTGGGAGTATAGCCCCCCTGGATGGCCTGGGTCTCGATCTTCCACGAACTGCTCATGGCGGTCTCCTTTCAACGATGGTGAGGCCGCGATGATACCAGAGAAACGCCGTTCGGGAAACGGGGAAATAGCAAGGTGCCGCCGAAGGATCAGTGGAGTTCCATCTCCCGCGCCACCTGGCCGAGCATCCGGCGGACGGTCCGCTCATCCACGAAGTTGAGGAGGTTCCCCTTGCCGAAATCCACGTCGGTCCAATCCTGCCCGCTGCGGATGGTCACGGGCATCTCGCTGACCCCGTTCCCCAGGAGCCCGTGGAGAACGTGCATCGCGCCGCCGCTGCGACGGGGATGCTCGCTCCGGCGAAGTTCGAAGTAGACGGCCTGGTCGAATTGGTCCGTGGTGAGATAGATCATGGCGCACCTCCCGGTTGTGTGATGATGACAGTAAAACCGATATGTGCGACACAATATGTCGTATATAGTGTTGTGAGAGCCGCCGCGCCACTTCGCTCCGTGTGCCGCCCGCACCGCCGCTTCGTCGGCGCGTCAGCCCTCACGAATTCAGGTCGCTATATAAAAAGAGGCCCCCATCATGTCGCTCCGGATGGGGGCCTGCCAGGATTGCGGCGTGGCGAAACCAGGTTCAGCAGGCGGCGTTGTCCAGCCTGAACTTGCTCACCATGCTGGTGAGCTTGGTCATCTGCTGGCCGAGTTTGTGCGATACTTCCGACGACTTGAGCGCGCTGTCCGCGTTCTGCCTGGTGATGGTGGTGATGTGGTTGACGGAGCGGCTGATCTGCTCGATGGCGCTCGCCTGTTCCTGGCTGCTCTGGGAGATGTCCTCGGTCAGGGCGCAGATCGTCGTTGCCCCGGTTACCGCCTCGGTGAGGTGGACGTCGATCTTGCGGGACAGGTCCTCTCCCCGCCGGGCCTGCTCGACCGATGTCTTGATGAGCGTGTCGGTCTGCCGCGCCGCATCGGTGGAACGCTTGGCCAGTTGGCGGATCTCCTCGGTCAGCACCTGGAAGTCGTTGCCGGCACCTTCCACGTGGGCCGCCGAGATCGCCGCGTTCACTCCCAGCAGGCCTGAGCTGGAGGCCACGCTCTTCAATTCGCGAATCAGTTCCAGGTACTCGCTTTCAAGCGCATCGCCCGTGTCCCCGCTCTCCCCGTTGGGGGTGAGAGTGGCCCGGCGCCGGAAGTCATGGAGCCGTGTTACGGCGTCCTCGCACCGTTTCGACAGGTTCCTGATTTCAGAGGCAACCACGCTGAAGCCGTTGGCGGAGGAGCGGATCAGGGTGGCCTTGCTGGTGGCGTTGGAGGAGAGCTGGTCGGTTTCCTTGGCAATGGAGTCGATCTGCTGGACAATGCCCACGGTGTTGTCCGCCGCGCTCCGGATCTGCCCCATGGCCTGGAGCATCTGGTCCATGACCGACTTGGCCGTTTTGATGGACTCGGCGGAGCCGCCGGCGGCCTGGCGGGCGTCAATGGTGCTCCGGGCGCTCTTCTGGGAGGTGGCGGCGATGTGATCGAGCACGTTGGACGTTTCGGTCAGCTGCGTCTCCTGCTCCCGGGCCCCCTGGGTCACCAGCTGGCTGCTGTCGGCGATCTGCCCGCTGACGGTGGAGACCAGATCTACCGTTTCGGTCATCTGGGTCACGGCCGAGTGGAGCGATTCCGCGGTGGAGTTCATGGCCTTCTTGATGGCGGCGTGCTCGCCGTGGTATTTCCCCCGCATCCGGGCGCTCAGGTCGTACTCGGCCAGGTGGCGGAGCACGGTTCCCGCCTCGTTCACCGGGTCGATGACCGCGTCGAGGGTGCCGTTCACCCCCTTGATCAGATCGCGCCAGATCCCCTCGAAATCCCAGTCGTTGCCCCGGGTCTGGAGTCTTCCCTCGCCGATGTTGCCGATCAGGTGCTGGGTCTCGCTGTGGAGGCCGTAGAGGGTGGCCAGGAGGGTGTTGAGGTTGCGCTTGAGGTTGTTGTACTCCCCGGCGTAGTCGTCAATGACAAAGGGAGGGATCCTGCCGTGGGCGATCTCGTCGATGGCGCCGGCGGCCAGGCGCAGCGGCGTCACCAGGGTGTCCAGCATCCGGTTGACCATGAGAACCAGTGCGGCGTCGTCGCCGGCGAACTGCGCAGGGTCCCCCCGTTCGTCGAGTCTTCCGTGCATCATGGCCTCGGCAAGTCGCTGGATTTCACGGTGCAGGGTCACTTCCGCTGGTTTGGCGCCTGATTTCTTCATGTCAGATTCCTTGTCCGAGAGTATGGAGATAGTTACGGATCAGGGCGACGGCCGGTTCTATGGCTGATGCCACCTCCGGCGACATGGCGTCGCGGGGCCGGTCGAAGCAGCGCCCCTCGATTCCCACCAGGGTCACCGTCGGCGGCAGCCGCTCCGGGTAGAGGAGCTTCCCGATGTCCATGGTTTCCTTCAGGCCGATGGAATGGGCCGAGATGGACCCGCCCCCGAAATTCGGGAGTTCGTCCCACGCAAGGTGGTGGATCGTCCCGGCCGGTGCGCCGAACTGGACCGCGTCCACCACGATCATGGCCGCTTCCCCGCCGGCCAGGTAGTCCAGGAGGGCGATCCCGCCCACGGCCGCGTAGTGGAGCCGCACGCCCGCGGGGAGGGGCGCCCCGGCCAGCCGCCGGTGGATCTCGTACCCCACGGCGTCGTCAGCCACCAGGTCGTTGCCGACGCAGACCACCACGACCCCCGGAGCCGCTACTGGGTCCTGAGGTTCAGTCGGCACTGGTCCCCGCATGACACGACCTCCGATTTCACCGGGCGGCAGATGAGCTCGTTCAGGATGCCGTCCAGGTAGGCGTGGAAGAGGCGGCACAGGGCCGTACCCATGGTGAGGCCCCGCTTGGCGCAGACCTCCCGCAGGACGCAGTGGTCGAACAGGAGGGTGCGCTCGGTGCCGTCCCCCTCCAGCCGGAACCGGTAGCCGGCTTCCATGCGGGAGTTGAGGATCGCCACGACCTCGTCCAGGGTGGGGTTGGTCAGGTGGACCGGCAGCTTCCGCGCCATCTCCCGACCGGCGATCCGGCCCACCGAGGCCGTTGCCCCGCCCATGACGTTGTCGACGGTGGCGGCGAAGATGTCCAGCAGGAAGGCCACTTCCGTGGCGGCGTTGACGTGGTCGTCAAGGGTGACCTGTTCGGTGATCGCGCTCATATGAACTTCTCCATCTTGGTGCAGAAGGCCAGATCGCGGTAGAAGTTCTTGACCACGTGATAGTTCTCCTGGCCGATGGCCCCCGAGGGGCAGATATAGGCGCAACTCAGGCAGGCGATGCAGTCCTCCTGGTGCTCCACCACGCAGAGCCGCTTTTCCTCGTCAAAGGCAAAGACCGTGGTGGGACAGATGTCGACGCACATCCGGCAGCCCCGGCACGCCTCTTCATGGACCTTGATCTCGACCATCAGCAGTTCCTCCGGATGACGCGGGGCCTTGCGGCACGGTTCACGACGATTTCCAGGGGCATGGCGCCCAGGGCATGGGTGGCGCAGGAGAGGCAGGGGTCGTAGCAGCGGATGCCGAACTCAACCGCATTGAGCAGCGCCTGGTCGTCGGGGCGGTTGATGACGTGGGATGTGGCGGCCTGGGCGATCATGGCGTTGATCAGGGCGTAATTCTGCTGGGTCGCCACGATCAGGTTCGCCGCCCGGACAATGCCGTTCTCGTCGATTTCATAGTCGTGGATCAGGGTGCCCCGGGGCGCCTCCACGTGCCCCACGCCCCGGCCGCCGGAGAAGGTGACCGGCACCCGGGTCTCGCCGTGGATGGCCGGATCGGCCATGATTTCCCCGGCCCGCTCGGTGCAGTGGAGGAGCTCGATGAGACGGGCCCAGGGCTGGAGCGCATTGGCGTGGCAGGGACGGCCCACGGTACGGATGAACTCTTCCCGCTCCCGGTCCGCCAGGGGGGTGCCGTAGCGCTCGGAGACGTTGAGCCGGGCCAGGGGGCCCACCCGGTAGTCGTGGCGATTGTCCCCGTCCACAAAGGAAACCTGCTTCATGTAGGAGAACTCCACCGCCGACTCGGACATGTACGAATCGTAATCGGCCGAGGGGAACCGGGCCTTCAGGGCGCCGCCCTCATCCACGGCCCGGATCTCGCCGTTTACCAGGGCCAGGGTGCCGTCGGCCTTGACCGTGCCGACGCTCCAGGCCGGGGCGACCCACTGCTGCAGCATGGCCGGATGGGTGTCGAGCATCTTCATCAGGAGCTGCTTCACCACGGGCGCCAGTTCCAGCACAAGGTCGCGGGCCTCGTTGATCCAGGCGTTGAGCTGCCGCTCCCGGTCGGCGTCGAGCACGAAGGCGATCCCGCCGGCCACCGAGGTGACGGGGTGGGTGCCCCGCCCGCCGACCAGCTCGTTGATCTTCTGGCCGATGGAGCGGCACTGGAGGGCCTTCTTGGCGATATCCGGGGCCGCCTGCACCACCCCGACCACGTTGCGGACGGCGGGGTCGGCGTCGAGGCCCAGGACCAGGTCGGGGCCCTGCAGCACGAACAGGGAGAGGCAGTGGGAGTGGATCACGTGCCCCATGTACATGAGTTCGCGCAGCAGTTTCGCGGCCGGTGGCGGCTCCACGCCCGCGGCATTGTCCAGGGCGTTGGTGGCGGCCAGGTGGTGGGCCGTGGGGCAGACCCCGCAGATGCGGGCCGTGACCAGGGGCATCCGGTCCGCGTCCATGCCGGTCAGGATCTTCTCGAAACCGCGCAGCTCGTTCACCACGAGCCCCGCGGCCGTGAGCCCACCCGCATCGTCCAGGTCGATGAAGACCCGCGCGTGCCCCTCGATGCGGGTGACGGGATCAATGGTTATGGTCTTGTTCATAGTCGTCTCGTTCCTCGTCGGTCCATTTCCGGATCAGGAAGGTGGGCTTCTCGCCGATCATGGGGGTGGCCATGGTGTAGGAATAGTGGGTCTTGGCCGTCCGCTCGATTTCCCGGACAATGGACTCGCGCGGGATGCTGGTCAGGCGCGACATCCGCTCGGCGATCTCGGTCCTGATGTCGCGGTTGGGCTCGGCCAGCACCTGCATGGTGGCGCCGGCGCAGCCGCTGCACGGGATGCCGTTCAGGGGGCAGGGGGACATGCAGCGGTCCAGGGTCACCGACCCCATGCAGAGGTAGCCCTGGCTCAGGAAGCAGCGGTCCGGGTCGGGAACCCCTTCCGAATTCTTCCTGATCCGGTCCACCTCGGTCTTTTCCATGGTTCTCCGGCAGCGGGCGCAGACCGTCTCCCGGTTGGCGATACGGGGCGAGCGTCCTTCCAGGAGCGCCAGGAGGGCATCGAAGACAAAGGCCGGGTGGGGGGCGCAGCCCGGGAGGTAGAGGTCCACGTCGATCACGCTGTCCAGCGGCGATACGGACGGCTCCAGGGCCGACACTTCCCTCGTGGGCGGAGTGGTGGTCGCCGTGGTCTTGTTGCCGGTGTAGACCGTGTCCATGATCTCCTGGCAGGAGTGGACGTTGCCGGCCCCGGCGATCCCGCCGTACACGGCGCAGGAGCCCCAGGCAATGATCAGGTCGCAGCTCTTGCGCATCTCCATGGCCGCGTGGCGGTCGTGCTCGGTCCGGATGGCGCCGGAGACCAGCCCCACTTTCGCCTTGGGGTAATCCTTCACGTCGGTCAGAACCGGGCAGCGCTGGATGGTGACCGAGTCCAGGACCGACAGGATCTTTTCGTGCAGGTCCACGATGGCGATATGGCAGCCGGAGCAGTCGCTGAGCCATTCCAGGTTGATCGGGACGGTGCTCACGGTTTCTCCTCCCTTTTCTTGTGGATCACCAGCCGCTTCAGGCAGGCGTTCTCGCCGGCGTGCATGATCTCCAGGGTCGAATCGACCCCCATCACGTTCAGGAGCGCGCCGGAGAAGAACCCGAACATCATGGTGCAGAGGGAGCCCTTCTGGTGGTGCCCGAATCGGAACAGGGACTGGCGGATCATGCAGTCCCGGAAGACCAGGTGGATATCCTCGTCGCCGTTGTCGGTGGCCTGGATCAGGGCCGGCCGGTCGTGGGCCTGGAACGTCTCGAAGTGCCAGAGGCAGTTGTTGTCCTGGAGCACCGTGCGGACGGCGGCCAGGGCCTCTTCCACGTCGTCGGTCTTCCGGATGTCGGCGGAAAACTGCATGCCGAGCCGCTTGCCGGCTAGGTAGGTGATGCTGTTGGCGGATTCGCCGATGGCCTCCTCCATGCCGCTGGCGATGGCGCCGAGAAACGTCATGGTTTCCTGGAGGGCGGCTCGGGTAGTCATGAGGTCGGACATGGTCAGGCCACTCCTGTCAGATTGGTGAGTTCATCCTCGGAAAACAGCCGCTCGATATCGAGCACGATGATCAGGCGGTCTCCCATGGAGGCAACGCCCGTTATGGCCTCGCCGCCCTGGTCGCCAACGCCGGTGGGGGGTGGGGAAACGGCATCCCGCGGCACCTTCAGCACCTGGCTCAGGGCATCCACGGTAAAACCGACGGTCGTGCTCCCGGCGGCGGCGACGATCACCACCTTTTCCGATTCGTCCACCGTGCACTCGCCGGTGATGTTGAACCGTTTGCGGAAGTCGATGATGGGGACAACCGCGCCCCGCAGGTTGATGATCCCCTCCACGTGGGGCGGGGCGCTGGGCACGGCGGTGATGGGAACGGTCCGGATGACTTCCCGGACCTTGAGGATCTCGAAGCAGTACTCTTCACTCCCCACGGAGAACACAACCACCTGCAGGGGGGCACCTGCTGTCGCGCTTCCGGTCGATAGGGTCGGCAGAGTCGTCATGGGGGAAAACCCGTCCTTTCAGTGCCACAATGGAACCGAACTGCTCGATTTGTCTCTGCAATCAAGAATAGTGCCGATATGTATACAAACGCTTTTCGGAGCGGCAGGTCGAAACTTTAGATCTAATTTCTAAAAATCGTCGAATAAAGCATGAAGTGCAAAATGATGTTTTACGGAAAAGGGTGACGCGTTGCCGCGGAATGACTGAATATGGCCCGTATTTTCAATCGTTCCAAGTGCGGGGTGTGAGGGGTATTTTCTGAGTGATACTATGTAGTAAAGATTGATGTTGGATGTGATACGCCATTTGATTTTAGCCGCCGGATGGCGGAGTCTGGTCGATGGCCTTGATCGCGTAGGGAAGTACCGTATCGGACACGATCCGGTATCCCTCGGCCGTGGGGTGGATGCCGTCGGCCTGGTTCAGGTCGGGGCGCCCTGCAACCCCTTCCAGGAAAAAGGGAATCAGGATCAGGTCGTGGCGCTTCGCCACGGCCGGGTAGACGGCGGCAAAGGCGCGGGTGTAGTCCCGGCCCAGGTTCGCGACCATCTTCATCCCGCCCAGGACCACGGTGACGTTGCGCTCCTTCAGCGTGCGGACCATCTCGTCGAGATTCTTTTCCGTCACCTTCGGGTCGATCCCCCGCAGGCCGTCATTGGCGCCGGTGACCAGGATAACGATATCCGGCTTCAGGGTCAGGACCCAGTTCACGCGCGACAGGGCGCCGCTGCTCGTCTCGCCGCTGATTCCCGCATTCACCACCCGCCAGGGGCGACCGGCCTCCCGCAGCAGCCGCTCCAGTTGGGCCGGGTAGGCATCGTGTTCGTCGAGGCCGTAGCCGGCGGTGAGGCTGTCCCCCACCGCCACGATGGTCCCTGCCGTGGCCTGGGCCTCCTGCTGCGCCGGAGCAGCGGGCCGGGCCGCCTCCCTGCGGTCGCACCCGGCCAGGGCGGTCAGCGCAATAACCGCCATCAGACTTTTCCTGAGATTCACGATATGCCTCCGTATTCCGGTCCCGACGGCGCCGCTACTCCTCGGCCTGCTCCCGCAGAAAGACCACCGGCTTTTTCCTGATTATTGACAGGGACGCCCCGAGCCCCACGGCCACCACCAGCGCCACCGTTGCCGCCACCAGGGCGGCGCTCACGGCCGGGAAGGCCTGCCAGGAGACGTCCAGGACCCGGGTGCAGACGATCCAGCTGGCCGCCTGGGCGAGGCCCAGGGCCAGGAATCCGCTTACCCCGCCGATGATCAGGTTCTCCATGGTGAAAACCGACAGGACGAACCTGCCCCGGGCACCCAGTATGGTAAAGAAGACCGCCTCCCGCAACCGGGCATGCCGGGTGGCGATGACTGAGCTGACGATGATCAGGGCCCCGGCCACCACGCTGAACAGGGTGAAGAAGCGGACGATGACCGAGAGCCGCCCCATGACCCGGGCAAAGACCGCCACGGTCTCGGTCAGGTCGAAGATGCTCACGTTGGGGAAGCGGGCCGCGATCCGGTTCTGGAGCTGCGCTATGCCCGGCTTTTCCACCCGCACCGCGGTGAAGAGGGTCTGGGGGGCATCCCTGAGCACGCTGGGCTGGAACACGAAGTAGAAGTAGGGCTGCACCGCGGCCCTGGTCCGGGTGCGGATGCTGGAGATCCGGGCCTCGATCGGCACCCCCTGCACCCGGAAGGTGATCACGTCGCCCACCGCCATGGGGCTCATCTCCACCACCGTGTCCAGGACCGACACCTGGACCCCCTGCCAGTCGGGACGGAACAGGCTCTTCCCCTCGACGATCCGCTCGTCCTCCAGCAGGCTGTCCCGGTAGGTCAGGTTGAATTCGCGGGACAGGTTGTCCCCCCGCTTGCGCCGCTCCGCCTCCCGGTCGACCGGGAGGCCGTTGATGGCGGTGACGGTCCCCCGGACAATGGCGTGGAACAGGGCCGGCATCCCCAGGGCACGGCTGAAATCCTCCTTCTGGCCCGGCTGGATGTCGATGAAGAACAGGTTCGGCGCGTCCGGGGGATAGGAGCGGATGTAGGAGGCATCCAGGTTCCGCTCCACCAGGGTGATGGCGAAGATCACCGCCAGGGCCGCCGTGAGGGTGACGATGATGGGCCGGGTGGCATTGCGCGGGCGGAAGAGCCCCCGCAGGGCCTGGCGCGCTGCGAGCCGCCGGGGCCGCGCCCTGCGCAGGAGCCGCAGCACCGCCTCGGTGCAGGCAAGCGACAGGAGGATCAGCCCCCCCACCCCCAGCACGAAGTTGATGCCGCTCCGGGGCTCCTCCACCTTCCAGAGAACCATGGCCAGGAAGAAGAGGACCACGGCTCCCGTCGTGACCCAGACCGCGCGGCTGCGCACCGTCGGCTCCTCCTCCTTGCCCAGGATGGCCCGGGGCTTCACCGCCCGCAGCTGCCAGAGCGGAAGGAGGGTGAAGAGGGTCACGGTCAAAAAGCCGAGCACGAGCCCCTCTGCCACGGCCGGCGCCGCGATGCGGAACTCCACCGTGGCCGGCAACAGTCCCCGGAACAGCTCCGGCAAGACCCCCTGGAGGAGGAAGCTCGCCCCGATCCCCAGCGCCGTTCCCACGATCCCCAGCACCGAGGCCACTGCCACGTAGTGGACCACCAGAAAGCGGCCCGTGGCCCCCAGGGCTTTCATCACGGCGATGGATGGCCGCTGCTCGGCCAGGTAGGCGGCCAGGGAGCTCTGGATGCCGATGCCGGCCAGGAGCAGGGTGAAGATGCCGATCAGGTTCAGGAAGAAGAGGAAGTTGTCGAAGAAGCGCTTCACCCCCGATTGGGCGGTGCGGTAGGTGTCGACCCGCTCCCGGTCGCGCAGGGCCGATGTCCGCAGCTCCGCGGCGATCCGGTCGGTCTCCCTGGGGTTCGCCACCTTCAGGAGGATGGTGTGGCTCACCCGGCTCCCCTGGCCCACCAGCCCCAGGGAGGGGAGATCGGCGGCGGCCACAAAGAGGCGGGGCCCCAGGGAAAAGACGTTCACGGGCCGGTCCGGTTCCTGGGTGACCACGTCGGCAACGGCCAGGGTGGCGTCCCCCAGCCGGAGCCGGTCTCCCACCCGGAGGCCGAGCCGGTCCAGCAGGGTCTGCTCGGCAATGGCCCGGCCCGGCGCCAGCACCTGCCGGAAAGGGCGGCCCGAGGCCAGATCCACGGTGCCGTAGAAGGGATAGCCCGGCTCCACCGCCTTGATGTGGGCCAGGAGGGAGTCCTCCCGCCCTGCCGGGCGGATGATGGAGTAGAACTCGTTGATGCGGGCGCCCTGGGCCTTGCCCGCCGCGATGATCCGGTCCACCGCCGCCGTGAGCCCCGGCGACAGGGGCGAGCGGGACTCCACGATCACGTCTCCCCCGTGGAGGGCCCGGGCGTCCCGCAGCATGGAGCTGTGGACGCTCCTGCCGAAGCCGGCCAGGGAAACCAGGGTAACGATGGAGAGGGCTACGCAGAGAACGAATATGGCCGACTGGCGGCGCGAGGTGGCGAGCTGGCGGCGGAGGAGGCGGCCGTGGAGGGTCATGGGGCCTGAATCCGGCCGTCGTGGAGCCGCACCACCCGGTCGGCGGTGCGGGCGATCTCGGGGCTGTGGGTCACCAGGACAAGCGTTGTCCGCCGCTCCCGGTGCAGCTCCAGCAGGATATCGAGAATCCCCCGGCCGTTCACCGAATCCAGGTTGCCGGTGGGCTCGTCCGCGAAGATGATGCGCGGGTCGTTCACCAGGGCCCGGCAGATGGCACAGCGCTGCCGCTCGCCCCCGGAGAGCTGGTGAGGCAGGCTTGCGGCCCGTCCCGTGAGCCCCACCCGGGCCAGGAGCGCCTCTGCCTTCTCCCGGGCCGCCCCGTCCCCCCGAAGCTCCGCCGGGAACATGACGTTCTCCAGGGCCGACAGGGATGGCACCAGGTGGAACGACTGGAACACGAAGCCGAAGGTTTCGTTGCGCAGGGGGGCCAGATCGTCCTCGGAGAGGTCGGTGATGTCGCGCCCCTCGATGATGACCCGGCCTGAATCGGGGCGGTCGAGCCCCGACAGGAGCGAGAGCAGGGTGCTCTTGCCGCTGCCGCTCTCTCCCTCGATGACCAGGAATTCCCCCGGTCCCACGGCCAGGGAGACCCTGTCGAGGACCTGGATGCGGCGGTCGCCGACGGTGTAGGTTTTTGATAGGTCGCGGGCTTCGATGATCATGGCCTGTTCATCATACCAGCAGGGGCGGCAGGGGACAACCGTGCCGGCGGAAATGGGGCCCCGGCGCGGGTGAACGCTTTTGGGGATCTGCGGATGAC
Source organism: Geobacter sp. 60473 (assembly GCF_036323535.1). GTDB lineage: Bacteria > Desulfobacterota > Desulfuromonadia > Geobacterales > Geobacteraceae > Geobacter > Geobacter sulfurreducens. The sequence continues at coordinate 631,737 of NZ_AP028967.1, forward strand.
GGGAATAACCTCCCCGCGTGAATGAATCAGAAGTCGAGCAGGCTGGTGGCCACCTGGTCCCAGCAGGTCACGTCGCCGTCATGCCAGTGGACGAACAGTACCTGGCCGTCCTGGGAGATCACGATGGCCAGGGCATCGTGGAGGGCGTTGCAGAGCCGGTAGGCCGACCGGTGGCGGGTTCCGCGCCCCTTGACCGCCTCGGGTTGCCGGGTCTCTCCCTCGATATCCAGGGCCACGTGCAACCGGGTCACGTTCTCCAGCCCGCCGGAAATCTCCGCCCCGAACCCGAGCACCTCGAACCTCCGGTTCAGCACCACCGCCCCGTCCACCAGGGAGAGATCGGCTACGAAGTGGGCCAGCTCGAACAGGGCCTCGTCCATCCGGGTCAGGACCGGATCGCTGAGGGCCAGGTATTCGTCCCACCCCAGGGGCCTGCACTCCCGCTGCGACCTGCTGGCCACCCGGGCGAATTCGTTCATGATCCCGACGATGTGCGGGAAGATCCGCCGCCGGCCGATGTCGGTCAGAAACGGGTACTTGATGTTCAGGTAGGGATTGGCCTGTTTCAGCTCATCGGTCCGCTCGCTGGGGATGATCAGCAGGGTGCCGCCGTGGCGATAGCTGCGCATCAGGCTGATGACCCGGCGGAGCAGGTTCTGGCCGAGGATGACCGGGAATTCCGGGTCAATGGGAGGCCAGATGTCGCCGGACTTCTGGCGCGCATCCTGGTGCAGGTCCCACAACTCGTCCCGGTGGGTGGCGAATATCTCCCTGAGCCATGAGGCGGCGAAGACCTCCCGCGCCATGCTGACCACCCGGCCGCCCCGCAGGCCGGCGATCATGGTCGATCCCACCGACACGCTGATTCGTCCCGGCCCGGTCACGAACACGATGAGCGAATCGGGTACCGGGTTGATCAACTGGGTGCCCCCGTGGATCGCCTGCATCCAGCGGGTGCCCGAGTGGACCACGCCCCAGATCTGCAGCTTCCCGTCGGTATTCAGGTTCACCCCGATCATGGCGCGGTCGAAGCTGATTGCCGGCGAGAGGCGGCGCAGCTCATCCTCGGTGCAGGGGCGCGGTTCCAGGAAAACCATGCGGTGCAGGCCGTCCGGAGGATCCTGGCCCGCCGGGAACCGTTCGGGTTCGCGGAAGATCAGGCGGAAGCGGACCTGGCGCTCCTCCTCCCGCATCAGGCTCGCCTGGTAGCAGGTGGAGAGGAGCACGGACAGGATCGAGCAGCCGGGGCAGTCCTCCCGGGGCCGCTCCGGGACCTCGGTTTTCAGCTGCCGGCAGATGTGGGCGGCGAACTCGTGGGGATACCAATGGCTCATAGTTCTGTAATGGTAGCCGAAAGCCTGTCTTTGGCAAGGGAAGGGCGGCTAGCGGGGTTTGCGGGGCCCCGGCGCGGAGTGGCGCCCCTGCTCCGCATCAACTTCGTCGATCCAGCCGGCTCTGGCGTCGGGAAAGGCATCCGCGTAGGGGACGTAGGGTTTGATGTCCAGCACGGGGGTGCCGTCCAGGAGATCCACTCCCCGCAGGTGGAGCGTCCGGCCATCCACGGCCACCAGTTCCACCGCCGACAGGCCGATGGCATTGGGCCGGTGGGGGGCCCGGGTGGCCAGGACGCCCCGCTTCGGCCCGCCCCGCGGCGGCTTGACCCGGCTTTTCCAGCCCTCGCTCAGGTGAAAGGCAAAGATGAGCCACAGCCTGTCGAAGCCGCCCAGGTCCCGGATCGCGCTCTCGTCCAGCCACTCGTGAAGCTCCAGGGTGGCAAGCGCCGGCTCCCCGGTTTCCGTCCCCTCCACCACCGTGCCCTGATGGGGCGCGTCAATCCGGCGGGCATAGGGGGAACGCAGGATGCCGATGGGACGATAGGTGAACAGGGTGTCGTGGGTCATGGGGGGGGATTGTAGTTGCGATCGGTGCAAAGTGCAATGGGGCGGGCCGGGGGTATTCATTGCCGGGCATTTTCTGTCGGGACGCATGCAGATGATATAATTGACAGGAATTTTATTCCGCTTCCAAGGAGGTTCCCAATGTTCACCAAGCTGGTGACATTAGCCGTATTCGGTCTTTTGAGCATTGCTACGGCCCACGCATTCGACCCCCTGGTGATCGAACGCGCCAAATCGCTCGGAGAGTGCGAACATTGTGACTTTGTGAGTGCCGACTTGAAGGGGGTTGATCTCAAGGGAATAAAGCTGGACGAATCCAACTTCACCGGGGCTGACCTGCGTGCAGCCGCAATTGATGACTGTGGCGAGTGCAACTTTACCGGCGCAAACCTGACCGGCGTTCACATGGATGGTGCAAGCCTGGATGAGGCGATATTCAATAAGGCCGACATGACTTCGGCACACTGCAGCGGGGCATACATCCACCATTCGAAGTTCATTGGCGCGAACCTGTCGGGTGCCGACATGCGCAAGGTGAACGTCGAAAAGGGCAACTTCAGCCAGGCAAACCTGACCAATGCGGATTTCTCGGGGGCCAAGCTCAAGTATGCCAATCTCAGCGGTGCCGTGCTGAGGGGGGCAAACTTCTCCTTTGCCGATCTTTCGTCAACCGATCTCGGTTCCCTGGACCTTGAAGGGGCCACCTTTCGAGGGGCAACGTTCAACGGCACACTACTCAGGGATGCAAAACTGAAGGGAGCGGATTTCACGGGAGCGGATTTACGGCAATCCAGGTTTCACTCCGTGTCGATCTATGACACGGCAACCAACAGATTGGGGGAGAGCTTCGATCCGGTCAGGTGCGCCGATCTTCAGGAGGCAGGAGCTCTGTTCGATGCAACGACGAAATGCGGGAAATAAAAAGTGATCCGGGGGGTGGTGGTCTGCGATAACGAGGGGGCAGGCAGGTTTATTACAGCCGATATAAAAGCAGCCTGTCCCCTTTTTTCCCTCCTGATGGCCTCCCTTGCGGCATCATCTGCGCCATTCAAACGGGACTCCATGGCGTGCCGCCTCACCTTCCAGGTCGACGAGTTTCTGCTCCAGAGCCTCGAGCTGTTTTTCGCCCTCGCGGATATCATCGTGCGCGGCCCGGTAATTGTTCCGGTTTTCCCTGGGATTGCCGAATATGCCCTGGGTCGTGGCGTTGCTTACGGCCATTTTGTAATGGAGGGTTTTGAGGTTCTGCCGCTTGGTTTCCAGGTCGGCCCTGGTTTGCGCTATCTCCGCCCGGGTGTTGGAAAATTGTTGTCGCCACCAGCCCTCGCCATGACCGCCATAGCTTTCCACCCTCTGCGGCTGCTGCTTTTTGACAGGGGCGGTCTTCTGCTCAATCACCGCCTGAGACGCTTCTCCTGTGATGTCCGCTCTCTTTTTGACCCGTTTCCTCTGGTTGTCCGGAATGCGCGCCGGATTGTCGGAAAACGTAACCGTCCCCTGGTCATCCGTCCATTCATAGGTGGCCGAATCCTCGGCACGGACCCCTGGACAAACAGAGGCCGAGAAGCACATCGCGGCTATTATGAATGCAGGGCTGAGAGAAAAGACCAGTCTCATGCCCGTTTCTTCCGCCAAAAGATTCGGTTCCCGATTGCCAGTTGCTCTACCACGCCCTGCTGCTCAAGAAGCTCCAAGGCTATCTGAGTTGTTACGTCCGATCCTTGGTACATCCCCCAATCTATCCACCAGCATCTGATCCCCTCCACGGTGTCTGCTGAATTGGGGCGAAGCTCGAGGTAGCGCGTAATCGCGTCAGCCACAGCTTGGACCGATAGCTCGCTATTGCCCAAAAGCGGCGGATTGCAGAAAGTGTAGATTGCCACAAGGGCATCCGACAGGGTTTCGGCTTGATCAAAGCTGATCTCTTGGATGGAGAATCGGACAGACTCGGTGTGAGCAACAAGGTCAGAGGCAGGTACCTGTCCAAGAGGATGTCCAGGTCGTATTGTGTCTCGGAACACGTACTCGGATACTGGGTCGATGTCAACAATTGGACCTGTGATGAAGGCACGCATAGCACTAGTCGGGTCATCCAGCATGACTCCGATAACGAGTACGCCGGCCTTCCTGGTCTCCGCTGGCAGAGTCATCCGATAGGTTCCGAAAGAATCGCACACCGCTGTCCCGAGAGAACCGTCTTTCTTGTTCCCATAGTCGTCTACCAAGAATGCCTCTACGACTGCCCCGCTAAAGTTGGCGAACGCTGCCTTGGCAACCACGTTGCCCTGTGCCCCCGAAGGGGCCGTGTTGAATTGGAGTTTGGTCACGTGTCCAGAAACCATGGCCTCGGGAGAATGGTTCCTGTCTCCGCAGCTGGCGAATAGTAGTGCTAAGCTCAAGAAAATAGTGCGGGCAAGCAGTTTCATCATTATTTCCTCTCGGCGGCAGAATTTTGGGGAACTCTGGGGGGAATTCGTGGGGACACCATACTCATCTCTCTTGAATTAGGTATGGTGTCCCCGGAACTCGGTGTCCCCGGAACTCAGCGCTGGAAGCCTGATAATCACATAAAAGGCACCTCCCAGCATAGCAAGAAGGCAAAAACTTCCTGACCCCACTGTCTTCCATTGGCTTAACGGTACTTTTTTGCTAACCCATCGAGCGAACTGCCCTCTAACCCTTCAAAGGCAAAGGGATTAAGCACCTGATTTCTCCACATCAGGTTGCGGTCAATCTCGCTCAACTCCGCTTCTTCACAGATCGTTGACCAGTTCTCCTCAATACAACGGATCTGCCCTTCAATGATCAGGCCCGCCTCTGCTTCGTTGAGCAGGAAGTGTGGAGCCGCTTTCAGGCAGGTGGTAATCTGGCTTGAGTTTTGGCCGTCTGAAATCTGCATTGCCTGCGATGCTGTCCGCCCGGTCCGCGACTGCGGGCAAATGTCGTAAGCAGGGGTAAGCTGCAGCATGCGACCATCCCAAAAAGCAGCATGGTTACGGGCGTGGTCGTCGGTGTTGCCGATTAAGATGTTGAAGGCAAGGCGGGAAAAGAGTTCTCTCAGCGTTGACGGGGCACGCATGAATCGTTGCCGCACCAAATTCGCCAAATCATGATAGCTCGCATACCGTGCCATCATCTCGTCCAGCTGCAGCATCGTCAATGCGGAAACGATCCCTTTCCGTTGCCAACCGGCAGGCGCTGCAACACGATCAAATCGCTCCACCATTAAAACGTCCTTGCCGGCTACTTGCAAAAGGTTCACCGGGGCCACGTGCAAACTAGCCATAAGCGCCAGCTTCATGGCGATAAACTCGGCTTTAACAACTGAGTAAAGGTCGGTTGAAGTAGAAAATTTGGCAATGAACTTGTGATTGTCGCTTTGCACCAATGCTTTCGGCCGTGCCCCGCCAATAGAGGTACCATGCTGCAGCGCTTGAGCAAGTTCAGGAGTGAGCGGCACTCCCTTTTCGACCAATTCGGCGGCCTTGATCAGCTCTTCCAAGGGAGCGCCGGAAGCAAGCCTGGGTATGTACTCCGTTGGAGAACGTTGGAAATCGAGCGCCCCTATCCGATCTGAGCCGGACTCGATCAGATAGCTCAGTTCATCAATACTCCCCGGGTCAATCTGTAAGGCTGTTTTACCAAACCTTTTATTCAGAATTACCCGACGCCCCCACGCATCGGGGGATGCGTCACGCAAGCAACCCGGCATAGTGAGTCCTGCAACGAGGGGGATGACGCCGGACGTCAGCGGCAACTCGGCGTCGTAAATAGGTATGGCATTGTGGCGTTCCAAGTAGCTGCGGCCATAGTTAAAGATGTAGGTCCGCCCCTGCGCCGCGAGTCTCCCTGCAACAACCGGTTCTGTCTCGTTCGGAAGCCAGATCCAGACATATAGCTCTGTTAGATTAGAATTCATCATGAACCTTTGTCGAAGACCTGATCCGGCTGGGCAGGACTGCGAGCCTGTCGTTCACCCGATCTAAATGCATAGTAATAGTGGAACGGTCGTCAGAGTCAAACAACGTCACCCCCACTAAGACAGCCAGTTCGAAAAATAACCCGATTGCACACCCCGGATCGCCGCGTTCGATTCTTTGCAATGTCCGGCGAGCTATACCAGCGCGTCCGGCTAATTCGGCCTCAGACATCCTGCGCTCCCGCCGCTCCAGTCGGATTAGCTTGCCGAGGAGTTCCGTCGCCTCGCGGGTAGCAGGGAGGTACGTTCTGTTTTGTGATGATGGCATACGTCACCTGGATACTATAGTGATCTTTGGTTGCTTAAAGTACATCATAGTATCCATTTTTGGGGGTAAATTGTCAATGAGGGTTAGGGGCCACCTCTCACCATACTCATCTCTCTTGAATTAGGTATGGTGTCCCCGGAACTCACGGAACTCAGCATTCCTCTCGTGATGAGTATCCACAAAAGAAGGCCGCTCCGAAAGGGACGCGGCCTTCTTCGTCCACCACAAAACACTATTTATTTCATAGTCTTCAGCATCTTTTTCGCCATCGCCAGGTTATGATAAGCAATCATGCGAAGCTCAGCGGTTTTGGAGCTGTCACCTTTCTTTTCCAGTTCTGCCAGAAAGCGCCCGAGTTCATCGCGTGCCGCATCGGTCCGCTTCTTGTTATAGGGAATGGCAAAGTTTATTCCCGCCACGTCCCAGGCAGTGGCCGGCAATACAGCAAACGGGGCGAAATCCTCAAGTTTGCGGTTTGGTGCCAGACTCGGCTGCTCCCACCTCACGTCAGTGAAACGGATTCCGTTATTATCGGCAACAATTGTATAACTCCCCGCAAATGGTTTGGTTACGTCACGATCTTCAAAGAAACTCCACTCCGACTTACCGACCTGAGCACTGCTGTCATGACAGCTTCCGCAATTGCGAGGCTTGCCCATGGCATGGCTTAGTTTATCCATCTGAATCCAGAGAACTGCGTTGTTGCCCGACGCCAGGTCCTTGCGAGTTCCCACCACAATATAGGCATCATTCACATCGGTGGCTTTCCGTGAGACTTCGAATGTCAGCGGTTCGCCGATCTTTGGGTTACCCGGCACGGAACGCTTGGGAATAGCACGGAACAGCAGTCCGGTCGGCCCTAATTCCTTGGTTTGATTCAACACCGCCATGGGATATGGCTTGACCGGAATCCAGCGGCCGGCAGGATTTTTGATAATGGTGGGCAGATCTCGGGTACCGTAGTATTCCTTGTGTTTACCATAGGGGGTCTCCACCCCGTAGTAATGCCCCTGTCCCCAGAATGTATACTGATATGCCCCGGAAACCGTAATATGGCATGATGTGCAGTCGACCTTTCTGTGTTTTGAGGCAGCCACCGCCTTGACAATAGCAGCATGACATTTTTTGCAGGCATTTCGGGCATCATCAGCGGCCAAATGTCCGAATTGGTGGTTGACCGGCTTGTGACAATCAAGGCATTCCAGACCGGCCTTGACATGGGCGCCTTGGGGCAGATTCGCCGGGAATGCATACTCGCCACGCACGTAGCCGGCTCCGCGGCGACGATCCATGGGCCCGGCGTGGCAGATACTACCCCTTCCCTCACCATAACAGCTGGGAGTATCCGGCTTGCCAAACGCATGGGTTCCCTTGCCGGCAACCGGCTTGAAATGGCAGTCGTTGCACGAAGCATGACACATATTGCATGACCGCTCCATGGCCCCATTCATCGCCGCAGTATAGGGAATTGCCGTCCGACTGCGAATCAGTTCCTCGTTCTGACCGGGCCACATACCGCAGTTTTGTGGTCCGGGCTGTTTCTCAGTCCAATCGCGGAACGCCCGTTGGTTCTTGGTCAATCCCTTTGCGGAACGGTTATAGTCCTTCACCGTACTTCCATGGCACTTGCCGCAGGTCTGTTCCGCCACTTTCGGTGCATAGGCCATCGTATCGGGATCACGGTCATGCCATTGGATGCCGACTATCCGCTTGATCCCGGCAGCTTCCAATTTTTGGGGATCACCATTTGGAATCATACTGTTCATGCCGTCCCCCTTCGGCACCAACGGCTGAAGAGCTCCAACTGCAGCACGGGGAACTGCCTGTCCCTTAAGGGTTTTACCTGCAGCTACCAGAAAAGGAGCCAGCATGCCCTTATGGGCTGAAACCTTGTCCCGGGCTTTTGGGTCACCGAGGTGACAGTCCACGCAGGTCGGTTTTCCGTTCATCCCGACTTCGCGATCGACCTGTGCAGGATCGAGATACATGGCCTCAGCCCCCTGCTCCCTGAGAGAAACCCTGTCACCATGGCAGATCACGCAGCCGGAGGTTGCATCACCCCCCCAGGCAGCCCCGGCACTTAACAACAGTACTGCTGCAATCATCGCCTTCATCTGGTAATCCTTTCTTCCTCGGAGTTGTGAAGAATTAACCATAGAAGTATATCTTCTGCAGGAGGGTAAACAAGGAGAATCTTACAGGGGACTAATGGGGTCTTTTAAATTCCGGGGACACCTTACGTATCTCATTTACAATTAAATAAGGTGCCCCCGGAATTCCGATTTGCTGCCAGCCGCAGCCGCATGAGTTCGAAACCTGTCTGATCGTGTACCTTCTTGTGCATGAACTCAAAACCCAACTTCGCGTAGAACGCTCTGCCCACTAGGTTCCTCTCAAACACCAGATCGTTTTTCAGTACAGATACGGCAAAAGCCGGCGCGTCTTGCGCGCATATTCGCGAAAAGCTTCACCAAAATTTTCTTCAAGCATGCGGTCCTCGGCATTGATGCGGATGATCGTCTGGACCAGCGTGGTTGCCAGTAGCCCCGCAAATCCCGCCAAGCTGCCAACAGCAAGCCCCGGAACCGTTGCCAGAAAGACTATGCCAAGATACCCCGGATGCCTGACCAGCCGATAAGGTCCCGTTTGTACAAGCGCATTGCCTTGAGGCCGCTTCACGTCGTAGGTAAACGAAGGTCCAAGGTGCATGATGGCCCAAAAGCGAAGGATGAGCGCGGCGAGGCATAGCAGCAGCATGGCTGCGGCAACTGATGGCGTGATATCTACGTGCGTCCATCCATGCCTGACGTCTAGCCATGAGTATATAACAGAGAACACCCATCCCGCGCGTGATAAGCCAATCAAGCGATGGCTCGGCACGATACCTTCCACAGGCCGGGTACGTCCCAGCAGGAACTCAATCGCCGCCCACGCGAACAACACAACGATCACGCTGATGGTAACAGGCTCTAAGAGCCGATCGCCGGCCATCAGCAAGCCCAACACGCAAAACATGCCTGCTGACACCGTCATGGCATATCTAATCATGAAGCTTTTCACGGCAAGCCACCCTTCAGGGAACGACTCAAATCTTTAACACGTGTAACCTGGGTGCCGGGGCTATCTACGCCACATTTCCGGCACCATTCGCCGAGCAGAGCGATATATGCTCGGTAATCCTCATCATTGAAGAATGTTGGCATTCTTCGGTTGCCCCGTTGCTATGACGCGTGCAATTCTGGCCATGGAGGCACGTTGGTGATGGTTAATGCGCTTGTCAATAGGTAATTAAATATGGTGTCCCCAGAATTCTGCATGCAGTAATTACTGACTACGAGAAGTGGCAGTGTAAAAAATGATATTGCGCCGACCGACACAAGATACACCCACTCCACAAGGATGATTATTGACACTACAGCAAAAATGAAATTGAGGGCGTATGGTCTTCTCGGGCATGATTCCGATCCACATGATCGGCATTTTATCTCAACTAATCCTCCGTAACAGCAAGCCGGGTGAAACACTCCGAAGCCAATTGATTTGGAATAATCAAGGAGTGTAAATTGCCGTCGGCAATGTGGGCACGAGTATCGCTTTTCTAGGTACTCTTTCATCTCGGTTTTTGCCTTTTCCTGCCGTTTCCGATTTTTCTTGTTTCGATTATGTCAAAAAGACTGCGACGCGGGATGTTTCCTACCTTTTCTGGCTTTTTTGCTTTTTCCGATTTTTCAAAAAACTCCACCAGGTTACTTCTCCGGCAGACTGCATAAAACCGGCAACTCCTCGGTTTTATCTTTCTCCTCGCTCAACGGCTATGAGGCGCACCAGCGGCGCGAGGATTTTTCCGAGCCGACTGAGTGCCGCCGATTGTTGGGCCATATTGCTGCTACTCAAAAATCTCAGCCAACCCTTCCAGGCAGCCAAGTTGAGGGAATTTGAAACCTATTGCAGTCTCTCCATTTTGTGGAACCCAAAGAAACCGGTACTCACGCTGGTAGGCAAATCGAAAATCCTTGGACATAGCCGCATCAAAAAATTCATCCTTGAGCCTTTCGTAAGGGTCAAAGTACTGCACAGGATTGTGGTGGAAATACCAGCCAGGCAAAAGCTCTGATGCCGCATCCTCAAGCCGGCGTGCGAATTCATCGCCATCCTTAATAACTATGCAGCAGTTTGCTTTAAAATGAGCGAATAGGTCCTGATCCCAATCGCAAGCCACACACCAAACGTAATAATTTGGCATTGATACGCTTTGTTGAACGTTACCGATGATGGGTAGTTCCCTACCGTCTTGTGTTGTAATACGGGTGTGTGACCCTGATAGAAATGATTTCTTTGAAAGCTCTTCGTCCTGCCGGGCGTTATCTTGCTCCATCTTCTTGAAGTCAGAAGCAGGACGAATACGAACTATCCCATTGCGAATCATTGCAGCAACATGGCAACTTTCGTCACTTTGTCGGCTGTCATACCGAAAAAGTACATCGCCAGCATTGACATGCTTAGGACGGATAGGAGCATTGTCAGAACTGTTATCAATAACAATTTCATAGGGAGGTGAAATCGGCAGTTGAAGACCGCGAAGGGCAAATTCATATCGTGTCAGATGCTCTTTTCGATACCAGTACCAAGAACTCAAAAAACTTTGAATAGGTATTACGTCTCGATCACGACTAATCAACGCTTTCATATTATTGAGAATGCATGTGTATCGCTCTGCGAGTTCGGGGCTTGGTACTCTTTCAAGATACCGACAAACTTGATATTGAAGCTCCCAAAATTGTGCCTCGTAACTGTATTGATTGTCTCCGAAAGACCGAATTGAATCTTTACTGGGTAGTGTTCTTGGTAAATGAAGGGGAGAAATTCGCAATTTTATTACCTCTAGCGTACATTGTGCTACTTGGAACTTACTTGCTTTTAAGTAATCCTAGAACAGCAGCTTCCAGTTCGCCAGTAGCGTAACATTCGGTCTGTCCTTGCTTGAACGAGCTACCTTGGCCAGAATTGAATGATATTGTTTCGGTGTCGGATTGGCTGTGACCCATCACGTCTCGCGCAATAAAAGATTTTGTCACTACGTATTTTGAATTAGCGCTTACTTGTGATTGATTTGTGGTGATTTCTTGTACTATCAGGTTGATTCTGCCTTCTAGCGTCATTTTTCTCTCAACAAAAATCAAATTGTTGTTTGCCACTGCTTCATATTTCTCGTAGGCTTTTGAAGCTGGGAAAACATATTTTCTATCTCCTCTGGCGTTACTAACTGATGAATCGATTGTTCCACAATCTATATATTTCTCTGGATCACCGTTATAACTTATATTAATCAATCCAGAATCCTTATCGATGTTGTTAATAACCCAGAACTCCTTCCCAAGAGCAGGAATCAATTCTTTCCATATTGTTTCTTTTGATTTTTCAATGACCACAGAATTTGACTTGCTATTATTAGCTTGAGTTGGTCTTGTGTAATTGACTCCGCCGGACAAACATCCACACAACATGCAACAGGAAATCAACAAACCGCCAGATTTAATAACTTTCATTTTGCCTCCTTTTCGTTGTTATTCTGCGATCAACGGGGTGTCCGGTTGACCGGCCATCAGGCCGCGTCTAACCGGCTGGTTAGGCATTCTTCTCAAATCGAATAAACCTTGAATCGTTTAGAGAGGTTGACCAATTGCCAGCTAACTCAGAGAAATTCAAGGTTCCTTCAAAAAGTATTATGTCGCCTGATTTTGGGGTAAGTTGAAAAAATCGGACACCAATGTTAATTACCCCATTTAACGGAGGTGTCGAAATGATGAGAGGTCCTAACAGTCGCTACTCGAAGGAGTTTCGGAGCGAGGCCGTGAAATTGGTTGTTGAAGACGGCGTGTCTGCCTACGAGGCATCCCGCCAGCTCTCCCTGCCGAAGTCCACCCTTGAAAATTGGGTGAGAGCGTTCAAGGCCGGGAAGCTCGGGGACATCGGGGGCCAGCAGCGCCCTTTGACCGAGGTCGAGCAAGAACTCGATCGGGTCAAGCGGGAACTGGCCCAGGTCAAGCAGGAGCGCGACATCCTAAAAAAAGCCGCCGCGTACTTTGCCAAGGAGTCGCTGCCCGGTACGCGGTGATCAAAGAGCTTCGATCTGAGTTCCCTGTGCCTCTGCTCTGCCGAACTCTGGAGGTTTCGCCAAGCGGTTATTACTCTTGGCTGAAGCGCCCGGACTCGCCACGTCAGAAAGAGGAGACACGGCTCGTCATCGAGATCAAGGCGGCTCACAAGAGAACCCGGGAAACCTACGGACCGGAACGATTACAGACCGATCTCGCCGAGCACGGCGTTCGGGTCGGGGTCCACCGGATCAAGCGCATCCGTAAGGCACATGGCATTCGCTGCAAACAAGTGAAGAAGTTCAAGGCAACAACGAACTCCGACCACTCGCTGCCGGTTGCCGAGAATCTTCTGGGGCAGAACTTTGCGGCCGAAGCCCCCAATCAGGTCTGGGTAACCGATCTCACCTACATCCCCACCGCCGAGGGCTGGCTCTATCTCGCCGGCCATAAAGACCTCTTCACCGGAGAGGTCGTGGGTTACGCGATGGGCGAAAGGATGACGAGGAACCTGGTTAGCCAATCCCTTTTCCGCGCCGTGGCGGCCAAGCGTCCGGCGGCAGGGTTGATCCACCATTCGGACCGGGGCAGCCAGTATTGCGCCCTGGAGTACCGAAAATTACTTGAACAGTTCGGCATGCAGGCGTCGATGAGCCGCCGAGGCAACTGCTACGACAACGCCCCCATCGAGAGTTTCTGGGGAATGCTGAAGAACGAGTTGGTCCATCATCGCCGCTACGCCACCCGGCGCGAAGCGATGCAGGAGATCACAGAGTATATCGAAATCTTCTACAACCGCCAAAGGCGCCAGAAGCGATTGGACTATCTCTCGCCTGCTGCCTATGAGCGGAGATATTTCAAAGAGCTAAGAGCAGCATAGGGCTTTGGTGTCCGCTATTGACGACCGACCCCAAAAGTGACGTAAGGAAATGTGTTCAGCGTGATTTCTTTTTTTTCAAACGAAAGATCCGTTCTTTCGTAAGGGACTGCATGTAAAATCACAGTAGATATTGATGTTAAATGCATTGTAACTTGATTGTTGATCAAACCATAGCTGGCGACTTGCTTGGTCTTTAAGTATGGTACATAAGAGGGTTCTATCTCTAGAAAAGCTATATCTTCATTTTTAAATAAATAGATGCTGCTGCTTCTGATCGGTCGCGCTTTGTCGTCAGGAGTAGGTTCATAAAATGCCACATTCTCAATGGCGTTAGCTTTCTGAATTACATGCCAGCAAGTAATGATGAAATTCCTGTTGTTTATGCTTAATAGAGTGCCAGACCCTACTGGATATAAAGGACCATCTTCACCAATGCAAAATAGCTTCACTTGGTATGGACCAGTAGCTTCTTTGTAGCTTGCCTCCGGGGGAAACTTATATTCTCCAAGTTGCGTACTGTCATTCATAATCGTTTCAATTCCTTTGCGGTTCAACGGTAGTGAGGCGCCAGCGGCGGAGCGAAGCGAAGACCGTCTGCCGCCGATGGTTGTGCTTTGGTTATTATCCTAGTCTGCGGGTTGTGCATGTGTCTGGTACATTTCTCGAAGTCCGCTTTTGGTAAGCGACCATATGGCTTTTCTACGGTCAGATTTTTCATCATCTATCAGCTCTGCATATCCGAGAGCTAGAATTTGTATCTTGACGGCGTTATATGACTCTTCAGACATTCTTACGTGTTCAACGGAGCATGGCTGATGCTCGTCAAGTAGCGCCGAAGGCAGATTGTCCCGAAAGAGCCGGCCTAAAAAGTTCCTAAATTGTTGCTCTGAGGGAAGTGATGTCATAGCCGGGAGGACAAACGCTATGACATCTTGCCAACGCATAGTTATTGTAGTTTCAATATCTTTGAGTTTTATTCGACGCCGCCAGTTCTCTCGATTTGGGTCTGTCACGTCGAAGTGCCCTTTTAGTTTGACTTCTTCTCTGCCTTGGGCATACGAGCGAGACTTTATGCCGGCCTGTTGTTCATACTCGTTAATTTGCTGGGTCAACGAATCGACATGCTTTCTTAACTTTATTATCTCTTGATTTGCTTCTTCACTAGTTACTGTGTCTCCTTTAATCCATCCTACCCGTGGTAGCAGATTAAATGACTTCATCAGAGATATGGAACACTTCCCGTACAAATCTTCAGTGTTCTTCCAATGCTTGACCATCTTTTTCTTTATTTTTTCTTTAAATGAAACTAGTTTTTCGACTTTACTAGGTTCACGATCAACAAAATTAGAAGGCCAAGATACCGCATCTTCCAATACTAAACCGATGACAGGTATTTGCCTGCTGACGGCATAATCATATTCCATCTCGGTAAAACTGACGCCATTCAATTCAGACCCATATCTGTGGGCAGCGATGACAATGTAATAATCACTTTCATCAATTGCTCTTTTTATTACTTTCCACTGTTCCTCATCACCAGCACTGAACATCTCCATTCCTACTGGAATATGCCCCATCTCAAGTATTGCCTTGATGACTTGATCCCGCTGATCCTTGAGGTCATCGTATGTAGAACTAACAAAGATCTGATATTTCTTGTTCATTTCGGTTCCTTTATTGCTGGTCTGCACAACGGGGCTGGCCATGACCCGCGACCGAAGGGAGTCGGAGTCTATGGCTGTGTTGAGCATTTGCTTCTTATTTCGGTTCAGGCATTTTTTCTTCTAGACTTTTCAGGAATACCGTACTTTCCTTTGCGCCAAGCGATCTGGCCTTTTTCAGGTTTTCCCACGCCTCAGCATACTTACCTTCTCTGAACAGAGAGTGCGACCAGCGAAGCCAGGAGTCGGAATATTTGGGGTCGAGAGTTGTACTTTCGATGAAATTCTGATTTGCGAGAGTGAAATAGCGTGCCCGTTCATTGAGGTTGTCTTTAGGAATGCTGTCAGCCTTGTATGAATAGATTGTTCCAGCATCGGCGAGTAAGGCTACCTTTTGAAAATTATCGTCACAGAGACTTTTCGCTTTTTCTAAATATTCAATCGCATCATCAAGCTTGTCTTGTTCCGCTACGACCCGAGCGAACCCCCAGTAGGGTTGGTAATTGTTAGGGTTGAGCAGCCAAGACTGATTGTATCGCCTCATGGCATAGTCAACGTTACCTTCTTGCATAAATTTTTCAGCTTGTGCGTGCCATGCCTTGCTTGCAGCCTCACGGCTACTGAAGCCACCGGAGGCTTGTTTGACAAAATCATCATCAGCTTTTTTCAGAAATTCAGGGCGTTCAACTTTCGGTTGGCCGTACATAGGAATGTTGTCAATTCTTGTCCCGTGGTTTGTTGCACATCCACTCGCAAGCAACATCAGGCTTATCAGACAAGCAGCCAAGTAGTTTATCCGTTTGCTCATTCTCATCTCCATGTTTTGCTCAACGGGCCGGGAGAACAGCGGCGGTTTTAGGCCGCTGCTTCTTCCTGGTTGAATGCTCACTTTTTCTTCGCTTGGGTCTCGAATTTTTCCATAACGCCTGTCAGGTTTTTATCCGTGAAACTTGGCCCTGTTGCAGTGGTCAAATCAGGATGAAAGGTGTAAGAACTAAATTCTCCGTTTGACGCATTGAAATCGATGGATATTGCCCTTTTCTTGCTGTCGTGAATCATTACTTCCTCGCCTTTGACGTAAATCCATGGACTTTTCGATTTTACTGGTTGAAGTAATGCTTCCGGGCTGGCATCAAATTTATTTGGAACCATCGCAACGAAAGGACCCAGCCTTCCTACTCTCGCCTCTGTTACCCATGGCGCAATCATCTGCATTCCTTTTTTGTTGTCATCATCTGGCCAGGAAGCGATAACATTTTGCGGTCTTGCTCTCCAGTGGCTAATGGCAGAAAGGAGAGCAACTCCAGCAACAAACCCGAAGGCAAATGATTTCCAGTTCATTTCTTTATTCTCCGTTTTTAATCATTCAACGGGCATGGCTTTGACCCGCCAGTCTTTTCTGGCGGGTCGTAAGCCTTGTTGGCGCTGTTCTCAAATCACTTAAAAAGACGGGATTGAATGAATCCAGCCACAAATATTCCAATTACCACAACCGTTAAGATGTAATGAAATATCTTCTTTGGCGAGATTACAGCGCTTGATTCAATATCAACCTTTGGATATACGTAATCCACTACCAGCGATGACAATATCGACAGCACAAAATAGACTCCGATTGCCCATCCTGCAGTTAAATATTTATTGTTATACAAATACATTGCAAATGCGGCACCCGGTAATGCATGTGACCAAGATACAAACCTTGAGTGCAAAACACCGTGATATGTTTTGTACTGTTCTACAATCTCTTTAACTCCATTAAGAATGGCAATAGCTTTTTCTTTTGGGTTCTCTCCTGTAATGGATATGTCGCATGTAGCACTTCCACCCTTATAGAAATATACGTCAATCGTGTGTGACTCTGAACCAAATGAGTGATTTTGTAGCCTTATCATTTTTGTTGATGGACTGAACTTCTCATGCTGGTACTCCGAAATTGAATTTAGTTCCAGCGTACCCATTTCTTCTTTGATTCTTGCACAAGAACAGACTCTAGCTTCTGAGTTTTTGAGTATTTCAGGAGCCTTATTCAGAAAATATTCCTCTAACTTTGTCAGCATTTCCTTTTTTACATGACAGGATTGAAGTTTTTCTTCTAAATGGTATTTCATCTGAACTCCTATTTACTAATCGCCCAACGGCTGAGAGCGCAGCGGCGGCGCGGCTTCACCGCGCCGACCGTCTGCCGCGCTTCGTTGAACAGTCGTTATCAGAGACCGTAGAGAAATTCTGTATCCCGAACCAGTTGGTTCATGAGTGCATTCAGGTTATTGTTAGTAATCTTTGCCCGCACCTCTCCGCCTGCCATTGGTGCATTGGCAAACAAGTGATAACTCGCACTCCCTTGCCCTTTGGCGACATACTGTTTAGTCTTTCCGTCCCATCTTGTCGCGTTCAGAAGCATCTCCGAGTCAAAATCGTAGGATAGAGGCAATACAGGGGTTAAAAGATAAAGCGATAGCCCAATAAAGAATCCTTTAGCCACATTTGCTCCTTGATTCGTGTCTTGATTCTCATTTACGGTCAGAGCAAAATTCACATATTTTTCTGGTTTAGTTGTAGGCATATCGGTAATAACAGACTCGAAAATCTTTGTGTCCTTTAAATTCGTAACGAAACGTTTCTGAAATTCAGAACTGGCGTTGACTTCTTGTCCGTTCGACTTTACGCGTAAGTCATTCATGACAGCCACACAACTTGTAGTCTTCTTGCCGCCTGAGTATGCGTTTAGTGAATCTGCCCCTTCCGGCTTGAGATCAATGTTGGTCCAATGGGCTGTGCAGCCAGAAAGTACCATCGCCAGAATTACGCCTACGATCTTCTTCATGGTTCGTTCTCCTGTCATTTTCATTTTGTTCAACTAGTTATTAGTAGGGTAAAACTCCGGGGACATCATACTTAATTACCTTCCCCTTCGGCCCCAGGAGAAATTCCGGACACTTCCCATCATTACGTTTTACTTCATAGTAGTTAATGAACATCCGCACCGAAACTATCTCAGCGCGCACCCACCCTGTCAAGTCAGGAAAATCCCGATAAAACGCGGCGATCAACGGTAATAGAAACGAAAAAAGGGGAGCCGAAGCTTCGGCTCCCCATGGCGGGAATCTGGAATGGATTGGTGCTGAGTACTGCGCGGGGAAGGGGGGCCTGCCGGCCTATTCCCCCGCGGCGGCCTTGCCGTCCGCCACCATCAGTTCGGCAACGAGGCAGGTGAACCGGAGCGGGTCGGCGATGGGCGATCCCTCGGTGAGCAGGGCCTGGTCGTAGAGGAGGTCGCAGTAGTCGGCCAAGCGCGGGTTGGTCTTGTCCTTGCCGAAGAGGGTGGCCATGACCTGCATGATGGGGTGGTCCGGGTTCAGCTCCAGGATTCGCTTGGACTCGGGCACGGTCTGGTTCATGGCCCGGAGAATCCGCTCCATGTTGGCGTTGAGGCCGTGCTCGTCGGCCACCAGGCAGCAGGCGCTGTCGGTGAGGCGGTTGGAGAGCCGCACTTCTTTCACCCGCTCGGCCAGCTTCTCCTTCACGAAGGAGAGGAGGTCGCCGTACTGCTTGGCCGCCTCTTCCCGCTTGGCTTCCTGCTCTTTTTTCTCTTCCTCGGTGGCGGGGATCACGTCGCCCCGGTCAACGGCCTTGAGCTTTTTGCCGCCGTATTCCGGCAGCCCCTGCACCACCCACTCGTCCACCGGATCGGTCAGGAACAGGACTTCGTACCCCTTCTTGCGGAAGATTTCCAGGTGCGGCGACTGCTCCAGGGCCGCACGGCTGGTGCCGGTGATGAAGTAGATCTCTTCCTGCCCCTCGGGCATCCGCTCCACGTATTCCTTGAGGGAGACGAACGAACCCGCGTCGGTGGCGGTGCTCTCGAACAGGAGAAGGTCCTGGAGCTTGTCCCGGTTGGCGTAGTCGAAGTGGACCCCTTCCTTGAGGACCGGGCCGAACTCCTTGTAGAAGTCCAGGTAGCTGTCGGCCTCTTTTTCCCTCATCTCGGAGAGGGTGGAGAGGATCTTCCCGACGAGGCTCTTCTGGATGCGCTTGATCTGCACGTCCTCCTGCAGGATCTCACGGGAGACGTTGAGGGGCAGGTCGCTGGAGTCCACCACCCCCTTGACAAAGCGGAGGTAGTCGGGGAGGAGCTGTTCGCAGGAGTCGGTGATGAAGACCCGGCGCACGTAGAGCTGGACCCCTTTCTTGCGCTCGGGCATGAAGAGGTCGAAGGGCTTGTGGGCCGGCAGGTAGAGGAGGGCCTTGAACTCGCTGGTCCCCTCGGCCGAGTAGTGGATGGTCTTCAGCGGCTTTTCGAAGTCGTGGGAGACGTGCTTGTAGAACTCTTCGTACTCCTCCTCGGTCACCTCGCTCTTGGAGCGGGTCCAGATGGCCTTCATGGAGTTGAGGGTTTCCTCTTCGGTCTTCTCGATGGTGCCGGCCCCTTCGATCTCCTCGCCGTTCACCCCTTTGGGCACTTCGGTGCGGGTCACGTCCATGACGATGGGGTACTGGACGTAGTCGGAGTACTTGCGGACGATGGAGCGGATCTTCCACTCGTCCAGGTATTCCTTCATCTCTTCCTTCAGGTGGAGGGTGATTTCGGTGCCGCGGGTCTCCTTCGTGCACTCCTCCACGGTGTAGGTGCCGTCGCCGGTGGACTCCCAGCGGACCCCGGCAGCCTTGTCCTGGCCGGCCCGGCGGGTGAGGAGGGTGACCCGGTCGGCCACCATGAACGAGGCGTAGAAGCCGACCCCGAACTGGCCGATCAGCTCCGGGTGCTCGGCCACGTTCTGCTCCTTCAGGTTGGCCAGGAATGCCTTGGTGCCCGAATGGGCGATGGTGCCGATGTTCTTCTCCACTTCCTCCAGGGTCATGCCGACCCCGTTGTCACGGATGGTGATGGTGCCGGCATCCTTGTCGGGGATCAGCTTGATCTTTCCTTCGGGCTCGCCCTCGATGACCGCCGCGTTCTGGTGGGACTCGAAGAGGACCTTGTCGATGGCGTCGGAGGCGTTGGAGATGAGCTCCCGCAGGAAGATGTCCTTGTTGGAGTAGAGGGAGTGGATCACGAGGTCCAGGAGCTGCTGGACTTCGGTTTCGAATTTCTTGACGGTCTTGCTCATGGGGATGGTGATCTCCTTTGGGGTGTGGTGTGCGTGTGGTCATTAACCTAATCATCGCCGCAACGAATTTCAAGGGGGATGATGCGACGGAGTGGTGTTTCCGGATTGCCTGTGGTAACGGCGCATCAGCTGTGTGATGATGGAACATAGTTTGCAAAAGGTCTGGAGTTTGTCCGATTCGAATGGGCATGATCACGTGAGAACATTCGATCACCGAGGAGCGATACCCATGGTAATCAGGCCCTTCGCGCGGCTTTTCGCCCTGCGTCCGGTTGCGTTGCTCGCCTGCGCGGCTGTCATGGTTTCGACCATGTCGGGATGCCGACGCGACGACTCTTTGAAAATCGGCTATCTGGGCACCCTCAGCGGCCGCCATTCCGATCTGGGCGTTGCCGGCCGCGACGGTACCATCTTTGCCGTGGAGGAGATCAACCGGGCGGGCGGCATTAACGGAAAGCGCCTGGAACTGGTGATCCGCGACGACGAGGGCAAGGCCGGGAGCGCCCAGACTGCCGTGCGCGAGCTGATCGCGGCCGGCGTCGCCGCCATCGTCGGACCCATGACCAGCTCCATGGCCATGGCAACGGTGCCCGTCATTAACGGTTCGCCGGTGGTCATGATCAGCCCCACCGTCAGCACGGGCGATCTCAGCGGCAAAGACGACAACTTCCTCCGCATTTATCCCACCAACGCCCAGAAGACCCGGCAGCTGGCCGAATATGCCCGCACGAGCCTGGGGCTGTCCCGGCTGGCCGTGGTGTACGACCTTTCCAATCGCTCCTACACCGACGACTGGCGGCAGGCGTTCACCCGGCAGTTCGAGTCGCTGGGCGGCACCGTCGCGCCGGCGGTCTCCTTCGATGCGTCCGGCCAGACCGATTACCTGTCCGTGGCCAGAACGCTCCTGGCAAAGAAGCCGCAGGGGGTTCTCATCCTGGCCGGTGCCGTTGATGCCGCCATGCTCTGCCAGCAGATCCGCAAGCTCGACACTTCCACGGCCCTCTTCGCCACCGAATGGTCCAGCACGCCCGAGCTCCTCATGCACGGCGGGACCGCGGTGGAGGGGATCGTTTACTGCCAGAATTTCATCCGCGATGACGACTCCACCCCCTATGTGACCTTCTGCCGGGCCTTCGAGACACGTTTCGGCCAGCCTCCCGACTTCGGGGCCGTCTATGCGTACCAGGCGGTCAAGGTGACCGGCGCGGGGCTGGCAAAAAATCCCGCGCCCCGGGGGCTGAAGGGGGCGATCCTCGGCACCGGAACCTTTCCCGGTCTTCAGGGCGAGTTTACCATTGATCGTTTCGGCGATACCGACCGGAAGCCGTTCCTGATGACCGTGCGCCAGGGAGCGTTTCGGCGGGTGGAGGTGCCGTGAACCGGCGGATAAGCTTCAAGACGGCTCTGCTGGCGGCCCTGCTCATAGTAGGGGTGGTGCCGGTGCTCACTGTGGGACTGATCGCGCGATCAGCCCAGCGCAGCGATCTTCTGCATCACGTGGGGGCCAGCAACCTCACCCTGGCGCGGTCGGTCGCGCGGGAGGTGGAGAGCAGCCTGCGGGAGCCGTCCAACTTTATCGAGCACATCGGCAAGGTCCTGGAGGATGATAAGGACCTGGCCAGCCAGTCTGTCGAACTTCAGGAGGAAATCCGTTCCACCGGTCTCTTCGAATCGCTTTTCCTGCTCGACCGCACCGGCAGGGTCGTGAACGTTGCACTTGCGCGCAATGCAAAGGGTTCGTCCGGCGATTACCTCGGCATGGATTTCTCCAGGCTGCCGATTTTCCTGGAAACGCGCACCAAGGGGGAGTTGAGCCGGTCCAAGGTATTCCTGTCGTCTATTTCCGGAGATCCGGCGGTCATGTTCGCCGCGCCGGCCGGGGATGGGGTCGTGGTCGGCACCCTCGGGCTCAGGGTGTTGAGCGACATTTCCGCCCATGCGAAGCCCGACGACCAGGGAACGGTCATCATCGTCAGCAGTCGCGGCAAGGTCATCGGTCATCCGGACTACTCCCTGGTCCGCCGGCAGACCGACCTGGGCGGGCTCGACATCGTCCGCGAGGGGCTGGCGGGCAAGGCCGGCACCCATACCTACGTGATGAACGGCAAGAGCCACCTCGGCAGCGTGGTGCAGATTCAGGAGACGGGGTGGCTCGTCATCGTCGAGGTCCCCCTGGCCACGGCCCTGGCCCCGGTGAACGAGATCGAGATGATTTTCCGGATTGCCATCCTGGCGACCATCGTGCTGGCTTCGCTGCTGGCCCTGGCGGGGAGGTCGGTGATCTTCCGTCCGGTCACGGCGCTTATGGCCAGCGCCCGGCAGATCGCCCGCGGCAGCTATGACGTTGTGCCTCTGCCCCGCAGCTTCCGCGAAATAGACGAGCTGGGGGACGGGTTCCGCTCCATGGCCGATGCGGTCAAGACGCGGGAAAGCGAGCTGAAGGAGCGCAACGAAGAGCTGGCCATGACCGAAGAGGAGTTGCGCCAGCAGCTCGACGAGTACCAGGTGAGCCAGGACCGGCTGGTGGAAAGCGAGGAGCGCTACCGCCAGCTGGTGGAATCCGCTCCCGATGCCGTCCTCGTCCACTGCGAGGGCCGTTACGTATTCGCCAACCCCGCGGCCCTGCGCCTGTACGGTGCCGATACCGCCGATCAGCTCCTGGGGCGGGAGATTACGGATTTCGTCCATCCCTCCAGCCGTCAGCTGGTTGCCGAGCGGATCAGGCTGCTCTACCATGAGCGGAGTCCGGCGCCGCTGTGCGAGCAGCAGATCGTTCGTCTGGACGGAACCGTGGTTGATGTGGAAGTGGTGGGCATCCCCTACACCCATCAGGGCCGGCCGGCCGTGCAGGCGGTAATGCGGGAGATTACCGAGCGCAAGCAGGCGGAACTGCGGATTCGCCAGCTCAACGCGGAGCTTGAGGAACGGGTGCGCGAGCGGACGGCCCTGCTGGAGGCCGCCAATCGCGAGCTGGAATCGTTCAGCTACTCGGTATCCCACGATCTTCGGGCGCCCCTGCGCCACATAAACGGATTCGGCCTGGCGCTGATGGAGGAGTGCGGCGACGTCCTCCCGGAAACGGGCAAGGGCTATCTGGAGCGGATCAGGAGCGCGGCCCGGCGCATGGGTCAGCTCATCGACGACCTGCTGGAGCTGTCGCGCGTTTCCCGCGAGGTCATGCGGCGGGAGCGGGTCAACCTGAGCCGGATGGCGCGGGAACTGGCGCGCGAGCACCAGGAGACCCGGCCGGAGCGGCGGGTTTCCTTCGAGATCGACGACGGTATCACGGCGGAAGGAGACCCGACGCTTCTGCGCGTGGCCCTTGCCAACCTTGTGGACAATGCCTGGAAGTACACGGCAAAAAACGAAGAAGCCCACATCCGGATCGGTGCGGCCGACGTTGGCGGCACCCGGGCCGTTTTCGTCAGCGACGACGGCGCCGGTTTCGACATGCGCTACGTGGACAAGCTGTTCCGGCCGTTCCAGCGGCTCCATCGGGCCGAGGAGTTCGAGGGGACCGGCATCGGGCTGGCCACGGTCATGCGGATCGTCCAGCGCCACGGAGGCCGCGTCTGGGCCGAGGGCGAGGTGGGCAAGGGGGCAACCGTCTATTTTACCCTGGACCAGCCCGAAGGGGGGTAGCATGGAACAGTCCCTGACGAGTGAGCACGAAGAGCTGCTGCGTCTCATTGTCGACGCGGACCGCGACGGTGCCAATGCGCTGATCGCCCGGTGGGCGGACGAACACGGCTATACCAATGCCCTCAACGACGTGCTTGAGCCCGTGCTGCGCGAGATCGGCGAGCGGTGGGGACGGGAAGAGATCAGCCTTGCCCAGGGGTTCGTGGCGGGCAAGATCGCCGAGGATACGCTGACCAGGGCGCTGGCCTCCGCCGACGGCACCGGACGCCCGCCGGCCCGGGGACCCGTGGTTGTCGGCAACATCGAGGATGATTTCCATTCACTGGGACGGAAGATGGTCGTTACCTTCCTGCGGGCCGCCGGCTGGCAGGTGATCGACCTGGGCAACGACGTTCCCCCCCGCGAGTTCATTGCCCGGGCCGTGGAGAGCGATGCCCGGATTATCGGAGTCTCCGCCATGATGCTCGTCACGGCGCGCACGATCCGCCGGATCCGCGACGAACTGGACCGCCTGGGGCTCTCCGGCCGCGTGCAGCTTGCCGTGGGCGGCGCCGTGTTCAAGCTCCGGCCGGAGCTGGTGGCTGAAGTGGGCGGAGACGGCACCGCCGACAGCGCCCTGGCCGCGCCGACGCTGTTCGATGAATTGTGGCGCCGCGCCCATGACCGGAGTGATGCGGCATGACGTCGTTCGATCGGGTCATGGCCGCCATGGGGGGGGGTGAGACCGACCGCCCACCGTTCACCCTCACCCTGAGTCTGTACGGCGCCAGGCTGATCGGCGCGCCGACGGAGCAGTACTACACGTCTCCCCGCCTCTATGCGGAGGGGCAGCGTCGCGTGGCGGAGTTCTTCTCCCCGGATATCCTCTATGCTCCCTTTGCCCTTGCCCGCGAGGCCGAGGCCTTCGGCAGCACCATCGTCCATCACCGGCACGGCCCCCCCAACGTGGTCAAGCCGGTGGTGAAGAATGCCGCCGATTTCATGCGCCTTGCCGATCCCGACCCCGACGGGCACCCGGCCCTCCTCTACCTGCGGGAGAGCGTCAGGATCCTGGCTGACGGGTACAAGGGACGGGTTCCCCTGGCCGGCATCCTCACCGCGCCCGTGGATCTCCCCGCCATCGTCATGGGCATCGACGCCTGGCTGGAAACGCTGCTCTTCGAGCCGGAACTGGCATCAGCGGTGCTGGAGAAGACGGGCCGCCATTTCGTGGCCATGGCGACCCGCCTGCTGGAGGATGGTGCTGATTTTGTGGCCATGCCGGTCATGTTCTTCAATACGGCGCTGGTTACCTCGCGGATTGCGGTCGAGCGGATCGTGCCGGCCCTGGCGGCGGCCTTTGCGCAGGTGCCGGGTCCCCTGGTGTTCCATCACGGCGGCAACCGGCTCGCACCCTTTCTCGGGGAACTGGCCGGACTCCCCGGCGTGGCCGGTTTTGTCATCGATCCGCGGGACAGCTTCCAGGAAGCCCGTGCCAGGGTCGGCGACGGACGGGTCCTGCTCGGCAAGCTCAACGGGCCGCTGCTCGGCCTGCTGACTCCCGACGACGCCTGCCGCATCACGGCAGAAATCCTGGCCGACCGCCGGGACGATCGCCACTTCATCTTCGCCTCCTCGGCCGCGGACGTGCCTTGGAATACCCCGCCGGAAACCGTCGCCGCGGTTGCGGATACCATCCGGCAGTGGCAGCGCCATGGGCAATGACGCGCTGAGGCCAGGGCATGCGACAGTGGTGAGCTGCGGCATCTTCCGGCCGGAGATCGAGCATCTCGCGCGGCAGGGGCGCTTTCCCTGGCCCGTGCGATTCCTGGAGTCGATGCTCCACATGACGCCCGGTCTGCTGGAGGCGGAGATGAACAAGCTGATCGGCTCCCTGGCCGACGGGCCGCTAGTGCTCCTCTTCGGCGACTGTCACGCACGCATGTTGGAGCATGGCTCCCTGCCCGGTGTCCGGCGCGTCAGGGGAGTCAACTGCTGCGAGATTCTGCTCGGGCCGGAGCGTTACCACCGGATGCTGCGCGATGGGGTCTTTTTTTTGCTCCCGGAATGGATCTCACGCTGGGAAGACGTCTTTATCCGGCGGCTCGGCTTTGCGAACTCACGGCTGGCCGCCCAGTTCATGGGCGAGATGCACACACGCATTACGTACCTGGATACGGGGGTGACGGCGGTCCCCCTGGAGGAGTTGGAGAGAATCGGGCATTTCTTGGGGCTTCCCGTGACGGTGGAGGCGGTGGAGACCGCCGCGCTGGTCCGGGCAGTGGAAGAGATCATGGGTGATGGCGGAACTGATGGTTGAACGGGATCAGAACGCGTTCCACTTCCTTTTTATGGAGTTGCTGGAGAACGTGCTCAAGCTGGCGGAGAATCCCGGCCGGTGCGGCGCCTATCTGACTGCCCAGGTCCGCGAGCTGGTCGGGGTGAGGACTGTGGCGCTCCTGCAGTGCGTGCCCGACGCGCCGGAAAGGGGGCACGACCTGGTGAGCATCTGCCCCGAGCGGCGCCGGGGAGAGATCCCGCCGGAGTCCCTCGAACAGCTGGCTCTACTGAGCCTCGAACTGGAGGGGCCCGAACTCTGGTCTCCCCAGGGGCGGATGGATCGGGGGAGCGAGGTGTTGACCGCCCTCGGCTACGGCGATTCGCTCATCCTTCCCCTCAATGTGGGGAGCCGGCGGGTGGGGGTGCTCCTGCTGCTCGGCGTCATGGACCGGGTCGGCATCCAGACGATAGCCGCATCGCTGGAACGGCTCGCCACGGTCCTCGCCCTCATCTTCCGCAATGCCGTTCTCTATCGCGATCTTGAGAGAGCAGTGGTGACGCGGACCCACGATCTGCTCTGGCGCGCGGAGGTTGATCGGGCACTGGCGGAACTCTATCCTTGCCTGATCTCCCCCGATGTCGATATTGAGGAGGTCTCCAACCGTATCCTGGAAGGGGCCATGGGGCTCACGGGGAGCGCGCACGGATTCGTCGCCACCATTGATCCGCTGACGCGGACCTCGGTGATTCATACGTTCACCTCCATGCTGGACAGCCTCTGGCAGGGTGAGGAGGCGGGGCGGCGAATCCTGTTTCCGCCCAACCGGGATGGTTCCTATCCGGCCCTCTGGGGACATTCGCTCAATACAAAGAGCCCCTTCTTCACCAATGATCCTGTCGGCCACCCTTGCGCCGTGGGCGTGCCGGCTGGTCATATCCCGCTCAGGCATTTCCTGTCGGTGCCGGTCATGCTCGGCGACGAGGTGGTGGCCCAGATTTCCCTGGCCAATCCCGGCCGGGACTACACCGAGCGCGACCTGGAATCCATCGGCCGCGTGGCCAAGTTCTTCGCCCTTGCCATCCAGCGGATGCGCTCCGAGGAGGCGATCCTGACCCTCAATGCCGAACTTGAACGGAGGGTTGAGGAGCGCACAACCCAATTGACGGTCTCCAATCACGAGCTGGAATCGTTCTGCTACTCGGTCTCCCACGACCTGCGGGCGCCCCTGCGCCACATCAACAGCTACGGAACCATTCTTCTGGAAGATTACGGCCATCTGCTGGACGATCAGGGGCGCGAGCACCTGGCGCGGCTCCAGGCCGCCACGCGCCGGATGGGCTCCATCATCGATGATCTGCTGACCCTGTCCCGGGTCTCCCGGACCGAACTGGCCGAAGAGCCCACGGACCTGAGCCGCCTGGCCCGCGACATCATCGATTCCCTGCGGGAAACCGAGCCCGGGCGCCGGGTCGATGTCACGATCGAGGAGGGGCTGGCGGCCAACGGCGACCACACGCTGCTGCCGCTGCTGCTCCAGAATCTCCTGCAGAACGCCTGGAAGTATACCTCCCGAACCGAGCACGCCGTTATCCGCTTCGGTCGGTGGCACCAGGAGGGAGAGCCGGTTTTCTGTGTGTCGGACAACGGCGCCGGCTTTGACATGGCCCATGCCGACAAGCTCTTCAAGCCGTTCCAGCGCCTTCATGCCGCCTCCGAATATGAGGGGACCGGCGTGGGCCTTGCCACAGCCCACCGGATCGTGCTTCGGCATGGCGGTCGCATCTGGGCCGAGAGCGAGCCGGGGAAGGGGGCAACGTTCTGTTTCACCATTCCCGGCATCGTTCCGTCCTGCGCCCTTTCTTGACACTCCGCCGTATACCGTGCTAGTTTAACCCATTCTAAAAAGGGTCTTTTTTTCGTTCCACCTCCCTTGCCGACCCGTTCCGGAGCCTCCCGTGTATTTCCCCGACTTGGATACCTTCCGCGCCCTGGGCGCCCGGGGTAACCTGATTCCTGTCTGCCGCGAGATCATGGCGGATATGGACACCCCGGTCAGCGCCTTCCGCAAGCTCGACGACGGCCGCTATGCCTTCCTCCTGGAGAGTATCGAGGGGGGCGAAAAGTGGGCCCGCTATACCTTTCTCGGCGCCAGTCCTTCCACGGTCATCCGCAGCCGGGGCAACACCGTCGAGATCATAACCAACGGCGAGACCCGTTCCGTGACGACGGACGACCCCCTCGGCTTTGTCCGCGATTTCCTGGCCCGGTTCCGGCCCGTGGAGATCCCCGGGCTTCCCCGCTTCTTCGGCGGCGCCGTGGGGTACCTCGGCTACGACATGGTCCGCCACTTCGAGCGGCTTCCCACGGACAAACCCGCCGTGATCGGCGCCTGGGACTCCTGCTTCCTCATCACCGACACCATCGTGATCTTCGACAACATGCGCCAGAAGATCACGGTGGTCTCCAATGCCCACCAGGACGAGGGTGTTTCCGCCGAAGCGGCCTATGCCGACGCCGTTGCCCGGATCGACGGGATCATCGCCCGGCTCAGGGCGCCGCTGCCGCCCCAGCCCGCCGCGGCCGCGGCCCGGAATGTCTCCTTTTCTTCCAATATCACCCGGGAGGCGTTCGAGGATGCCGTGGAACGGGCCAAGGAGTACGTCCGGGCCGGCGACATCATCCAGGTGGTCCTGTCCCAGCGTTTTTCCGGCGAGCTCACCGTGGACCCCCTCGACATCTACCGGGTATTGCGGACCCTGAACCCGTCGCCCTACATGTTTTTCCTCCGCCTGGACGATACCCTGGTGGTGGGCGCCTCGCCCGAAGTCATGGTGCGCCGGGAGGGGAGCCGGGTGGAGCTTCGCCCCATCGCCGGCACCCGCCCCCGGGGCGCCACGCCGGAACAGGACGAGCAGCTGGCCGAGGAACTCCTGGCCGACCCCAAGGAGCGGGCCGAGCACGTCATGCTCGTGGACCTGGGGCGCAACGATCTTGGACGGGTCTGCCGCACCGGCACCGTGAAGGTGTCGGAGCTCATGGTGATCGAGCGCTACTCCCACGTGATGCACATCGTTTCCAACGTCCAGGGCGAACTGGCCGAGGGGAGGGACGCCTTCGACGTGGTGCGGGCCACCTTCCCGGCCGGCACCCTCTCCGGCGCCCCCAAGGTGCGGGCCATGGAGATCATCGACGAGCTGGAGCCGGTGCGCCGGGAAGTCTACGGCGGCGCAGTGGGGTACTTCTCCTTCTCCGGCACCATGGATCTGGCCATCGCCATCCGCACCCTCGTCATCCGCGACGGCATGGTGCATCTCCAGGCCGGGGCCGGCATCGTGGCCGACTCTGACCCGGCCTCCGAGTACCAGGAGACGGTCAACAAGGCCATGGCCGTGGTGAAGGCCATCGAGACGGCGGAAAAGGGGTTGGACTGACATGCTCCTGATGATCGACAACTACGACTCCTTCACCTTCAATATCGTCCAGTATTTCGGCGAGTTGGGCGAGGATGTGCGGGTCTTCCGCAACGACGGCATTACCCTGGATGAGATCGAGGCCCTGGCGCCCCGGCGCCTGGTCATATCCCCCGGACCCTGCTCGCCCGAGGAGGCGGGGATCTCCGTGGCCGCCATCCGGCATTTTGCCGGGAAGATTCCAATCCTCGGCGTCTGCCTTGGACACCAGTCCCTCGGCGTCGCGTTCGGGGGCACGGTGGTCCGCAGCTCCACGCTGATGCACGGCAAGACCTCCCCCATCCATCACAACGGGCAGGGGCTCTTCCGGGGGCTCCCCAACCCCTTCAACGCTACCCGGTACCATTCCCTGGTGGTGGAGCGGGCCAGCCTTCCGGACTGCCTTGAGATCACCGCCTGGGTGGAGGAGGGGGAGATCATGGGGCTCGCCCACCGGGACCTGCCGGTCTGGGGGGTCCAGTTCCACCCCGAGTCGATCCTCACCGAGGGGGGGATGGATCTTCTGCGTAATTTCCTGGAGATGACGAAGTGAAACGCGGCTTTTCCGCAATCTCCGCGTTGTCCTTCGGAAAGACATGCTCGACGTACTGATCAGTACGCCTGCGCTGTCTTTTCTCGGACGCCTTGACCTTGCAAAAAATCCACGTTTCACGAGGAAGGTACAATGATCAAAAAAGCAATCGCCAAGGTGGTCGAGCGCATCGACCTCACGGAAGCGGAGATGATCGAGGTCATGGACCAGATCATGTCCGGCGGGGCAACTCCGGCCCAGATCGCGGCCTTTATCACCGCCCTGCGGATGAAGGGTGAGACGGTGGAAGAGATCACCGGCGCGGCGCGGGTGATGCGGGATCGGGCCACCCCCATCCGGGTCGGCAAGGGAGTCCTCGATATCGACCGGGACGACATCAACATCGACCAGGAAACGATCCTGGACGTGGTGGGCACCGGCGGGGACGGCACCAACACCTTCAACATCTCCACCACCGTCGCCTTCGTGGTGGCGTCCTGCGGGGTCAAGGTGGCCAAACACGGCAACCGGGCCGTGTCGTCGGCCTGCGGAAGCGCCGACGTGCTGGAGTCCCTGGGCGTCAACCTGGACGTGACCCCGGAGACCGTGGAACAGGCCATTGCGAAGATCGGCATCGGCTTCCTCTTCGCCCCGGCCCTGCACGGCGCCATGAAGCACGCCATCGGCCCCCGCAAGGAGATCGGCATCCGGACCATCTTCAATATCCTCGGACCCCTCACCAACCCCGCCGGCGCCGACTGCCAGGTGCTGGGCGTCTACCGGGAGGAGCTGGTGGAGCAACTGGCCCGCGTCCTCCACAAGCTGGGCTGCCGCCGGGGCTTCGTGGTTCACGGCATGGACGGCATGGACGAGATCACCCTCACCCGCGAGACCTGCCTCGCCGAAGTGACCCGTGACGGGGTGACGGTGCGGACCATCACGCCGGAAGAATTCGGGTTTGCCTCCTGCCCCGCCGGGGAGCTTCGCGGCGGCGACGCGGCCGGCAATGCCCGCATCGTCCGCAGTATCCTCGAGGGGGAGAAGGGCCCCAGGCGGGATGTGGTGCTCCTGAACGCCGCCTATGCCCTTGTGGCCGCGGGCAAGGCCGCCGATCCGGCCGAGGGAATCCGCCTCGCCGCCGAGGCCATCGACTCGGGCCGTGCCCTGGCGAAGCTGGAACAACTCAAATCCCTCACCAACGAGTAAACCATGACCGATACCCCTGACATCCTGAAGAAGATCGTCGAGCACAAACGGGGCGAAGTGGCAGCGGCCCGGTCCGCTGCCCCCCTGGCCGAGGTGAAGGCCCGCATCGCGGATCTGGAGGACCAGCCCCGCGGTTTCGAGCGGGCCCTGCGGGACTGCCACGCCTCCGGCTGGACCGCCGTCATCGCCGAGGTGAAGAAAGGGTCCCCCTCCAAGGGAGTCATCCGCCCCGACTTCGATCCCCTGGAGATTGCCGAGACCTATGAGCAGAACGGCGCCGCCTGCCTCTCGGTCCTGACCGACGAGCAGTTCTTCCTGGGCAACCTCCGCAACCTGGCCCTGATCCGGGAACAGGTGCGGCTGCCGCTGCTGCGCAAGGATTTCCTCTTCGACCCCTATCAGGTCTACGAGGCCCGCGCCGCCGGGGCCGACGCCATCCTCCTCATCGCCGCCATGCTGGAACCGGCGCAGATCGAGGATCTGGCCGGCTTTGCCCGGGAGCAGTACCTCGACGTGCTGCTGGAGGTCCACGACGAGCAGGAGCTGGAGACGGCCCTTGCGTCGAGTTGCACCCTGATCGGGATCAACAACCGCAACCTCCGCACCTTTGTCACCGACCTGGGCACCACCGAGCGGCTCATCCCCATGATCCCCGCCGACCGGTTCGTGGTGACCGAGAGCGGCATCAACACCCGTGACGACATCCTCCGCCTCCAGGCTGCCGGCGCCCACGGCTTCCTCATCGGCGAATCCCTCATGCGGGAGGAGGATATCGGGGCAAAACTGCGGGAGTTGCTGGGATAGTTCAGTGGCCCCCACGATCAGACAGACGCCATCGCAAAGGAGATCCGATGCAAACTAAAATAGTGCTGGACGAAAGCCGCATCCCGACCCACTGGTACAACATCATCCCCGACATGCCCGGGCCCCTGGCGCCGGTCATCAACCCCCGCACCCTTCAGCCGGTGACCCCCGACGACCTTCTCCCCATCTTCCCCATGGCCATCATCGAGCAGGAGGTTTCGGGCGAACGGTGGATCCCGATCCCGGAAGAGGTGCGGGAGATCTACCGCCTCTGGCGGCCGTCCCCCCTCTACCGTGCCCACCGGCTGGAGCAGGCCCTCGGCACCCCGGCGAAGATCTACTACAAATACGAAGGGGTGTCCCCGGCCGGCTCACACAAGCCCAACTCCGCCATCCCCCAGGCGTACTACAACAAGCAGGCGGGCATCCGCCGCCTCGCCACCGAGACCGGCGCCGGGCAGTGGGGGAGTTCCCTGGCCCTGGCCTGCTCCATGTTCGGCCTGGAGTGCACGGTCTACATGGTCAAGGTGTCGTGCACCCAGAAGCCGTACCGCAAAAGCATGATGCAGCTCTGGGGGGCCAACGTGATCCCGTCGCCGTCCGAGTTCACCAACGCCGGGCGCTCCATCCTGGCCCACGACCCGGACAGCAACGGCAGCCTCGGCATCGCCATCTCCGAGGCGGTGGAGGACGCCGCCTCCCGCGCCGACACCAATTACGCCCTGGGCAGCGTCCTGAACCACGTCTGCCTCCACCAGACCATCATCGGCCAGGAGGCCAGGGAACAGCTGGCCCTGGCCGGCGACTACCCCGACGTGGTCATCGCCTGCTGCGGCGGCGGCTCCAACTTTGCCGGCACGGCCTTCCCGTTCCTGGCCGACCGGGCCGCCGGCAAGAACGTCCGCTGTCTGGCCGTGGAGCCCGCCTCGTGCCCGACCCTGACCAAGGGGATCTACGCCTTCGACTACGGCGACACTGCCAAGATGGCCCCCATCGCCATGATGTACACCCTGGGGCACGACTTCATGCCGCCCGGTATCCACGCCGGCGGGCTGCGCTACCACGGCGAGTCGCCCCTGGTGTCGCAACTCCACCATGCCGGCCTCATTGAGGCCAAGTCGTACCGCCAGACCGCCTGTTTCGAGGCAGCCCACCTCTTTGCCCGGCACGAGGGGATCGTGCCGGCCCCCGAATCGTCCCACGCGGTGCGGGCCGCCATTGACGAGGCAGTCATCGCCAAGGAGGAGGGGAAGGAAAAGACCATTCTCTTCTGCCTCTCGGGCCACGGCCAACTGGACATGGTGGCCTACGACGCCTACCTCTCCGGCGGCCTGGAAGACGTCGAATACCCCGAGGAGATGATCCGGGAGTCCCTGGCCAAACTGCCCAAGGTGGAACTGTGAACGGATGGTCCGCGTCAAGATCTGCGGCATAACATCCCTTGAGGATGCCCTCGTGGCGGTGGAGGCCGGGGCCGACGCCCTCGGCTTCGTCTTTCACGACGAATCGCCCCGCCACGTGACGCCCGAACAGGCCGCCGGCTTCATCGCCGGGCTCCCGCCGTTTATCCAGACCGTGGGGCTCTTCGTGAACCGTCCCCTGGCATTCGTCAACGACACGGCCGCCCGCTGCCGTCTCGATCTGGTCCAGCTCCACGGCGACGAGCCGCCCGAGTTCTGCGACGCCGTGGAGCGCCGGGTGATCAAGGCCTTCAGGGTGAAGGACATCACCAGTCTCGACCCGATCCGGCACTACCGCGTGGCTGCCCACCTGCTGGACGCCTACTCCCCCAAGGCCTACGGCGGCACCGGCCTCACCTTCAACTGGGACATCGCAGCGGCGGCAAAGGAGTTCGGCCCGCTCATCCTCGCCGGGGGACTCACCCCCGACAACGTGCGGGAAGCGGTGGAAGCGGTGAAGCCCTATGCCGTGGACGTCTCCGGCGGCGTGGAAAGCGCGCCCGGCCGGAAGGACGCGGCCAGGGTGCGGGAGTTCATCCGGCGGGCCAAGGGGTGGTGAGACCGGAGGCAGACCATGGAAGTACCCCTCTCAGTCCCCCCTACCCTGTAGGGGGGAAGCGAGCACCGCGAGCAGGGGGTGAGCAGTGGGAACTTTTATAAAAACAACGAAATGGAAAAGGGGAGGGGAGAATGTCCATCCCCTTTTCTTGTATGGTTATTGGACAGAGGAATTATATGTACAAGACACCCAAAGAGCTTGACCTGTCTCCTGTTGTTGGAGAGTTTACAACGCAGATCAGGGTCGGACAGTTTGATCTTCAGTTCACGTTCGGCGGCGTAAGCTTCACAATTCAATCACCCGTAAACCTCTTCCTTCGTGGCGAACCGATCGCTCGTTGGGAAGGGGGGAAATGGCCGGATCCTGGATTCTACGACCTCATGAACACGGAAATCGTTCGCTGCCAAATCGTCAATGATCGGCTCATAGTCATGGAGTTCGCAAACGGAATTGAGATGCATTTGGAAGACAATTCTGATCAGTACGAATGTATGCAGATTAAATTCGAAGGCGATCCTTCTCAATGGATAATCTGAGTATGTCCAACCACTCGGCGACAGCGGTCTCCGCTGACGCTGCGTCTTTGGCGCCTTGAGCCGTTACACACCCACAGGCCCCCCAATGAACGAAACCACCGGCAACATCTGGGACCACCTCGGCACCGCAATCATCTGCATCACCACCAACGGCCACCTGACAAAGAAGGGGGAGGCCGTTCTGGGGCGCGGCTGCGCCAAGCAGGCACGGGAGCGGTTCCCTGATCTGCCGGCGCGCCTCGGTGCGGTGCTGTCCGAAGGGGGAAACCATGTCCACGCCATCGGCGACGGACTCGTCAGCTTCCCCGTGGAGGAGAGCCCGTGGGCGAATCCGGACCTGCGCCTCATCCGGCGCTCCGCCGAGGAACTACGGGCGCTTGCCGACCGGGAAGGGTGGACCCGCGTCATCGTCCCCCGTCCCGGCTGCGGCGGTGGCGGCCTGGCGTGGCAGGATGTGCGGCTGCTTCTGGCGGATATCCTTGACGATCGGTTTACGGTGATCACTGCCCCTTGATGGGGCTTACCCTGATGTGCGAGAATGGTCAGCCCCGGTTCCTGGATATCAGCCACTGTGACCAAAAACGAATAAATAAGAACAATGGAGGATATACATGAAATTACCCGACAGGCAGGGCCACTTCGGCCAGTTCGGCGGCCGCTACGTGCCGGAAACCCTCATGCCGGCCCTGCTGGAGCTGGAGCAGGCCTACAACCACTACCGGCACGACCGCGAGTTCAAGGAGGAGTTCGACTACTACCTCCGCCAGTACGTGGGGCGGCCCAATCCGCTCTATTTCGCCGAAAAGCTCACGCAAAAGCTCGGGGGCGCGAAGATTTACCTGAAGCGCGAGGACCTGAACCACACCGGCGCCCACAAGGTGAACAACACCATCGGCCAGGGGCTTCTGGCCAAAAGGATGGGAAAGAAGCGGGTCATCGCCGAGACCGGCGCGGGGCAGCACGGGGTGGCCACCGCCACCATCGCGGCCCTGTTCGGCATGGAGTGCGAAGTCTTCATGGGGGAGGAGGATATCCGGCGCCAGGCCCTGAACGTCTTCCGGATGAAGCTCCTGGGGGCCACGGTCACGCCGGTGACCGCCGGGACCGCCACCCTGAAGGACGCCATGAACGAGGCCCTGCGCAACTGGGTGACCTACATCCACAACACCTTCTACGTGATCGGCACCGTGGCGGGGCCCCACCCCTATCCGGCCATGGTGCGCGACTTCCAGGCGGTCATCGGCCGGGAGGCCAAGGCCCAGCACAGGAAGGCCGAGGGGCGGCTGCCGGATGTGCTGGTGGCCTGCGTCGGCGGCGGCAGCAACGCCCTGGGGCTCTTCTACCCGTTCCTCGATGACCGGGAGGTGCGGATGGTGGGGGTGGAGGCGGCCGGCCACGGCATCGCCTCCGGCGCCCACGCGGCGCCCCTGTGCGCGGGGAGTGTGGGGGTCCTCCACGGGAACAAGACCTACCTGCTCCAGGATGAGTTCGGCCAGATCGCCAATGCCCACTCCATATCCGCCGGCCTCGACTATCCCGGCGTCGGCCCGGAGCATGCCTGGCTCAAGGATGCGGGCCGGGCCGAGTACGTGTCGGTCACGGATGAGGAGGCCCTGGCGGCCTTCACGCTTCTTACCCGCGAGGAGGGGATCATGCCGGCCCTGGAGTCGTCCCACGCCATCGCCCATGTGGTGAAGCTGGCTCCGACGCTGCCGAAGGAGCAGACCATCGTGGTCTGCCTCTCGGGTCGGGGGGACAAGGATATTCATACCGTGGCCGATGCCATGGGGGTACGTTTTTAGGTGATCGATATCCGGAGGGGAATGCGCTGAAAACGCAATGCAACATATTGAAAATAGAGGTGAATCTCAGAAAAAAGCTTGACAAGGCATACTGTTTTAACTTATAACTAGCGTCGCCTGTAAAATAGAACAGGCACAGGGAAAGGACCCCACACGGGTCCTTTTGCCGTTTCTGCAACGGTCTTCATTCATTAAGCAACCTGTCCATAGCCCTCGGGCGGCCCGCTGCCGCCCTGTCTGGTCCCGCCCGCTGTCCGGGGCGAGGCCGAAATTTACTGAAAGGAGGTTTCAGCCGGAGCCGTTCCCACTGATCACCGTCCGTACTGCGGACCGTCCGGCAAAGCTGCGTACCCCGACCAAAAAACCACTATGAAAAAGATGATACTAGTATTGGCAGGAACGATGCTCTTCAGCGTCTCCTGCAACCAGAGCGGACTTCGCAAGGAGACCGGTCCGACGGCGCACTTCGCCGCCGCGACCGATCTGGAGGTCCGCAGGCTCATGGAGCAGGGCGTCGAGTACGATGAACGACAGCGCCAGGCCCGGGCCATCGCAGTCGTCTTCGCCAAGAGGACGACCCCTGAGCGCGCCCACAAGCTCGCAGCCCTCTGCTACCTGAAAACCCTCGGCACCGACCTCATGCCGCTCGACCTGGCGGAAATAGCCCTCTCGGAAACCGGTTCCCTCGGATTCAATGCCAAGGCAGTATCGCCCAAAGGGGCGCTCGGCGTGTGGCAGTTGATGCCGTACCGCGCCGCCAGCCACGGTTACCGGCCCGAGGAGATGCAGGACGACGAGAAGTGCGCCGAAGCCGCCGTGCGGGAGCTCTACAGCAAGCTCGACATGGCTGACGGCGACCTTGTCCGTGCCAAGAAACTTTACTGCGGTGTCGGCCCCGAGGCCGATGCCTACGAGATCAAGCGGCGCCGCTACCGGAGAGAGATCCTTCGAGAGCTGGAGCCGGCGCTTCCGGTGCGGGCCCAGGAGCTCCGCATCGAGGTGGAGCAGGCTTCGTAACCAGGAATCATTCTCCCGTGAAACAGGTATTATTCGCCGCATTCATACTGCTCTTTCTTTCGGGCTGCTCCCTGTTCCTCTCCGAACCGCGGGTCGCGGTCAAGGATGTGGCCGTGACCGGCTTCGGGGCAGACGGGGTGGACATTGAGCTGCTTCTCGGCGTGACCAACGAGAACTCCTTTGCCCTGTCGCTGACCGGGTACAGCTATGATCTTCAGGTGCTGGCTCTCCCCCTGACCACGGGGGGAGAGCGCCGGCGCATCGAATTTCCCGGCGGCGCCACCACCGATGTGCGTCTTCCTTTCCGCGTCCCCTTCCGCTCAGTCATGGAGATTCTCAAGCGGCATCCGGACCCGGCCGCGATTCCCTATCGGCTGACCGGGTCGCTTGAGGTCGAGACCCCCCTGGGGCTCACACTGGTGCCGGTAAGTTCGACGGGCACGTTTTCCGTACCGCAGCGGTATCGCCCCGCAGAGATTCTTAAAGGTTTCACAGAAGCCATCAACGGCCTCCGACGCTGATTGTGCGCCTCTTGCCGCGTGATTCCACGCCGCTTGGGCCTCCTTTTCACTTGATAATGCGGACACCCCTCTGCTATATCAGAACCCATCACCTCTACGTGTTCCTCCGGAGTTCTCCACCATGTTCAAGGATATGAAACTCGGTTACCGGCTCATAGGCTCCTTTGCCATCATGGCCGCCATCGTTGCTGTCACCGGCTTCATCGGCATCCGTTCCATCGGGATGGTTGGAAACAGGGTGTCGGATCTCATGCAGACCCGCGCGGACCAGCAGAAGCTGGCGTTGCAGCTCCAGGCCGCCGAGCGCACCAGCCGCGTCGCCCTGCTTGAGGCGATGATGGGACATGTGGATGCCAGTATCCTGGCCGCGAACGTGGAGTCCTACCGCAAGAACCGCGACATCTTCAGACGCTACAGCAACGCGCTGCTCAAGGGCGATCCGGCCCTGGGCATCCGGCCGCACTCCGTCGATACCGTCATGGAAGAGCACGCCAAGGCGCTCATGGAGACCTGGAGCGAGTATGAAAAGGTGGCGGGCAGGATCATTGCCTACAAGTCCGGGGTCCTGAACGGTTCGGTGCCTCCTTCGGCGCTCGTTGAAGCCAGGCTCATCTCCGAGTTGTCCGGGGCAAGCGAATTCGTGGCCCGCGACATCGACGACCTCATCGAGACGGTCAAGGGGCTAATGCAGGTGGTGGGGCAGGAAACGCGCCAGATACGGGCCTCGGTCAGCATCACATTCGTTATTGTTATCATCGGTGCCGCCGTGCTGGCCTTCGTCTTCGGCGTCGTGGCCACCCGCAACATCATCCGGCGGGTGAACATGATGGTGACGGCGCTGAACAAGGGGGCGGAAGGGGATCTCACCGTCCGGGTGACCACTGATGCCACGGACGAACTGTCGCTGCTCGGCCGGGATTTCAACGCCATGCTGGAAATGCTGGGAGAGCTGGTCCGGAAGGTGAACCGCTCCCTGGTCGAGGTGGGGCAGGTCTCCTCCAACATCTTCGAGGCTTCGCGCCGGGTCATGGCCGCGGCGGAAGTCCAGGCCGAGGGTGTGTCCCTGACCTCGTCGGCCGTTGCCCAGATCAATACCTCCATCAAGGAGGTCTCCCGCGGCGTCGACGGCCTTTCCCTTTCCGCATCGGAAACCTCGTCGTCGATCCTCGAAATGGCCGCCAGCATCGAAGAGGTGGCAGTGAACGTGGACTCTCTGGCCCAGGCCGTTGAAGAGGTAAGCTCCTCGGTGATGGAGATGGCCGCGTCCATCAAGCAGATCGCCAACAGCGTCGTGAGTCTCCAGGATGTGACCACCACCACTGCCTCTTCTGTGGCCGAGATGGACAGCTCGATCAGGCAGGTCGAGAAGAATGCCATGGAGACCGCATCCATTTCCGAGGGAGTGCGGCGGGACGCGGAGATGGGCAAGGTCTCCGTTGAAGCGACCATCGCCGGGATCAACGAGATCAAGCGCTCTTCCCGGATCACCTCGGAAGTCATCGAAACCCTTTCCGTCCGGGCCACCGACATCGGCGCGATTCTGTCGGTCATCGACGAGGTGGCCGAGCAGACCAACCTGCTGGCCCTGAACGCCGCCATCATTGCGGCCCAGGCGGGCGAACACGGCAAGGGCTTCGCCGTGGTGGCCGACGAGATCAAGGAACTGGCCGAGCGGACCACCAGCTCCACCCGCGAGATCGCCCAGCTGATCAAAGGGGTCCAGGACGAAACCGCCCGGGCCGTGGAGGCTATCGAACTGGCCGAGAAGAGCATCGCCGACGGAGAGGCCCTGTCCCAGAAGTCGGGCGAAGCCCTGACCAAGATCGTTGCCGGCGTCCAGGGAGCCACTGCCCAGGTGGAGAGCATTGCCCGGGCCACCATGGAGCAGGCCAAGGGAAGCCAGATGATTCGTAGCGCCATGGAGCGGGTTTCGGACATGATCGCCCAGGTGGCCGGCGCCACCCGGGAGCAGGGCAAGGGGAGCGACATGATCATGGCCGCCGCGGAGCGGATGAAGGGGCTTACTTCCCAGGTCAGGACCTCAACCCGGGAGCAGAGCAAGGTGGGTGCGTTCATCGCCCGTTCCACCGAAAAC
Source organism: Geobacter sp. 60473 (assembly GCF_036323535.1). Lineage (GTDB taxonomy): Bacteria > Desulfobacterota > Desulfuromonadia > Geobacterales > Geobacteraceae > Geobacter > Geobacter sulfurreducens. Next base: position 671,512 of record NZ_AP028967.1, read on the forward strand.
ATCACCGACATGATCCAGCAGATCAAGCGGGCCTGCGACGAGCAGTCGCGGGGCAGCGAGCAGATCATCCGCGCCGTGGAGGACATCCAGGAGTCGACCTCGACCAATCTGGGTTCGGCCCGGGTGATGGACGATGCGGTGTCACGGCTGTCCCGCCAGTTGGAAGCCCTTGAGCGGGGTATGAGCAGCTTCAAGGTGGAGAATCGGTAACCCGGTACCGGGGGCCGGGGATCGGCACGATCCCTGAAAACCCAGTTCGGCAACCATTCCGAAAGGTTTCCCATGAGCAGAATCGCCGGCACGTTTGCCGAATTGAAGCACAACGGCCGCAAGGCCCTCGTTACCTTCATCACCGCCGGTGACCCGGACCTGGCCGCCACGGAAGAGCTGATTCCGCTTCTGGCTGAAAGCGGCGCCGACATCGTGGAGCTTGGCGTTCCCTTTTCGGACCCAATGGCCGACGGCCCCACCATCCAGCTCTCTTCCGAGCGGGCCCTTGCTGCGGGGACGACCCTGCCGAAGCTCCTCGACATGGTGCGCCGCCTCCGCACCCGCTGCCAGGTGCCCATCGTGCTCATGGGCTACTACAATCCGATTCTGACCCACGGCCTTGAGCGCTTTGCGGCGGATGCCTCGGCCGCGGGGGTCGACGGCGTGCTCCTGGTCGACCTCCCCCCGGAGGAGGCGGCCGAGTTCAAGGCGTGTGCCGACCGCCACGGGCTCGACGTCATCTTCCTTCTCACTCCCACCTCCGACGAAGGGCGCATCCGGAAAGTGGCGCGGCAGGCCCGCGGGTTCGTCTACTATGTGTCGGTGACCGGCGTGACCGGCGCGAGGAGCGGTGTGGAAGCGTCCGTCTCCTCCAACGTGACCGCCATTCGCGAGGCGATCGCCGTGCCGGTCGTGGTCGGCTTCGGCATCTCGACGCCCGACCAGGCTGCCCAGGTGGCCGCCTCGGCCGACGGCGTGGTGGTGGGGAGCGCCATCGTTAAATTGTTCGAGCGGTTCACGGCCGCCGAGCTCCGGCGTGAGGTCGCAACCTTCGTTTCCGCGCTGCGGAAAGCGATCGGAAATTGACTTTAGCTGACTTTTTTGGTAATAAAACTTTTCAATTTCACTAAAAAATCCGGGATGCGAAGGTCCCGACGGAGTGATGACATGGCGTGGTTCAAACGCGACAAGGCGCCGGGCGCGGCTGACAAGAAGGTGAAGGTTCCCGAGGGGCTCCTGACCAAGTGCGTGAGCTGCAAGGAAAACCTTCTGACCAAGGACCTGGAGAAGAACATCAATGTCTGCCCCAAGTGCGGACACCACTACCGGATCTCGGCCCGCCAGAGGATCGATCTGCTGCTGGACCCCGGGAGCTTCACGGAATACGATGCTGCCATGACCTCGGTGGATGTCCTTGATTTCAAGGACTCCAAGAGCTACAAGGATCGGATCCAGCAGGCGGTTGCCAAGGGTGGATCGCGCGACGCGGTGATCTGCGGTGAGGGCGCCATCGAGGGCACCCCGGTCCAGATGGCGGTCTTCGACTTCTCCTTCATGGGGGGAAGCATGGGGAGCGTGGTGGGCGAGAAAATCACCCGTGCCATCGAGCGGGGGATCGAGAAGCGGACCCCGGTCATCATCATCTCCGCTTCGGGGGGGGCGCGGATGCAGGAAAGCATCCTGTCCCTGATGCAGATGGCCAAGACCTCGGCGGCCCTGGCCAAGCTCAAGGAGTTGGGGCTTCCCTATATTTCCATCCTGACCGATCCGACCACCGGCGGGGTGACCGCCAGCTTCTCCATGCTCGGTGACATCAATATGGCCGAGCCCAAGGCTCTCATCGGCTTTGCCGGCCCGCGGGTCATCGAGCAGACCATCCGCCAGAAGCTCCCTGAAGGGTTCCAGCGGGCCGAATACCTCCTGGACCACGGCATGGTCGACGTCATCGTGGAGCGCAAGGATATGCGGGCGAGCCTCGCCCGGATACTTTCCATGCTGTATCGCGGCTGAATCTTCTTACCCCGGGATGTGCACGAAGGGGCCGGTTCGTTGACCGGCCCCTTTTTCGTGCCGGGTCAAATCAGTGGACATTTACCCTTTCATTTCCTATAATTCCGGCCAGCCATGACCTACGGGGAGATCCTGGCACATATCTACGGTCTGCGGCGCTTCGGCATCAGGCCGGGACTCGAACGGATCGCCACTCTCCTTCAGCGGCTCGGCAACCCCCAGGAGCGGCTCAGGGTCGTTCATGTGGCCGGGACCAATGGCAAGGGGTCAACGGCCGCCTTTCTGGCCTCCATTCTGGCGGAGGGGGGATACCGGGCAGGACTTTTCACCTCTCCCCACCTTACCCGCTTCACCGAACGGTTCAGGATCAACGGCAGGGAGATCGCCGAAGAGGCCGCCGCGCGCGTGGCCGGACAGGTCCTGGCGAGCGCGCCGGAGGGTACCACCTTTTTCGAGGTGGTGACGGCCATGGCGCTGCTCCATTTCGTCGAGGAAGGGGTTGACGCGGCCATTCTCGAGGCAGGTATGGGGGGCGGCGCCGATGCCACGAGCGCTGCCACGGGAATCCTGACGGTCATCGCTCCCGTTGCCCTCGATCATTGCGAGTGGCTGGGCGACACCATCCCGGCCATCGCCCGGGAGAAGGCCGGACTCATCAGGGCCGGACGGCCCGTGGTCCTCTCCCGGCAGCCGGCTGAGGCCCGTGACGTCTTCATTGAGCGCGGTCGCAACCTGGGGGCACCCCTGGTATGCTTCGGTGCTGATTTTTCCGCCGCGTGGGACGAATCGTCCCTTGCCTATGACGGGCTGTCGCGGCAGCTTGCCGGCCTGCGGCCCGGCATCGGCGGCCGCTATCAGTCGGCGAACGCAGCCACGGCCCTGGCCGCCGCGGAAATCCTGGCCGACAACGGCTTCCGCCTCGATTCCTCCGCGCTGCGGGCGGGCATTGACGCGGCCCGCTGGCCCGGAAGGATGGAACTCTTCACCGGCGCGCCGCGGGTGCTGCTGGACGGCGCCCACAATCCCGACGGTGCCCGGGCGCTGGCCGAGTCGCTGGCCGACTATCCCCGGCGGCGCCTGATCGTGGTGACCGGCGTCATGGCGGACAAGGATGCGGCGGGGATACTCGCCCCTGTTCTGCCCCTGGCCCATGAGGTGGTGGCGGTCACGCCGGCGGTGGAACGGGGCCTTGATGCCGGCCGGCTCGCCGAGCTGTGCCGGGAGAAGGGGCTGAATGCCGTTGCCGGCGGCACCGTCGCCGAGGGGCTCGGCCTGGCCCGGCAGCGGGCCGGCGAGCAGGATCTCATTCTCGTCTGCGGTTCCCTCTTCACGGTGGGAGAGGCCCGGGCGATTCTTCTTTCGCAGCGATACGAGCCGTTTCGCGGCTGACCGGTAACCGGGCATGCCGCTCATGTGCAGTTAACGACCCGGACACGGAAACCGTCCATGCCATTGAATCCCATCCGCATAGCTGGAGGCATCGTTCTCTCGCTGCTCCTGGCCCCGCCCTATACGGCCCGGGGTGCAGACGGGGGCGGTGAGCCGTTCTATCTCGATGCCGACACCCTGACCCACGAGGCTGCCGGTGACACGGTTGAGGCGAGCGGCAACGTGCGGATCAGGGGGAGGGGAATGACGCTCCTCTCGGACCGGGCGTTCCTGTTCGGCGACAGGGAGGAGGCCGAGGCCCGGGGGAACGTGATCCTCATGCGCGATGGCGATACACTGCGCGCGGACCGGATCCGGCTCAACTACCGAACCGACACCGGCATGGTGGAGAACGGCGCGGCCTTCATGCCCAAGGGCAACTTTCACCTGCGAGCGAAGCAGATGGAAAAGAAGGGGCCCGACGCGTATCGCCTGGAGCGGGGGTCCTTCACCACCTGCGACGGTGACAATCCCAGCTGGAAGTTTTCCGCTTCCGAAATCGACGTGAATACCGAAGGCTACGCCACCGGCAAGCACGCCCTGTTTCTTGTCAAGGATGTTCCGGTTCTTTACTTTCCCTACCTCATCTATCCCGTGAAACGCGAGCGGCAGTCGGGCCTGCTGACGCCCCGCACCGGCAACTCCAGTAAAAAGGGTTTCATGCTCGATCTGGCCTACTACTGGGCCATCAGCCCCAGCCAGGACGCGACCTTCAACGTTGATATCCTGACCAAGCGCGGAACGGGGCTCGGCGTGGATTACCGCTACATCCGGAAACGGGGCAGCGAGGGCAACCTGCGGGGCTTCGTCATCTACGATACCGAGCAGCAGCGCTTCCGGGGCGATCTCTCCCAGCGGCATCAGGAGATCGTTTCGGATACGTTCAACCTGAAGTCCGACATCAATCTGGTGGCCGACCGGAACTTCTACCGGGACTACGCCGAAGAGAGCGGGGTTTACAACCAGAGCCAGCTGGAAACCACCCTTTCGGCCACCAAGTATTTCGATCGTCACATCCTTTCCGGCGAGTTCCGTTACGTGCAGGACCTGCGGGAAGAGGTCCCCGACAACCGCAAAACTCTCCAGAAGCTCCCCACCATAACCCTGACGGGCATCAGCCAGCGGCTGTGGGAAACCCCGGTGTTCTTCTCCTTTGATTCCAATTTCATCAACTTCTATCGGAGGGAAGGGATCAAGGGGCAGCGGCTCGACCTCTCCCCCGTGCTCACGGGGTACGCAAAACCGTTCGGTCCCCTGGAAGCCGCCGCCTGGGTCGGCTACCGCCAGCGTCTCTACTACGCCCATGGCGTGGAGAGCGGTGAAGGTATCCGCGGATCGGGGCTCTTTTCGGCCGGGACCTCGCTTTCCTCAACGCTTTCGCGGGTGTTCGAAACGGGCAGTCCCACCATGCCCCGGGTTCGCCATGTGATGATCCCCGAGATTCGCTACAACTACGTGCAGGACCGGGACCAGGAATCGCTGCCGTTCTTCGATTACAACGACCGCATCGTGCATGAGAACCGGGTCGTCTACTCCCTGACCAATTACGTGACCGGCCGGTTCGACCGGGGCGACGGGCCGCCCGAGTACCGGGACCTGCTCTATCTCCGCATCGCCCAGGGCTACGAGTTCAGCGGCACCCGCCGCGATCTCCTCACCCTGGTGGATGAGAAGCGGCACTTTACCGACGTGCAGGTGGAGGCCGCGGTGCACCCCCACCGGCTGGTGTCGCTATCCACCGACCTGCGCTACAATCCCTACCGCACGGTCCTTTCCACGGTGGCCGTGTCGGCCGATGCCCGCGATGAAAAGGGCAATGCGGCCGGCATCACCTACCGCCACGCCCGGGACGAGGTGGAGTACCTGGAGGCGAAGGCATCGCTGGCCCTGTTCTCACCGGTGTTCGCCACTTACGCCAACCGCTACTCCTTTGACCGCAAGGGGACCCTCGAGTCCTTCTATTCGCTGGAGTACCGGCACCAGTGCTGGAGCGTGAGCTTCTCCTACCGCGACCGGCCCGATACCAACGAATTCTTTGTTACCTTTGCCCTGGCCGGTATCGGTTCGGTGGGCAAGATACGGGCATTCTAATCCTCAGGAGGTTGTCATGGGCGACACCTTTTCCCCTTCCGCCGTTCTCGTAACCGGCGGCGCCGGCTTCATCGGCTCCAATTTCATTAATCACTTCCTGCCGGCGAACCCCGGTTGCCGGGTGATCAATCTGGATATCCTCACCTATGCCGGCAATCTGCGCAATTTGACAGCCGTGGAGCAGAACACCGCCTACCGCTTCGTTAAGGGCGACATCGGCGATGCCGACCTCGTCCGGCGCATCCTGGCCGAAGAGCGGATCGACGCGGTTGTCCACTTTGCCGCCGAATCCCACGTGGACCGCTCCATCCTGGGACCGGAAATTTTCGTGAGAACCAACGTCCTCGGCACCCAGGTGCTCCTGGAGGAAAGCCGCCGGCACTGGGAATCGGGCGCGATCGAGCGCTTCCGCTTCCTGCATGTTTCGACCGACGAGGTGTACGGGACACTGGGGGAAACGGGCTACTTCACCGAGGAGACCCCCCTGGCCCCCAACTCCCCCTACTCGGCGAGCAAGGCCGGTTCCGACCTGCTGGTGCGGGCCTACAACGAGACCTTCGGCCTGCCGGTCCTGACCACCCGCTGCTCCAACAACTACGGTCCCTTCCAGTTTCCGGAGAAACTGATCCCGCTCATGATCCACAATATCGTGGCCGGAAAGCCCCTGCCGGTGTACGGCGACGGCCGCAACGTGCGCGACTGGCTCCATGTGAAGGATCATTCCACGGCCATCGAAACGGTGCTCAAGGGTGGCAAGCCGGGCGAGGTCTTCAACGTGGGCGGCAACAACGAGTGGTTCAACATCGACATCGTTCACCTGCTCTGCGATCTCCTGGATGAACGGCTCGGCAGACCCGGCGGGGAAAGCCGCGGCCTGATCACCTTTGTCAAGGATCGTCTCGGCCATGATCGCCGCTACGCCATCAGCGCTGCCAAAATCAAGCGGGAGCTGGGATGGGAGCCCTCGTACACCTTCGAGCGCGGCATTGCCGAAACCGTGGACTGGTACCTGGCCAACCGCGCCTGGGTGGATGAAGTGACGTCCGGCTCATACCGGGATTACTACGAAACACAGTACGGAGGCGGGCAATGATCCTGGTGGTCGGTGCCAAGGGAATGCTCGGCCGCGACCTCATGCGGGTGCTGCCGGGGGACGTGCGGGGAGTTGACATCGAAGAGATCGACATTACCTCGCCGGAATCGGTACGGCGGGTCATTCTGACCCTGAAGCCGCGGGTGGTGGTGAACTGTGCCGCCTACACCGATGTGGACGGCTGCGAGACCAACGCGGACCTTGCCATGGCGGTGAACGGCGAGGGGGTGGGGCACCTGGCCGCCGTGACCCGCGAGATCGGGGCGCTGCTCGTTCAGATGAGCACCGATTACGTGTTCGACGGCGTCAAGGAGAGCCCGTTTCTGGAGGATGATCCGCCCAATCCCCTGAGCGTGTACGGCAGATCGAAGCTTATGGGCGAGGAACAGGCCCGTGAAACCCCCGATCACCTCATAGTCCGGACCCAGTGGCTCTATGGGCTCGGCGGCAAGAACTTCGTGGAAACCATGCTGCGCCTGTCGACGGAGCGGAGCGAAATCGCCGTGGTGGACGACCAGTTTGGCTCCCCCACCTGGACAGTGGACCTTGCCCTGGCCATCAGCGAACTGATCGAGAACAACTGCCGCGGCACCTATCATGCCGCCAACAGGGGGATCTGCTCCTGGTTCGATTTCGCCCGCGCCATTTTTGCCGAAGCAGGAGTGGAGATGACCGTCCGGCCCCAGACCACCGCCCAACTGGGCCGGCCGGCCCCGCGTCCCCTCTATTCGGCTCTCTGCTGCGACAAGTTGACCCGGGACACGGGGCTCGAACTGGAAGGCTGGCGCGAGGCACTTGCCACCTATTTGGAAAAGCGGCGCGAAGCCGGATTGTCCTGACGGAGGAACACGACGATGGAACTGGAGCGCGGCGAACGTCCTTGGGGCACATACACCGTTCTCGAGGAGAACAAGAACTACAAGATCAAGCGGATCGAGGTGAAGCCGGGGCAGCGGCTGTCGCTGCAGATGCACCATCACCGGAGTGAGCACTGGATCGTGGTTTCCGGAACGGCCCGGGTTACCTGCGGCGACGATGAATACACGGTGAACGTGAACGAATCCACCTTTATCCCCATCGGTCGCAATCACCGGTTGGAAAACCCGGGCAAGATACCCCTCGTCATAATCGAGGTGCAGAGTGGGGAATACCTGGGGGAGGACGACATCATTCGTTTCGATGACGATTACCATCGCTGCGAAGCCGCTGCAGCGACCTGTGCCGAAGAGGAAGGGGCGTGAGCCCTTCCTTCATCACCACACTTCCCGACACGTTCTCCGGCAGGCCGCGGCGTCCCGTTTCCGCGTCGCGCCATGCCGGCAGCCACAATGCCTACCATTGTTCCCTGTACCAGCTGAACGAGACAATTAGTTGAGACATTGATAATGTCTGTGGATTGGTGTCGCCGTGTTCACTCCTTGAGCGATTGTGTCACCATTGCCCTGTTGTACGCACCGGTAATGGCGTGGCGGGTGAGGATGCCGACCACCCGCCTTTGTCCGCCGGGCTCCACAACGGGAAGCTCGTCCAGGGGCGTGCGCTCGAAGATCTGGAGTGCTTTCGCCAGAGTGTCTTCGCTGGTGACGGTCAAAATGTCCACGGCGGCCATTTCGCCCAAGGTGACCTGGTCGAGAAGCTCCGGCTCGAACGCGATCCCCAGGAAGTCATGGATGACCACGACCCCGGAAAGCTCTCCCCCGCCAGTGACGACGGGGAAGGTGGTCTGGCGCGGCGAATGGCTGCGGGCCAGGAACTGGCGGATGGTCATGGTTTCCGGGAGTATCTCCGGGTCGCGCATCATGACCCCCCTGACCCGGATTCGCTCCAGGACCCTCTGTTCTCGCCCGGCCCGCAGGTCGATCCCCTGGGCGGCCAGGTCGGCAGTATCGATGCCGTCTTTGCGGAAGTGGCGGGCCACGGCGGTGCCGATGGCGCAGGCGAGCATGATCGGCACAATGACCTTGTAGGAACCGGTCATCTCGAAGAGCAGGAAGATGCCGGTCATGGGCGCGTGGGTGACCGATGCGAGGAACGCGCCCATACCCACCAGGGCATAGGCGCCCGGCGTTGCCGTCTGATACGGGAAGAGGCTGTTCGCCAGGAAGCCGAAACTCATGCCGGTGACCGAACCGATGAACAGGGACGGCGCAAAGGTCCCGCCCGGCAGCCCCGAGCCGACCGTTACGCAGGTGGCGACCATCTTGCCGACGATAAGGAGCGTGACAAGGAGCCACCCCACGTCGTTGGAAACGGCTTTTTCGATGAACTCGTAACCGTTGCCCTGGACCTGGGGCAGAAGAACCGCGACGCAGCCAACGAGAAATCCGCCCAGAAGAGGTTTCCACAGTGGATTGATAGGGAGGCGCGAGAACATGTCCCTGGTTTTCCCGTAGCCTGTTATGAAGAGGGCCGCGAGGCAGCCGCACACCACCCCGAGCAGGGCGTAGAAGGCAAGTTCGAGGGGGTGAACGAGCTGGTAGGCGGGCACGTCGAAGGCGGGGATGTCGCCATACATGGCCCGGGAGACAACGGTGGCCATGCCGGACGAGATGACGATGCTCGTGAAGGAAGAGAGCTCGAAGGAGGAGAGGAGGACGATTTCATGGGCGAAAAACACCCCGGCAAGGGGGGCATTGAAGGTGGCGGCAACTCCGCCGGAGACCCCGCAGCCGATGAGGACCTTGAGACGCTCTCCCGACATGCCGAGCAGGTGCCCCACCACGGAGCCGGCCGTGCCGCCGATCTGGGCGATGGGGCCTTCCTGGCCGGCGGAGCCGCCGGAGCCGATGGTGAGCGCCGACGAAATCCCCCTGGTGAACATGAGCCTGAGCGGCAGTCGCCCGCCCCGCAGATTGACCGTTTCCAGAAACCGGGGGAAGCCGAAGGCCATGTCTTCCCTGAATTTGATGAACAGGGGGAGCATGACGATGGCGCCGGTGATGGGAAAGGCGATAGCCCAGAGACGGCTCGCGTTCCAGGCATAGGGCGAATAGCCGGTCAACTGCCCGCCGCTGTCGATGATGAGCCACCGGAACAGGTCGATGCACGAGCGGAAGGCGTAGTTGCACAGTCCCGCCAACAGGCCGATCCCAACGGCGAGAATCGCCATGAGCGTATTTTCGCTGATCCGAAACCGGGAGAGGAGAGAAAAAACCGCCCGCCGCATTCGGACGAACCGGCGCAGCAGATGAAGATCCCTGATGAGGATCAGCGGTGTGGTCCACCGTGCAGATTTTCCGGGAAACTCAAGCTTCATGGCAGGATGCGGCTCCTGGGCGGGAAAGCCCGGTTTTCGGAATGCGGGCCGCCCCGTCGCATCCCGATTGTTTGAATGCAAATTATATACTGCCGCGGTTACGATTCCGCAACATGTTTTCCCCGTCGCACTGGTCGATTTTCTTGCCTTGGTGATAATCCGGCGCTAGGATGGGGGCGAGAAGGGGGCGTTACGATCCTGAACCGGAGCTGATAATGAAAACTACAGAAGAACTTATCGCCGATGTGACCGATAACCTGCGCCGGGTTTTTCAGGTTGTGAACGAACACTCGAAACGGGCCATGCGTGAGACGGGGCTCACCGGGCCCCAGCTCTGGACCATCAAGGTCGTTGCCGGCCACGGCCCCATTCGGGTTTCCGATCTCGCCCGCAGGCTCTATCTCCACAATGCCACGGTAGTGGGGATCATCGACCGGCTGGAGGCTCTGGGGCTCGTGCAGCGGACCCGGTCCCGGGAGGATCGCCGGGTGGTGATGGTCGACCTGACGGAAGACGGGAAAAACCTGGTGGCGCAAGCTCCCGAGGTGGCCCAGGGACTCCTTGTGTCGGGGCTGGAAAACATTCCCCGCGAGAAGCTCGAAACTATCTCCGAAGGATTTCAGCTCATGGTCAGCATCCTCGGGGCGCAGAACCTTCCCCCCCAGCTCATTTTCTCGTCGGAGGTGAACCGGGCGCGGGCAGGGGGCGCCCGGAAGGGGCGAAGGAATACGGAGTGAAACGGGAGTTTCCGCTAAAAAGGAGCCATGATCGGCTTCTTTTTTTATGGCGGAAACGGTTACCGGAACTCCCGCAGCACCGTCTCGACCCCGCGCAGGTAAGAGGAAACCCGTTCGGGGCGGTTGGCGAGGGCATAGCCGAGCTCGTGGAGGGCATTGTCCAGCAGGAACGAGCGGAGGAGGGTCTCGAGGTCGCTCCGCTCCGTCGGGACGAGGGGGCTTGTGCCCATCTGCTCCAGGTAGCCGGCCAGATAGCGGCAGCTCACGTGATACCAGCAGGCCTCCGCCCAGGGCTCCAGGAGCGGGATGTCGCCGGGATGGCCAGCGCCGTGGCGGGCAAGGGCCGTCAGGGTGGCGTTGTGGAAGGAGCGGATCATTCCCGCCACGTCCCGCAGGGGGGAGCGTTTGATGCGGCGCTCGCCGAGGGGCCGGTCCGGCTCGCCCTCCAGGTCGATGATCATGAAGTCCTTGCCGGTGAAGAGGACCTTTTCCAATCTGAAATTGCCGTGGATACGGCTCTTCATGGCCTGAATCCGCCGACCGACGATGGGGCGCAGGCAGGCGAGAATTTCCTTTTCCGCGGTCAGGATCCGGTCGGCCGCTGCCAATGCCTCTGCGGGCAGGTCTTTGTGGTGCTGGGCCAGGAGCTGGAGGCTGCGTCGGGCCTGGTTGCGCATGGACTGGTACACGGAGCGCTGGTAGAGGGTTGAATACTCCTCGGGCCGCCAAGCCGGGTCGTTCCCGCCGGCGGCGAGGGCCAGGTGGAGCTCGGCGGTCCGGCGGCCGAGAAGCCCCGCCATCTCCAGGTAAAAACCGCCGATGAGCTCTGCCGCCGGTTCCGGCACGGTGCAGGCGCTGCCGTCCATGAGGCTCGAAAAACGTGCCGGCGTCGGTGGCAGTTCGCCCCGGCGCGAGAGAATCCGCTCGAAGTATTGGCCCAAGAGGTGGAGGGAGAGCCGCCAGCCATCGCCCTGATTCTGGACGTATCCCTGGAGCAGGCCGATAGTGCCCGGCTCGGCGCCGGGATGCCGCAATTCCAGACTCCCCTGGAAGGGGGCGACGTTGGGGTAGCTTGATTTTGCGGTGAGAAACCGCGCCATCTCCACCTCGGAATTGATGCCCGGCTCCACCTTGCGGTAGAGCTTGAGCACGTGGCGATCGCCGTAGGTGATGATGCTGTTGGTCTGTTCCGCCTTGGGGAGTTCGGAGGCGAGATGACGCATCTCTTCCCTGGAGCCGATGCGTCCTGCTCCGGCGTGAACCGGCACGATGAGACTGTTTTCCTCGCCATGGAGCCGGCGCCGGCCGAGTGCCAGGGCAAGGAGCGCGTCCCTGAATTCCCGGTCATGGACCGCATCGCAGAGAATGCCCTCTTCGTCCCCCACGGAAAGAGCGGCTATGGCCGCCCGGGGGGATTCGGCGCTTACCCGCTTCGCTCCGGCACCGGTGAGGAACGCCACGGGAATCAGGTAGGTTTCCGGCGGGCCGTCCTGGTAGCGTACCTCAAGGAAGAAGATGGGGAACACCCGTTCCCCCTGCCGCAAGAGCACGGTGTCGCGCAGCACGTAGCCGATGATTGCCCTCGCTTTTCCCCGGAACCAACCGCTTCGCTTGAGGTATTCGGTGGTCACCCGTTCCAGGTAAGCGTCGCCCCTGGTCCGGCGGAGAGTCTCCCACCAGGGGAGTTCTCCCCGAAGCCTGATCCGCGGCAGTTCTTCCTCGGCCTGAAGCGGCGCTTCCCTGCGCCGCAGCAGGAACCAGAAGTGGTCGTGGGGGCCCAGGGTGAGGGGATAGGTGGCCTCGCGGATGACCGGGAAGCGATTCCGGCTGAAGAGGTCTTCGGGGGATATGCCGGCGAATTCCTGAAGGTCCAGGTTGATGGCCTGGGCGAAGCGGGAGAGGTTGACCACCACGAGGATCACTTCGTCCTCGTGGCGGCGGAGAAAGGCCAGGACCTTGTGGTTGGCCGGATAGAGCATCTCCATGGCGCCGCGGCTGAAGGCCCGGTAACGGCGGCGCACGGCGATGATGCGCCGCATCCACCAGAGCAGCGAGGTGGGGTTGCGCTCCTGGATGTCCACGTTTACCGCTTCGTAGTGGTATTCGGGATCGATGATGACCGGCAGGAAGAGGCGCTGGGGGTTGGCGCCGGAAAAACCGGCATTGCGGTCGGGGCTCCACTGCATGGGGGTACGGACGCCGTTGCGGTCCCCCAGGTAGTAGTTGTCCCCCATGCCGATCTCGTCGCCGTAGTAGATGACGGGGGTGCCGGGCAGGGAGAAGAGCAGGGCGTTCATGAGCTCGATCCGGCGCCGGTCCTTGCCGAGGAGGGGCGCCAGCCGCCGCCGGATTCCCAGGTTTATCCTGGCCTTGGGGTCCGAGGCGTAGATCCGGTACATGTAGTCCCGCTCCTCGTCGGTCACCATCTCCAGGGTCAGCTCGTCGTGGTTGCGGAGAAAGATGGCCCACTGGCATCCCTCGGGGATCGCGGGGGTCTGGTCGAGGATGTCGACCACCGGGAAGCGGTCCTCCATCTCGATGGCCATGTACATGCGGGGCATCAGCGGGAAGTGGAAAAGCATGTTGCACTCGTCCCCCTCGCCGAAATAGGCCACCGCGTCCTCGGGCCATTGATTGGCCTCGCCCAGCAGCATCCGGTTGGGGAACGAGGCGTCCATGTGCTGCCGGAGCCTTTTCAGGAAGTCATGGGTTTCGGGCAGGTTTTCGCAGTTGGTCCCTTCCCGCTCGAAGAGGTAGGGGACGGCATCCAGCCGCACCCCGTCGACCCCCATCCCCAGCCAGTAGTCGATGATCCGGAGCACTTCCGACTGGACCCGGGGGTTGTCGAAATTGAGGTCGGGCTGGTGGGAATAGAACCGGTGCCAGTAGTAGGCCTTGGCTACCGGGTCCCAGCTCCAGTTGGACGTCTCGAAGTCCTGGAAGATGATCCGGGTTTCCCGGTACCGGTCGGGGGTATCGCTCCAGACGTAGTAGTCCCGATGGACCGAGCCCGGTTTTGCCCGGCGGGCACGCTGGAACCAGGGGTGCTGGTCCGAGGTGTGGTTGAGGACCAGCTCGGTGATGACCCGGATGCGGCGGGCATGGGCCTCCCTGAGGAATTCCCGGAATTCGCGCAGGGTGTTGTAGCTGGGGTTGACGTTGTAGTAGTCGGCAATGTCGTAGCCGTCGTCGCGCAAGGGGGACGGGTAGAAGGGAAGTATCCAGATGGCGGTGATCCCCAGGGATTGGAGATAATCGAGCTTCCCCATGAGGCCCCGGAAGTCTCCCACGCCGTCGCCGTCGGAATCGGCGAAGGCCTTCACGTGGAGTTGGTAGATGACGGCGTCCCGGTACCAGAGGGGGGTGTCGTCCGACAGCGGTGTCCTGCGAGCCATTGGTGCCTCCGTGATAGTAGCGTGCGGCCGCGGATTCAGCGTGGAAGCTCTTCTCTCACTGCCTCAAGCAGTGCTACGGGGAAGTCGGCCAGCACGTCGGCAAGGGGCAGGATCGTCTGCCCTTCCCGCGGCGAGGTCACGACCCGTTTGCCGGTGAATATGTTGCGATAGGCGCAGCCGGCACTTTCGAACGGAATAACGAGCCGGGAGTCCTGCCAGGGTTCGCCACCCGCAGGAACTGCCCCCAATCGGCTGAAGAAGCGGGGTGCCACGGCAATGACGGACTCTCCGTCGTTGTACCGTTCGAAGGCGCAGACGTTGTCGCTGCGTTCGCCCTGAACCTCCAAGGGAAGATACTTGCCCGCTTCGAAGAGGTTCCGGTGATCCCTGCGGAAGCAGAGGGTCTTCCAGACCAGAAAGAGTTTGACTCTGCCGTCAGCCATGTCGGCGAGAAGTTCCCGGGCCAGGGCGAGGGTGCCCCGTTCCTGCTCAGCCAATCGCAATCCTTCCAGCATAACCGACCGCTTGTCAAAGTCCACCGGTCGCCGGTTGTCCGGGTCGACCAGGCTGAAATCCCAGAGTTCCGTCCCTTGGTAAAAGTCTGGGATGCCGGGGGAAGCCGCCTTGAGCAGGGTCTGGGAAAGGGAATTCAGCATGCCGCAGCGGACAAGGGGGGGAAGTGTCCGGCGCAGATCGGCAAGGAACCCGTTGGTCGGGACGTTCCGGAGAATGGCATCGACGAAGTGGTGAACCGCCTCCTCGTGGACCGGATTGGGGTTGATCCAGCTGGTGTTCACCTTGGCCTCCCGCATGGCCTTGAGCATGTACTGTCTGACCCGGTCAACGAACACCCCGTGCCTATCGGCCGTGAATTCCTCAGCGGGCCAAGCGCCTACAATGGTTTGGTAGAGGAGGTACTCCTCGTTCCGGTCCGGAACTTTAACCCCCTGCACGATCACTTTGTGGCCTCGATTCATCCGGCTCCAGCGCATCAGACAATCGTGCCAGAAGGTAGGATCTTCGGACAGGACGCTGATCCGGGCTCGTACATCCTCGCTCCGCTTGGTGTCGTGGGTCGATGTGGCCAGCATGGTGAAAGGGGTGCTGCGGGATCGCTCAATGTTTTGACCGTGGAACGCCTCCATTGTGAGCCCGAACCGTTCGGGCGTCCCACCCACCTCGTTGAGGGCGACGAGCCGGTTGAACACATAAAATGCAGTGTCCTCCAGCCCCTTGGCCATGACTGGTCCTGTGAGTTGCTGGAACTTCATGACGAAATCGAGCCATTGCTTCTGCTCTTCTCCGCCGGTGCTGTCGTAAAAACGGAGCAGGAGCACATCTTCGATGAATGTGAAGATCGATTCGCTCATGGCGGGATTGCGTCGTTTAGCCTTGGCCACGGCGTACTCTATGTACTGGCGGTCTCGGTCCGCCACCTTGCGTGTTGCCGTGTAGGTGCGGTAGACGGGGAAGTGGGCGATCACTTCCATCAACGCCCTGGTGAGACTGCCGAGGGTGAAGTCGCGGGTGTGGCGGTTGCTTTCCGAGAGGGTGTTCAGGTAGTGCCCTAGGGTGTTGATTTCGCCCCCCATGGAGAACCGCATGACCTGTTTCTTCTTCAAGTAGGTTATTTCGGCGAAATTCGGCCGTTCCTGGATGAACCGAGCGTACATCGCATCGAACTCCCGTCCGTTGCGGGTATCAACCATGAGGCCGGTTACGGCATTAGCGAATTCGTACCCGGTAGTGCCATGGATCGGCCAGTCTTCGGGGAGCCGTTCGTTCTTCATCAGAATCTTTTCACCGACGATGTAGAAGGGCATGGTCTGGGGCGAAACCTCCAACATTTCGTCGTACATTTGCAGGATCGTCTCTCTCAGGGTTTCCGGAGTCTCGCCAGCGGACCCGCCGAGGCTTGCCAGGCGCGTTTCCAGGAAACAGGCCCGCTGGAGCCGTCTGAAATAATCGGTGGGATCGTAGAGCCCGTCTGCATGATCGATCCGCAGGCCGGTTACCGTGCCTTCGCTCACCAATTCCATAACCAGGCGGTGGGTTTCCTCGAAAACCCGGGGGGTTTCCATCCGGATGGCGCCCAGGGCGTTGATGTCGAAGAACCGGCGGTAGTTGATTTCGTCCGTGGCGGTGCGCCAGTGAGCCAAGCGATATACTTGCTGGCGCAAAAGCCCGTCCAGAAGGTCAAAGCTGCGTGGATTCCCCTTCTCTCCATTGAAAATCCGGACGTTTTCATCGATGAACTCTTTGATAGGCCAGTTTTCGGAGCAAAGGGTCCACAGCCGGCGCTTGATTACCTCCTTCTCCCGGTAGCGTTCCCGGACCCGTTCCGTATCCCGCTCCGTGTAGAAGGGGAGATGGTCGATGGCCGTGACGATGCTCAGGAGTTCCCGGTATGCCTCGTGGTCAGGTGGGAAAAGCCGCTCCAGCTCGTGGAGCCGGTGGGTGAGTATCGGGCTGTAGGTCTTGGGGATGATGGGGAAGCGGTGCTCGTAATAGCTGATGAAAAATGCCCCCTCCTGGAAGGAAAGAACCAGTTCCCCGTTTTCCAGGATCGTCCCGTACTGGTCCCCCAGGACCGGGATCAGCACCTTGTCGGTCAGTTCCTTCTTGACCGGCGACCAGTCTACGTCGAAAAATTCCCCGTGAGCGGAGCTGGGGCCGTTTTCCAGCAGATCGAGCCACCGTTCGTTCTCTCCCCCTTCCACACACATGTGGTTGGGAACGAAGTCGAGGATCTGCCCCATGCCGTGGCGCTGTAGCATCGCACAGTAAGCATTGAAGTCGTCCCGGCTTCCCAGTTCGGGGTTCAGGCGGTTGTGGTCGACGATGTCGTAGCCGTGCATGCTTCCGGTACGCGCCTTCAGGAAAGGAGAGGCGTAGATGTCGCTCACCCCCAGGGCGTCCAGGTAGGGGACGAGCCGCGCCGCATCGCAGAAGCGGAAGTCACCCTTGAACTGCAGGCGATAGGTTGCTGTGGGGACACGTGCCTCCAGGGTAACATTTTGTTGCATTCATGCCTCCGGTACCGGGGGGAGGACGGCATTCGCGTTGAAATTGAGCCGTTCGCCCAGGGTGCGGAACTGACCGAACCACCAGTCATTGTGCGTGTCGCCCCCTCTGGACCGCTCCGTCAGTTCGCGCCAGAGTGGCCGGGCGATCTCCAGATAGATATTCTGGGCCAGCCAGAGGTTGAGGTCGATGGGGACATGGCCCGCAAGTTCCAGCAGCCCGGCTGCCTCGGTGAGAATGGTGCTGTCGAGCGGATTGTCGCGCAGGCAGGTCATGGCCTTTTCCAGCCTGCGGCGGATCTGGAATTCAAGGTCGATCCGCTCGATCTCCACCTCCCAGTCGGCGATCTCGCGCAGGATTTCTCCCACTTCGGCCTCGGCGATGCCGGGCTTGGTGAAGGCCCGGTCCAGCTTCAGGTTGAGGGCCAGTTGAGCCGTAGCCATGAACCGGTAGGGGACCGGCATGCCGGTCTGCCGGACGAATCCCATGAGGAGGCGGTAGTTGTCGTAGAGGGCTGTGTAGCGGTCTTCGAACTCAGTGAGCACGCCTCCGATCACCATGCCGAGAATCCGGCGCTGCTCGTCCCGGAACAGATCCCGCAGGGAGTAGTTGTGCATCCCGAAGTGGGCGTCCATGAGCCGGATGATCTCTGCGAAATCACTTGACTCAAAGGCCCTGGCAATTTCGATGACCATGGCCTCGTAAGCTTCGTTGCCGCGGAAGATGCGAACACCGCCATTCAGGGCGTGGTTGCCGAAATAGAGGACGCAGTAGGTGATCCGGGCCTCTTCACCGGTGGTAGTCGAACCGACCCACACGCGGCCGATGGCGAGCCGGGTCTGGCCCGCCGGGATCAGGCGGACATCCTCACTTTTTACCCGGTAGCTGAAGATTCGGGTCTCCTCCCCATACTCCTGGAATAGGGAGCTGACCGCAAAATGGGCCCCTACCTTGACGAGATCGATCATTGCCGGCCGGACGAATGCCTCATAGATCCCCGCGCCGCCACGGTAGTCGGGATTGTTGCCCCGCACCGCCGCCAGCCGCTGGAGAAACGAGGTTTCACTGCCGTTGCCGAATAGTTCCTGTGCCAGTTGGACGGCGCGGCCGGCATACTGGATCACCTGCACCGTTTCGATTCCGGAGAGTTCGTCAAAGAACCAGCCACAGCTCGTGTACATCAGAAGGAGGTGTCGCTGCATCTCCAGGAGCATCAGGACCCGGATTCGTCCGTCGTCGTTCAGGGGGCGCAGGGCATGGCGATTGACAAAGGACTCCAATCGGTCGGGGGAGCGGTCGGCAATCACCTGGAAGTACTGGTCGCGGGCCTGCCACGGATCGCGCAGAAGGGCTCCGGCCGCCATTTCGTAAGGTCCGGCCAGCTCATCCCTCAGCCAGTCGAAGGCATGGCGCAGGGGCCCGCGCCATTGCTGGTTCCAGTGGGGGTATCCCCCCGAGTTGCAGCCGCAGTCGCCGCGCCATCGTTCTATGCCGTGGATGCAGCTCCAGGAACTGTTCTCCACGATCTCAACCTCGTGCCCCGGCGGGTGGAGCTCCAGGAATTCCCCGTAATTGGTGAGGCGGGCCAGGCCGTTGTCCTCCAGATATGAGAGGGCGTAGGCCAGGGCCATGTCGCCGTGCATGTGGTGATGGCCGTATGTCTCGCCATCCGTGGCGATCGAGAGGATCTGGGCATGGTGCCGGCCGTCGTCGAATCCGGACAGGAGCCGCCGGGCGAAGCGCTCGCCATGGTCCAGCAGTTTCTCGAAGGCCACGGCCCGGGAGATGGGACCATCGTAAAAGAAGATGACGATGGAGCGTCCCGACGGCAGACGACAGAGATAGGGGCGGGTCGGATCGATGTGCCCCCCTTCGACGGAATGCCATTTCCGTCCGCCCCGGGCACGCAT
Source organism: Geobacter sp. 60473 (assembly GCF_036323535.1). GTDB lineage: Bacteria > Desulfobacterota > Desulfuromonadia > Geobacterales > Geobacteraceae > Geobacter > Geobacter sulfurreducens. The sequence continues at coordinate 690,447 of NZ_AP028967.1, forward strand.
CCGCGCGGCCTGGTGCGGGGCGAGAATGGTGAAGCGGATCCCCTCGGCGGCGAGCACGTCGAGTGTTTCGACATCCACGGCCGTTTCGGCCAGCCACATCCCCTCCGGGAAGCGGCCGAAGCGTCGCTCGAAATCGGCGATGCCCCAGCGCACCTGGGTCTCTTTGTCCCGCCGGTTCGCCAGGGGCATGATGATGTGGTTGTAGACCTGGGCCACGGCGTTGCCGTGGCCCGAGCGCCAGCCGATGCTCAGGCGATCCGCTTCCTGTATGGCCCGGTAGGCCTGGGGAGAGTACTCCTCCATCCAGGCGAGAAGCGTCGGCCCGAAGTTGAAGCTGATCCGGGCGTAGTTGCTGACGATATCGCGAATGCGCCCTTCGTCGTCGAAGAGGCGCGACGCGCCGTTTGGGGCGTAGCACTCGGCGGTGATCCGTTCGTTCCAGTCGTGATAGGGGTGGGCCGAGTCCTGGATCTCCACCGCCTCCAGCCAGGGGTTCTCCCGGGGGGGCTGGTAGAAGTGGCCATGTATGCAGATGTATCGTTCCATAACAGTCCTTGATTGAGCCTCGGTCATCCTTCTTCAGTCGGCATCGGGTCGCCGTTCCGGCGACGGTCGTCTCGGTCCCTGCCATACAGAGCGACGCTGAACGGCGCGAGGGTGATCCCGATCCCTTCATCCCCTCCGTCGAGGGCTTCGGGCGCCAGTGCCCCCGGTCCGCCCCAGCGCGGTTCGGCCGAGTCCAAGAGTTTGCGGTAACGTCCGTGGCGGAAGGGTAGTCGAACGCGGCAGGATGTTTCGCCCAGGGCAAAGAGGACCACGAGTTCGGCCTGGCCCCGGCAGAGCCGGACGACCACGACCCTGTCCGCTTCCAGGCCGGTCACCTGGATTTCCTCCCGCTCGGGGCGGCGGAAATTGGGCAGTTGCCGCCGGAGCCGGATCACTTCCCGGTAGAAGGAGAATACCTGTCGGTGCCAGCCGACGGAGCGGAGTTCCGGATCGATCAGGGCGGAGCGGAATGTCGCTTCGTCCTGGGGGTCGGGGACTCCCGCCTCCCAGGCGAAGGCGGCGAATTCTTCGCGCCGTCCCCGGCGCACCGCCTCAACCAGCGCCGGATCGCCATGGCTCGTGAAGTAGGGGAACGGGGCGGTCTCGCCGTACTCCTCTCCCATGAAGATGAGCGGCAGGTAGGGGGAGAGGATGACTGCGCCGGCGGCCAGCTTGAGCTGCTCCGGGGAGAGGCGGGTCGATGGCCGGTCCCCCATGGCCCGGTTGCCGATCTGGTCGTGGTTTTGGGAAAAGACCACCATCCGGCGCGGGGGCTGATCCCCTGATGGGCTGCCGTGGCGGCGTCTGCGGTGGCGCGAGTATTCTCCGGAGTAGACGAACCCCTCGCGGAAAGCCTTTTCCAGATGGCTGAAATGGCCGAAATCGGCGTAGTAACCATTCCGCTCGCCGGTCAGGAGGGTCACCAGGGAGTGGTGGAAATCGTCGCACCACTGGGTGTGGACGCCGTGCCCGCCTGACTCAGGCGGCGCGATGGTCCGCACATCATTCAGGTCGCTCTCGGCGATCACGTGGACCGTCCGCCCCAGGTGCCGGGCCAGGGAGTCGACCGCCCGGGTAATGTCCCGCAGGATGTGGCCGGCGCTGGAGTCATAGATGCCGTGGATGGCGTCGAGCCTCAGGCCGTCCAGATGGTATTCGCTTATCCAGTGGAGTGCGTTGCCGATCACGTAGTGGCGCACCCCGTCGCTGCCGGGTCCGTCGAAATTGACGGCATCCCCCCAGGGGGTCCGGTAGTGATCGGTGAAGTAGGGGGCAAAGGCGTGAAGATAGTTGCCCTCGGGGCCCAGGTGGTTGTAAACCACGTCCAGGATCACGGCCAGCCCCCGCCGGTGGCACGCATCCACCAGCGACTTGAGACCGTCGGGGCCGCCATACGCGTGGTGGGGGGCAAAGGGGAATACTCCGTCGTACCCCCAGTTGCGGCTGCCCGGAAACTCGGCCACCGGCATCAGCTCCAGGGCGGTGATCCCCAGTTCCTGCAAATAATCCAGCCGCTCCACGGCCGCACCGAAGGTCCCCTCGGGCGTAAAGGTCCCCACGTGCAGTTCGTAGGTGATGAGTTCCTCCAGCGCCACTCCCCGCCACTGGCCATCGGCCCAGGCGAAGCTGTCCGGCGCCACGACCTGGGAGGGGCCGTGAACTCCCCCGGGTTGGCAGCGGGATGCCGGGTCCGGCCGGCGAAGGGTGCCATCCAGCAGGTACCAGTAACAGTCGCCCGGACCCATGCCCGGTATGGTCCCCTGAAAGTATTCGCCGACCCGGGAAAGAGGGTACGAGGCTTCTTCGCCCCGGGCACAGCGGATGACCTCTACGGAATCGGCCAGGGGGCTCCAAACCCTGAAGTGAACTCCTCCGGTGACGGGCGTCGCTCCGATATCCAGGCGCCACGGCGTCATCTCAGTCCCCTTCCTGTGCCGGCGCCTCCTGCTTGATGTGGAGGGTCCGGATCGGAAATGGTATTTCGATTTTCTCCCTGGCATAACGCCGATGGAGGCGTTTTACGAACTCATGCTTGAGGAGATGCTGGTCCACGTATTCCTTGCCCCGCAGGATCACGGTGAAATTGATGCTGAAGTCGGCAAAGGTGTGATAGCGGATGAACGGGTCAAAGCCGCTGGCTCCGCCCTGGACCTCGCGCAGCAGTTCGCTGGCCACCTCGACGGTCACCCGCTCCACATGATCCAGGTCGCTTGCGTAACTGACTCCCACCTGAACAAGCACCGCCATTTCCCGGTCAGGCAGGTTGTAATTCGTAACGATGGCGCCGGCCAGTTTTGAGTTCGGGATGATGACCATATTGTTGGGCAGGGTCTGAACGGTGGTGTTGCGCCAGGTTATGTCGTTCACGTACCCCTCTTCGCCGCTGGCGAGCCGGATATAGTCGCCCTGGCGGATCTGGCGGGTCGCGATGATGTGAAGCCCCGCAAAGATGTTGGACAGGGTGTCCTGGAGGGCGAGCGCAACGGCAAGGCCACCGACGCCGAGGGCGGTGAGAATCGGAGCTATTGAGATTCCGAGAGACTGGAGGATGATCAGGATGCCGATGGAAAAGACGGAGACTTTCGCAAGGTTGCTGAAAATGGAAATGGAGGGCAGTACCGCCTTTTTCGCGTAGTGGGTGACAAAGCCGGCAGCCAGCCTCATGAAGAAGAGGGTAGCGACAAGGATAATGGTTACGAGGAATATATTCCCCGCCAGTCTCTGCAGCCCTACGGTCATCGGAACCTGCGTCGCAACGCCGTACAGTCCTGTCAAGAGGGCAGAGTACAACAACAGCCCCCGCAGGGAGTCGACGACGATCTCGTCTCCCTCCCACGGCGTGCGGCTCGCGAGGACTTTCAGACGTCGCAGCACTACCTTGTCGAGTACGAGCCCGACCGCGAGGCTGGACGAAAGGATTCCCGCCGCCTTTAGAATACTCTGTATGTCGGAAAGGATAGTCATGGAATGTGTCGATTCTATAAATAGTTTGTGTACAAATCAACCATTCGTGGCCACTATTTTCATAACTATTCATGAATTCAAGAGGTTGTAGCGGACGGTATCGAGCCCGATGGGGCGAGGGTGGTGAGGCTGGCATGCCGTCCCGGAATTCACACCCCGGCCGTAATTAAGGGGGGGCTCCCTTTTGCGGTTTTTTCAACATGTGTTACGTGCCGAATGCCTTCGGATAAAACCGGTTTATAGTGTATGTATCATGTTTCTGCATGGTATCAAACGTTGCAGAATGGGCTATTAGAGCCCTTTCGCCGCATTTAGACCAAGTCGTGGATATATTTTTTTAGATCTTTTCTACAAAAAATGTTTGCATGCAAATCAAAAGTTGTTATATTTGGCTTGAAGTTTGACAGGGTCCGCTATCTTGCGACTGATTGCTTTGAGTTGAAAATTGTATTGTTTCGGTAGGTTGAGTTTTAAAAAATAGTGATAAGGTGTTGTGGATTCCATTAATGGGAGCCGGGTAGGGGTATGAGCAAACGAACTCTCCTCATAGTGACGGTCATCATTTCTTCATTCTTTGTCGTTCTGGGAATGAGAAATCCGGACCTGAACCGGTCGCCGGCTCCGAAGCAGCGCCCCAGAGCCGTCATCGAGAGCGTATCCAAGACCTCGGACAGGGTTGTCGCTCAGTCTGTTTCGGCTGTCGTGACTCTGTCCGCAGTCCTGCCCGCCCCGCCCAGGCCGATCCCGAATAGTCAGTTGGTCCCCGAGATATATTCTCCCCCTCATTCCCCCCTGCTTGCATCTCATTCCTCACGAGCTCCACCTCTCTCGTAGTTTCGTCGGACTAATCAGCCAAATCTGCAGCAAGTTTCATCGCGTTCCAGTCGAACGGACAGTTGCACGTGCCGGGCTCTCCGGTGTGCATGACGGTTCTCTCCGCTCTGCGTCGGTTGTGGCATGACGTGGATGGTTCCGGGTCCGGGGCAGTGTATCCGGTGTCCGTGATGGTGTTCCTTTCCGGTTCTGACCGGGTGCATCAAGGAATGCGCTGCACGGCCCAGGTTAAGAATCCGTCAATTTCACGAAAGAGTGAGGTGAGCATGTATGCGAAACGACAAATTCGCAGGACCTGCCTACACGATACAGATTGTCAGCAATGCGCTCGACATGCTTGAGCTGCTGGCCATGCGGCCGGCTAATCCGTCGCTTGGAAGGCTCGCCGGATCGCTCAACCTGACCAGAAACAAGGCATATCGGCTTCTTTCTACCCTGTGCGAACGTGGCCTTGTGGAGCAGGACCCGGAAACCGGCACCTATGCGATTGGCGTTGCGGCGTTGGAACTGGCCCAGAGGCTCATTCGCCAGGCTCCTGTCGTGAACCATGCCCATCCGATCATGGAGGAACTGGCGAGAAAGCATGACGAAGCCGTCTATATGACCGTTCTGCGGGGCGATGACGTTGTGTTTCTCGACATGGTGGACTGTGAGCGTCAAGTGAAGGCCATGCCTCTCATCGGCAGGCGTTTCCCCTATTTCACGAACGCGGCCGGCAAAGCCATCAAGGCTCTTGAGGGCGCCGACCCGTTGAATCTTTTAAAGAAGCGCGGCAGGAAAAACAATTCGCTTGATGTGGGATCGTTGCTGAGTGAACTGCACGAGATCCGACATAAGGGCGTGGCCGTCGACTGCGGTGGGCTCGGGGACGGGATCGTGAGCGTTGCCGTGGCAGTGCGGGACTATGCCGGGAAAGTGGTCGGAGCGATCACGATGCTCGTGCCATCGTTCAGGGCTGTGGCCGACCGGCTGGAGAGCGAGATTATCCCATCCCTGCAGGAAGGGGCCGACCTGCTCTCGATGAAGCTGGGGCACGGGCCATGCTGAAGGCCACGCCAGATATCGCGAAAGGAGGTGGTGGAGCGCCGACGACAACAATGGGGGAGCGGGACGCCGCTTCATTATCCATGAACACACAAGGAAAGGAGTAACTCCCATGGCTGAAAAGCAATACGATTGGGCGGCCATCGCCCGCAATCCGAAATTCGTGGAACTCCACCGGAAGAAGACCACATTCCTGGTCGGCTGGTGGGTGTTCTCGACCGTTTTCTACTTCCTCCTTCCCATCGGCGCGGCCTACGCGCCGGGCCTCTTCAAGATCAAGATCCTGGGTCGGATCAATATCGGCTACCTGTTCGCCCTCTCCCAGTTCTTCGTCTCCTGGGGGATCGCCATGTACTACGCCCACGTGGCCAACAAAGACTTCGACCGGCTCACCCGCGAGCTGGTGGATGAGCTCAAATAGGAAGGAGGTCTGCGATGAGAAAATGGATTGCCGGCATCACCCTGGCCCTCTCCCTGGGCTCGTTCGCCTTCGCTGAAGAGCCTGCCAAGGCTCCGGCCGCCCCCGGCGCCCCGATGGCCGCGACCGCACCGGCCGCTACTACTCCGGCTCCGGCGGCAACCGCTCCGGCGGCCGCCACCGACCCCGCCAAAGTGGCCACCCCGGCCTCGGCCGAGCCCAAGAAGATTAAGGCCAACCCGATGGTCACCATCCCCATCTTCCTGATCATCATCGGCGTCACTATGGCCGTTGTCGTCTGGTCGGCCAAGAGGACCAAGTCGGCCGCCGACTTCTACACCGCCGGCGGCGGCATCACCGGCACCCAGAACGGTTGGGCCATTGCGGGCGACTACATGTCCGCGGCCTCCTTCCTAGGGATTTCCGGGATCATCTCCCTCTACGGCTACGACGGGTTCATGTACTCGGTGGGCTGGCTCGTGGCCTACATCACGGTGCTCCTGATCGTGGCAGAGCCCTGCCGCAACGCGGGCAAGTACACTCTGGGCGACATCCTCTCCTTCCGCACCGAGCCCAAACCGGTCCGGGCAGTTGCGGCTCTTTCGACCGTGACGGTCTCCACCTTTTATCTGACCGCGCAGATGGTCGGCGCCGGCAAGCTGATGCAGTTGCTGATCGGGATTCCCTACAAGTTCGCCATCATCGGCGTCGGCATCCTCATGGTCGGCTACGTCGTGTTCGGCGGCATGACCGCCACCACCTGGGTCCAGATCATCAAGGCCGGCCTCCTCATGTCCGGCGCATTCCTGCTCTCGATCCTAGTCGGCCTCAAGTCGGGCATGAGCCCGTTCCAGTTCTTCACCGACATTGCCACCAGCCCCAACATCATCGAGCACGTCCAGAAGGTGGTTCTCAAGGACCCCGTCGCCGTGGCGGGCTTCGATTACGGGCAGCGCTTCCTTGAGCCGGGCCTCTTCCTGAAGCAGCCCCTCGACCAGATCTCCCTCGGCATGGCCCTGGTGCTCGGCACCGCCGGCATGCCCCACATCCTGATGCGCTTCTTCACCGTGCCCACGGCCCAGGCCGCCCGCAAATCCGTTATCGTGGCCATGTTCATCATCGGCTCCTTCTACATTCTGACCACGCTTCTCGGCTTCGGCGCCGCTATCCACGTGACCCCGCAAGCCATTTCCAAGGTCGGAAAAGGCGGCAACATGGCCGCCATGATGCTGGCCCAGCAACTGGGCGGCGACATCTCCCCGTTCATCGGCGACCTGCTTCTGGCGTTCCTTTGCGCCGTTGCCTTCGCCACCATCCTGGCCGTGGTTTCGGGTCTGGTTCTGGCCGCTTCCGCCGCCATCGCCCACGACATCTACGTGAACGTCATCAAGGACGGCCACGCCGACCAGCACGAGCAGGTCATGGCCGCCCGGATCACCTCCCTCTGCGTCGGCGCCGCCGGCATTGTCATCGGCATCGCGGCCGAGAATCAGAACGTTGCCCACCTGGTGGCCCTGGCCTTCGCCGTTGCCTCCTCGGGCAACCTGCCGGTCGTGGTCATGTCCCTCTTCTGGCGCAAGTTCAACACCGCCGGCGTCATCTCGGGTCTGGTGGTCGGCACCGTTGCAGCCATCGCCCTGGTGATGGTCTCCCCCAACATGACCTATCCAAAGAAGGTTGCCGCCGACGCCCAGAAGGTGGTAACGGTCCTGGAGAAGAAGCAGGCCGATGGCGCGGTCCTCACCGAGAAGGAGGTGAAGGACCTCGACAAGGCCAAGGCCGACTACGAGAAGAACAAGGACGGCAAATCCATGCTCGGTCTGGACAAGCCGCTTTTCGGCTTGAAAAATCCGGGTATCATCTCGATCCCGCTCGGCTTCCTCGCCGCCATCATCGGCTGCCTGGCCTTCCCGAGCCGGCGTTCCGAGGAAATGTTCGACGAGATCTACGTCCGCCAGAACACCGGCATCGGCATGGCCAAGGCTGTCGACCACTAGCAGCCGCACTTGGCGGCACATCGGCAAGGCTGGGGGAAAGGGAAACCTTTCCCCCTTTTTTATGTGACAGGCGGGTAGCAGAGTTCTTCGCTGCGCTGGTCCGAGTTGGCTCAGATTCCCTGATGCACCGGTTGATGCGCGCCTAGACCGAGTTTGCATCGCGCCGCAGGTACCTGTAGGTCCAGACTTTTATGAAATCGTTCAGGACAAACCAAGCCAGGGCGTATCCCCAGACCAGCAGGGCATTTTTCCAGCCGATCGACGCCAGAAAGACTCCGTAGACCGCAAAGAGCGTCCCAAGGATTTCGGTCAGGGTCGTTGCGGAAAAGAGCAGGGGCGAGGGGAAGGGTTTCTGCCAGAAATGCTTTTCCGTTCTGGTTACGTAGATAGTCGAGTGACCGGCCACGACAAGCTTTAGGAAAATGAAGCTCTGAACCACATCCTGAGAGAGGTGCATATATTCCTCGGCAATGTAGAAAATACCGAAGCTCGAGATGACCCCGGAGATCCCGAGGACTGTGGCCAGCGTCAGGACTTCGGTCATGTTCCAGCGCACGGGCCTGTCATCCACTTTCGTGTTGTCGTAGGCAATGGTCAGGATCGGTATGTCGTTGAGGAACGCCAGGATGATGATCATGATGGCGGTGACCGGATAGAAATTGAAGACGACGATGGAGGCGGTCATGAACAGGATGACCCTTATCGTTTCAGCTACCCGGAAGATGCTGTAGCCCTTCATCCGCTCGAAGGTGACTCGTGCCCCCTTGACTGCATCCACGATCACGGACAGCCCGGGAGCCAGCAGGACAAGGTCGGCCGCAGCCCTGGCGGCGTCCGTCGCCCCGGAAACCGCGATGCCGGCATCCGCCTTCTTTAGCGCCGGCGCATCGTTCACCCCGTCACCGGTCATGCCGACGATATGGTCGGATTTCTGGAGTTTTTCGACTATGAGGTACTTGTCTTCGGGGAATACCTGGGCAAACCCGGAGGCGCTTTCAATGACCCCGATGATTTCCGATTCGTGCCGTTTAACGTATCCTTCCGGGAGCTCGATCCGCTCGAACTCCCGCTCCAGTTCCTTCACGACTCCCCTGGCAAAGTGCTGCGCCTCCTCTTCGGTTATCCCGTCCGACATTTTCCGGTAAACGGTCCGGGCGACGATTTCTCCCAGCAGGACAAGTTCGCGAGTGCTGGCGCCCCTCAGGTCCCGGGCGTCGAAGATCGTGGTGCCGATTCCCAGGACGGCGGCAATCTGTTTTGCTATGGCCAGGTTGTCCCCCGTGATCATCTTGACCTGCAGCCCGAGTTTCATGGCTTCTTCAATGGTGGACTTCGAGTCCTCACGAGGGGGATCGAAGAGGGGAATCAGGCCGAGGAAGTCGAACATTCCGTCTTCCGGGCGTTTCGACGCGACGCCGAGCGTCCGGTAGCCCTTCTCGGCCAGCTCTTCGACCGCGTCCAGGATTGCCTGCCGGTCGACCCGCTCTCCGCAGAGCTCCAGGATCACCTGGGGCGCCCCTTTGGTGACGAGAAGCGTTGTGTCCGCGAGCTGAACCGTTGCTTCGGTCCTCTTGCTCACAGGGTCAAAGGGGGTGAACTTTAGGTGGCGATAGGCGGGCATATCGTCGAGCCCTCCCGTTTTCCTCAGATACTCGAAGATGGGAATCTCGATCGGATCGCTGTTTTCCTCCTTCGAGGCAAAGGCAGCCGTGCGCATCAGTTCTTCGACCGTATGTCCAGCAAACGCCTTCGGTTCGGAGACGGTCATCCGGTTCTGGGTCAGCGTTCCCGTCTTGTCAGAACAGAGGATATCAACTCCGGCCAGTTCTTCTATGGCGACCAGCCGGCTTACGATGGCCTGTTTCCTGGCCAGGTTCATGGCTCCAACCGTCATGGTCACGGTCAAGACTGCCGGCAGGGCGACCGGGATTGCGGCAACCGTGAGCACCAGGGTGAACCTCAGGATTTCAAGCATGTTTTCATGCCTGAACATGGCCGTTATCAGGATGATAGTCGCCAGGAACAGGGTGATGATAATCAGGTAATTGCCGATATGGACCACGGCCTTCTGGAAGTGACTCTTTTCCTCTTTCTGGGCACGGGCCACCAACGCTACCGTCCTGCCGAAGAAGGTTTTCAGCGCCGTGGCGGTTACCACCCCGATCATTTCCCCCTGTTTGACGATGGAATTGGAATAGGCGATATCTCCCGTTTTTTTGGCAACCGGCAGAGATTCGCCAGTCAGGGCCGACTGGTCGGCCTGCAGGAACTCACCCTCAATGAGCTTGATATCAGCCGGGATCATGTCCCCAATCTTTACCTTGACGATATCCCCGGGCACCAGACTCCTGGCATCCAGCGGCGCGAGCTTCCCATCGCGCAGAACCAGGGCCTGTTTTGCGAGCTTGCTTTTCAATACCTTGAGGGCGTTCAGGGCCTTGGATTCCTGCCAGAAGTCCAGGGCTGCGTTGGTAAGCAGGAGAACCGCTATGATTGTGAAATCGTCCCACTTCCGGAGCAGGGCGGAAAGGAGCGCCGCCGTTTCGATCATCCACGGGATGGGTCCCCAGAAGCGTCTGGAAATTCGATGAAGCAGCGATTCTTCCCGCTCCGGGATCTCGTTGGGACCGTATTCTTTCAACCGCTCGGCGACTTCCTCCGGTGAGAGCCCGCGCTCCCTGTTGGTTCTCAGCGTCTCCAGCGTTTCCTTCACCGACAGCTTTTCATAGTCCGCACTTGTCGTTGCCATGGTGCATTCCCTCGCTGTGCCTCGTGATCTGCCCGGTGCTCCAATGATCCGTGGTCGCCTGACGTCGTGGCGGATGTCTAGTTGCGCAACCAGCCATCATCTCCCTCCCGAGGAGCTGTAGTGCCCGCTCAAATCTCCACCTGCTGACCAAGTTCGACCACCCGATCGGGCGGGAGGTTGTAAAATGCCGTGGCCTGGAGGGCATTGCGCGCCATGAAGGCGAAGAGCTTTTCCCGCCAACGGGGCATTCCGCTGACCTTTTCAGTGGAGATAAGGGTTTCGCGACCAAGATAAAACGTAGTCGTCTCGGGACTGGTGACGAGCCCCAGCGGCTCGCACTCCCGCAGTATGACCGGCACGTTGGGGCTCTGCATGAAACCGTAGCGCACGATGAGCCGATAAAATCCCTGCCCCAGGCGTTTCAGCTCGATCCGCTCGGAGGCGGATACGCGGGGGATGTCCTCGGTCAGGATGGTAAGGATCACCACCTGCTCGTGAAGGACCTTGTTGTGCTCCAGGTGATGAATGAGCGTAGGAGGGGCAGGAAAGAGCCTTCCCGACATGAAAACGGCAGTGCCGGGAACTCGTTGAGGAGGCTTTGCGGCGAGCTCCTTAAGGAAGGAGGGGAGGGATGTCGCCTGGGCAAGCAGATGAGTGGTGACGAGCTCCCGCCCCCTGCGCCAGGTAATCATGACGGTGAAAACCGTCAGTCCGGCTGCCAGCGGAATCCATCCCCCGGCGCCCATCTTGAGGATATTGGCCCCGAAGAAGGCCAGGTCGACGGCGAGAAAGATCACCGTGAGCCCGGCAACGGCGAGAGGGTGCCAGTGCCAGCGTTCCCGCATGACAAACCGAACGAGAAGGGCGGTAATGACCATGGTGGTTGCAACCGCCACACCGTAGGCCGCTGCCAGGCCACTCGAACTGCCGAAGCCGGCCACAAGTGCGATCGTGGCGAGCATCAGTGCCCAGTTGACGGCCGGGATATAAATTTGTCCGATTTCCTCGGACGAAGTCTGAATGATTCTCATCCGTGGGCTCAATCGCAACTGAATGGCCTGTCGGGTCAGGGAAAAGACGCCGGAAATGACCGCCTGGGAGGCAATGATGGTGGCCATGGTGGCGAGAAGAACCAGGGGGTAGAGCGCCCAGGCAGGGGCCAGATGGTAGAAGGGTTCCGTTGCCTCGGACGGGTCCTTCAGCAGCAACGCCCCCTGACCGAAGTAGTTGAGCAGCAGCGCCGGCAGAACGCAGCTGAACCAGGCCAGCCTGATGGGGAGCCGGCCGAAATGTCCCATGTCCGCGTACAGGGCTTCTCCTCCGGTCACCACCAGGAATACTGCGCCGAGAACCTGAAAGCCGCTCCACCCGTCCCGGACGAAAAAGAGGACTGCATGGAGCGGATTCAGGGCGCCGAGCACTTCCGGGGCCATCATGATTCCCCTGATCCCGAGCAGGGCGAGCACCGTGAACCAGAGAACCATGACCGGGCCGAAGAGCGCGCCCACGCGGGCCGTGCCCCGGTGCTGGATGAGGAAGAGCAGGATCAGGATGACGACGGTAATAGGAACTATGTAGGGGTGAAACAGGGGGGTCGCGATCTTGAGCCCTTCGATGGCGCTCAGGACCGATATGGCCGGGGTGAGCGTTCCATCCCCGTAGAGCAGGGCCGCGCCGAAGAGTCCGAGAAACACCAGGACTTTGCGCGGCGGCCGGTTTTCATCCCCCCAGGGGTTGAGCAGCGCCGTCAGGGCCAGGATGCCCCCTTCGCCCCGGTTGTCGGCCCTGAGGACAAACACCAGGTACTTGAGGGAGACGATGAGAATCAAGGCCCAGACGATCAGTGAAAGAACGCCCAGGACGTTGTCGGGTGTGGCGGGGTGGGGGTGCTTGCCGTGAAAGCACTCGCGCATGGCATAGAGGGGGCTCGTGCCTATGTCGCCGTAGACGACCCCCAGGGCTGCCAGGCTCAGTCCCAGTGACTGACGAACAGTGCCGGTATGTACCGTGCCGTTCTTTTCCATGATTATCCTATTGCTCCGGCAGGAGCCACGCCACTGCGGGAGCTGTTCCCGGCACGCTGAAGCGCTGGTCGGAACACCGCACGCGGATCGTGGCGTTCCTCCATGGGCCGGGCGTGGAGGAATCCTACGCCTGCGGAGGTTTTTCGTCCGGGGGCTCGGACCGGAGCAGGTCGAGTGAGTGGTTGCTTGCTTCCAGTAGGCGACGGCATTCAGTCAGTTGTCGACTGCGGGTGAAGCGTGCCGGGAGCGAGGCGAGGTACATGGTGAGGACGCCGATGGCGAAACTCATGAGGAGGACGAGAACAAGGGCACCCTCGAAATACCAGCCAAGGAAGTGGACCTGTACGGTTTGGGAATTCTGAAGCGAAAAGGTGACCATCAGCGCGGCAAGAGCTGTTGCGAGAACCAGAGCGGATTTCATGGCGTCTCCTTTGTGGTGGCGGAAACGGGGAAGCGTCTCCCGGGCCGTTTGTTACCAGTAATCGTACTGGTAGGTGAGGCCCATGATAAAGAGGAGGTCCGAGTTGCGCTTACCCGCTTCCGGTCTGCTGTTGAAGCGATAATCAACCTCCAGGTTGGCGGCGATATCGTTCACAAGGGAGATTCGCACCCCCTGGTCAGACCTGAGCGTGACCCCAGACACCGAGGGGGTGTAGTACCCCTCCTGCCGGTGGAAGATCTTGAGCCTGTCGGGAATCGCTTCCCAGTCGAACCCGACCGCCCAGCGCCCCGAAGCATCCTGTCGGTCTTCGCCTTCGATGACATCTTCATTGAAGTAGGAGATGCCGGCCTCCGCGTAAAGGTTAAGGGTACGATCGTCGAAGAACTGGTAGCCGACTCCGAGACCTTCGGTATTCCGCAGATTGAGGTTGGCGAAGGAGTCCTTTTCCAGCAAGGTCTGAGCGTAAGTGTAGACCTTGTCGGTCGTGAAAAAGTCGTACTTGAGGCTGCCGAGAGAGTTTCTGGCAGTGGTCCGCGAGTCGGCCTCCCCATAGGCATACTTGGCCTCCACGGTGAACCGGTGGCGTTTCGTCCGCACCTGGAACAGGGTCGAGAGCGTAGCGGCCTTGGTGTCCGTGTTGCCCGTGGCGATGCTTCCGCCGGCGGTCAAAAAGCCGTGGTAGGTGGCCGGATTCACTGAGCGGAGTTCCTTGAGGGAGATGGGGGCCGTGGTTCCGGCCCGGGAGCTTTTTATCCGGATGGCGCCATCGGTGCAGTTCACGGGGCCGACGAGGACTTCATAGTCGGAGAGTTGCACCGTGAGGTCTCGCTCGGCTGAGATGCAGTCCACCTGTTTCCAGTCGATGCGCACCTTGTCGTCGGCGTAGGGGAGCTTCACCGTCAGGCGGTCCTTTTCCATCCGGATTATTTCGCCGTTCAGGCGATCTCCGTTTTTCAGCCTGATCTCGTCGGCCCGGCATGCCACTGTGGCAAGGCTGAGCAACAGGAGAGAGTTGGTCAGGTGTCGGATCATTCAGCATTCCTCCAGTTGATTTGACTACAAAGAATAACAGGCAACAGCCCGCAGTGCAAAGGGGTGGCGGGAGTGCGGCTACTGAAGGCGGAGATTCCGGGGAAGTGTCCGAACTGAGGTGGACTCCGGCGCGTCGGTTGTGGAGAGGGGGAATTGCTGTTACTGTTAACGGATACTGAAACACGCTGCCGGAAACGGCAGCAGAGGAGCGCCGTGCCGAACGCCTACATCCGCTACAGGATAAAGCGCCTGCGCGAATATATCGCCGAGCGCACGTCCGGGATCGATCACCGTGCCATCATTAAAAACGCGGTGGCAGGGGCCGAACTGTCCGGCAGTTACGTGTCCCTGCTGCTCCTGGCGAGCCTCATAGCCCTGCTCGGGCTGCTGACCAACAGTGTGGCCGTGGTCATCGGAGCCATGCTCATCTCTCCCCTCATGGGGCCGATCCTCTCCTTTGGCCTTGCCTTCACCATCGGTGACCTGGCCCTGGCCAGGCGGGGGCTGCGGGTCATAGCCGTGAGTGTCGGGCTCACCATTGCACTGACCGCATTCATGACACTCCTGTCCCCGCTTAAGGAGCCGACAACCGAGATCCTGAGCAGAGTCCGCCCTAACATCTACGACCTTTTCGTGGCGGTCCTGGCCGGCACCGCCGGGGCCATTGCCCTCTGTACCAAGAAGAACTACATGATCACCGCGACCGGGGTTGCCGTGGCCACCGCGGTCATCCCCCCGTTGTCGGTCGTGGGCTTCGGCCTGGGCAGCGGGCATCCCATGCTCGGGCTGGGCGGGTTTCTCCTGTTTTTCACCAACTTCGTGGCCATTGTCCTGACGGCCGATTTGGTGTTTTTCCTCTTCAACTTCCGCAGTTCCATGGTTTCCGAGGAAACGTACCCGGCCCGAAAGAGGCTTCTGATCCTCGGAACGGTGCTTACGATGTTGTCAATCCCGCTCGTTCATACCCTGGTGACAGACCTGCGCAAGGTGAAACTCACCAAGCGGGTGGAACGGGTGCTGAAACTGCACCTCGAGAAAGAAGCCCATTCCAGGGTGACTGGATTTTCGGTTCAGGAGAAGGATGGCCGGGTTGGCGTGAATGTGATGGTCAATACGGTCAGGCCCTTTGAGAAGAAGGCAGAGGAGGAGATCGAGAAGGAGATCGGCTCATTCCTCGGGCGGAACGTCGAGTTGAACCTGGAACAGGTGGTGGTGACGGCCGGTTCCATCGAACCGAGGGCCGAGCTGTCGTCCGTCCTTTCCACGGGTCAGACCGCGCCTGCCAGGGACGAGAGCGCGGCAGCGGTTCAGGCATCCGCATCCCGCCTGCTGAGGGACGTGCGGACCGAACTGGAGGCGCTGACGTCACCATTTGCCGTGGAGGACATCGGTCTGGGCTTTGGCGAAAAACCGGGGCCGGCCCGGGTGTCCGTGGTTCTCCGACGCGACTACCCCCTCACTGACGACGAGCGGCTGCTGCTTGCCCGGCTCCTGGAACGCAGGCTGCAAGTACCGGTGTCTCTCCGGGTGGAGCTGGCGTCGTTCCTTCCTCGGGTCATTTTTGACGAAAAGGGAGACCTCTCCCGGGAGAGCATGGCGGCGATGGCATTGATCAAGAACCTGCCCGGCGGGCCCGGAGCTTTTTCATTCAGGGTGGAGGCCGGGGGGAAGGACGGCCGGCGGCATGCCGACCGACTGAAGCGCTACCTGCAGGAGGAACTCGGTGTACCGGCCGCCAGTGTGACGGCTGTGGCCCGGCCCGGCACGGGCGCATCGGTTTTGGTGGTGCGACGGTAGCGACCCGCGGCGGTCCACGCGTTGGAAACCCACAGAGCGATGGAGAAGGGAGGGGATGCATGTCTGAACCGGCCAACGCGGCAGGGGACGGAGTGGCCCTGGCGAGCCGCATCCAGCAGCTGCTCCTGCCGAAGACACCGCCGGTCTGCAACTGGGGATGCATCGGAGTGATGAACCGGATGGCGACCGCCCTGGGCGGCGACTATTTCGACTTCATCTCCATGCCCGACGGCCGGGAGGTGGTGTTCATCGGTGATGTAACCGGCCACGACATCCAGTCGTCAGTGGTGATGTCGTTGGTCTACGGTTTCCTGCACCACTGCGCGTTAACTGTTGATGATCCCTTCACCATGGTATCGCAGTTGAACCGGTTTCTCGTACGTTTTGCCGATCGCGGCACGGAATTGGATCATCATTTTTCCTCCACTCTCTTCCTTGGGATCATCGATCCTGCCTCCCTGCGCCTGGAGTATGTCAACGCCGGACATGTTCCGCCGCTGCTGTTGAGGGGCAACAGCCTTCACCGTCTTGACACCACGTCACCGCCGGTCGGTTTCTTTGCCGAGGCAGAGGTTACGACCGGCTGCTTCCGGCTGGAGCGGGGAGATCGCCTGCTCCTCTATACGGACGGCATCCTCGATGCGTCCAACGGAACCGAGACCTTTGGTGCCGCGAGGCTCGACGCTTTTCTTGCCACCACAGGCGGAAGCTACACCCGATTCATGGATGAGCTTGCCGCCGCACTGCGGAACTTCGGGGCGGGCGACCCGCCTGATGACGACTGCAGCGCCATCGTGATCGATGTTTGATCATCCGGGCCGGATGCCATGCTCCGGCCGTTTCCTTGCAGCCGCCGGCTCCACCGTTAGAATGGAGTGAACGCACGTGTTGCTGCCGACGGGTTTAGCTATGATTATTGCCGTTCTCACAGGATTCGGAGCCGCCCTGGCCGCCCCTCTGCTCCACCGTTGGCTCCCCCGGTGGACCGGGTTGCTGTGCGCCCTTGTGCCCCTGTTGCTGTTCAGCTATTTCGGTGCTCAGGTCGGGGCAGTGGCCTCAGGGAGGACGGCCCGGGCCGCCTACGAGTGGATTCCGTCCCTGGGGGTTGCTCTTTCCTTCTCCCTTGACGGCCTGAGCCTCCTGTTTGCCCTGATCATCAGCGGCATCGGCGTGCTCGTGATGGCCTACGCCTCCTCGTACTTCCACGGCCATCACCATCTGGGGCGCTTCTACGGCCTGATCCTCGCGTTCATGGCCGCCATGATCGGCACGGTCCTGGCCGGCGATCTGATTACCCTGTTCGTCTTCTGGGAGCTGACTGGCCTCTGCTCCTATCTCCTGATCGGCTTTGACCACGGCCGGGCTGCGGCGCGCAAGGCAGCGCTCCAGGCACTGCTGGTGACCGGTGCCGGCGGGCTGGCGCTTTTGGCCGGGTTCATCCTGCTGGGGCAGGCGGCGGGAAGCACGGACCTGGCCGCGATCTTCCAGGGGGGCGAACTGGTGCGGCACCATGCGCTCTATCTGCCGATCCTTTTCCTGGTTCTGACCGGGGCCTTCACCAAATCGGCCCAGTTTCCCTTCCACTTCTGGCTCCCGGGCGCCATGGAGGCCCCGACGCCGGTCAGCGCCTATCTCCACTCGGCCACCATGGTGAAGCTGGGGATCTATCTCCTGGCACGCCTCTCCCCGGTCTTGGGCGGGACCGATGCCTGGTTCTGGTCGGTGACCCTGGCCGGCGGCGTCACTATGGTGGCTGGCGGAGCCCTGGCCCTGCTCCGGAGCGACCTGAAGCAGGTTCTCGCCTATTCCACCGTGAGCGCCCTGGGGACTCTGACGCTGCTGCTGGGGCTCCATACGCCGGCCGCCGCAACGGCCGCCATGGTCTTTCTCCTGGTCCACGCCCTTTACAAGAGTGCCCTGTTCCTGGCGGCCGGAGCAGTGGATCACGGTGCCGGAACCCGCGACCTGCGGCGGCTCGGCGGACTGGCGCGAACCATGCCCTGGGTCGCCGTCGGGGCGGGGCTCGCGGCCCTCTCCATGGCCGGGGTGCCGCCGCTGGTTGGGTTCATCGCCAAGGAGCTTCTCTACGAGGCCAAGCTCCAGGCGCCCCTGGCGGCAGGATTCGTGACCGTTGCCGGCTTCATCGGCAATGCCTTGACCGTGGCGGTTGCGGTCCTGGTGGGGTATCTCCCCTTCTACGGGCGCGGGGCCGATCCGGAACTGCACCATCACCGGGTGGAGCCGCTCCTCTGGTTTCCCCCCCTGCTGCCGGCCCTGCTGGGCTTTGTGATCGGCATCTTCCCGGGCCTGGCAGGACGATGGCTGCTGGAGCCGGCGGTGGCCGTGGTGCGGGGGGCATCGGTGCCTGTGGAGCTGGCCCTCTGGCACGGGCTGACTCCTGTCCTCCTCCTGGGAGCGGCCACGGTGGCGACCGGCGTCGGCATAGCCTTTGTCCGGGAGACGGTGTTTCGTCGCCTTCCCGCCGGTGACGGCACGGGATGGGGGCCCGAACGGGGCTACGGGCTCTTCCTGAAGGGAATGCTCGCCGTGGCCGAACGGCAGACCCGCATGCTCCAGAACGGCCGGCTCCGCTATTACCTGATGACCGTGGTGGGGACCGCGGTGTTCCTCATGACCGTGGCCATTTTTCGGAGCGGTGAGTTCCCGCGCCAGCTCCCCCGACCGGACGGCGGGCTCCACGAATGGTTCGCCGCCGGCGTCATCATGGCAGGGGCACTGACGGCCGCGACGACCACCTCGCGGCTGGCGGCGGTGGCCGGGCTCGGCGCGGTGGGGTACGGGGTGGCCCTGGTCTATATCCTTTTCGGCGCTCCGGATCTGGCCATGACCCAGTTCTGTATCGAGACCCTGTCCATCGTTCTGTTCGTTCTGGTGCTCTACCGGCTGCCGCGCTTCTCGCTGCTCTCGCGGCCGGCGGGAAGGGTGCGGGATATCCTGGTGGCCTGCTCCATCGGCGGCTTCATGACGGTGCTGGTCCTGCTGGCGGTATCCCAGACCCTGGTCCCCCACATCAGCTCCTATTTCCTGGCGCACAGCCTGCCGGCGGGGCATGGCCGCAACGTGGTCAACGTGATCCTGGTGGATTTCCGGGCACTGGATACCCTGGGGGAGATCACGGTCCTGGCTGTGGCGGCCCTGGGGGTCTACGGCCTCATGAAGGCCCGGGACAGGGAGGAGGGCTAGGCCATGCAGTCACTCTTTCTGGCAACCGCGGTTCGGCTTCTCCTGCCGCTGCTGCTCCTCTTCTCGCTCTTTCTTCTCCTGCGCGGGCACAATGAGCCGGGGGGGGGATTCGTGGGGGGGCTCGTGGCTTCGGCCGCCTTTGTCCTCCACGCCCTGGCCCACGGCGTGGCCGGCGCCCGGCGGGTGCTCCGGGTGGAGCCGCGGCAATTGGTGGCAGTGGGTCTTCTGGCCGCCCTGGTGAGCGGACTCCTCCCCCTGGCCATGGGACTTCCCTTTCTTTCGGGCATCTGGAGCATACTGCCGGTGCCGGTCATCGGTCACGGGGGCACGCCGATCCTGTTCGACACGGGCGTCTATCTGGTGGTGGCGGGGATGGCGCTCATGATCGTGTTCAGCCTGATGGAGGAATAGGTGGAAAGCGTTCTGGCAATCGTCATTGGCGGGCTCTACGCGGCGGGGCTCTACCTCATGGTGCGGCGGAGCATCGTCAAGATGATCTTCGGCCTGGCCCTCCTGGGGAATGCGGCCAACCTCCTCATTTTCACCGTGGGGCGCTTCACCCGCGGGCGGCCCCCCTACGTGCCGGTCGGCGGGCCCGAGCCGATCCCTCCGGTGGCCGACCCGCTGCCCCAGGCCCTGATCCTGACCGCCATCGTCATCGGCTTCGGGGTGCAGGCCTTTGCCCTGGTCCTGATCAAGCGGGTCTACCAGACCGTGGGCACCGACGATCTGGACGAGATGACCACGACCGATACCGATTCACGGAGCAATTGATGAAACTTTTTCTCTTCCTCCCCCTCATCATCCCTCTGGCCACGGCTGTGGCAGGGCTTTTCGCCTGGAACCGGCGGGAGCTCCAACGGTTGTTGGGCGTCTGCGGCACGACGGCGCTCCTGGGGGCGGGGGTGGCGCTCCTCGCGATCGTGCAGCGCCAGGGGGTGGTCAGCGTCCAGGCGGGGAACTGGCCGGCACCCTTCGGCATCACTCTGGTAGCCGATCTCTTCAGCGCCGTCATGGTGGTGGTGGCCGGCGCCATGGGGCTGGCAGTGGCGGTCTATTCCCTGGCGAGCGCCGATATCGAGCACGAATCCCTGGGATACCATCCCCTCATGCAGGTGCTGCTGCTGGGGGTCTGCGGGTCGCTCCTGACCGGGGACCTGTTCAACCTCTACGTCTGGTTCGAGGTGATGCTGATCGCCTCGTTCGTGCTCCTGGCCCTTGGCGGCCGTCGGCAGCAGATGGAGGGGGCAATTAAGTATGTGGCCCTGAACCTGATCGCCTCGGCTTTTTTCCTGGCCGGGATCGGTATCCTCTATGGCGTGGCAGGAACCCTGAACATGGCGGATCTGGCCCGTCAGTTGCGGGCGGTTCCCCACGGCGGCACCGTTCCGGTCATCGCCGCGCTCCTCTTTGCCGCCTTCGGGATCAAATCGGCGGTGTTTCCGCTTTTTTTCTGGCTTCCCGCCTCCTACCACACCCCTCCCGTGGCGGTGACCACCATTTTTTCGGCACTGCTGACCAAGGTGGGGGTCTATGTGCTGGTGCGGATATTCACCCTCATTTTCGTTCAGGAGGCCGAGGCTGGCCGGACCCTGATCCTGGCGGCTGCAGGGCTCACCATGGTGACCGGGGTCCTGGGAGCCGTGGCCCAGCACGAGATGAGGCGCCTGCTCTCGTTCCACATCGTGAGCCAGATCGGCTACCTGGTCATGGGGCTCGGGCTGCTGACGCCCCTGGCCCTGGCCGGGACGGTGTTCTTTATGGTCCACGTCATTGCGGCCAAGTCGGCCCTGTTTCTGGTGGCCGGCATCGTGAAGCGGCTGACCGGCACCACGGAGCTGTCCGAATTGGGCGGACTCTACGAGGGTCGCCCGCTGGTGGCGGGGCTCTTTCTCGTGCCGGCCATGGCACTGGCGGGGATTCCGCCCCTGTCCGGCTTCTGGGCCAAGCTGGCCCTGGTGCGGGCGGGGCTCGGGGAGGGGCGGTACGTGGTGGTGGCAGCGGCCCTGGCGGTGAGTATCCTGACCCTCTTCTCCATGACCAAGATCTGGGCCGAGGCCTTCTGGAAGGATCGCCCCGTGCGAGAGGGGGAGCCCCGTACCCACTACCACCCCCACATTCCGGGCGGGGCACGGCTGCTGCTGGGGGGGCCGGCCATGCTTCTTGCCCTGGCCACGGTGGTCATGGGGGTGGGGGCCGAGCCCCTCTTCCGGCTTTCCCTGACCGCCGCCGACCAGCTGCTCAATCCCGATCTCTACATCGCGGCGGTACTGGGGGGGAAACCGTGACCCCGTTTCTTGCCAACATCCTCCTGGCCCTGGCCTGGATGGCCCTCACCGGCACCTATACGGCCGGCGGGTTTTTCACCGGTGTGCTCGTCGGGTTCCTCGTCCTCTGGATCGCCCGCCGGGGGCGGGGCACGACCGGCTATCTGACCAAAGTGCGGGCTGTTGCGGGCTTCATCGCCTTCTTCTTCCGGGAACTGGTGCTGGCCAACCTGCGGGTGGCCCACGACGTTCTCACGCCACGCCATTATATGACCCCAGGCATCCTTGCGGTCCCCCTGGATGTGGAAAGCGACCTGGAAATTACGGTGCTCGCCACAGTTATCTCCCTCACGCCGGGAAGCCTGAGCCTTCACCTGGCCGACGACCGACGGATTCTCTATGTCCACGCCATGTATGTCGACGACCCGGAGGCCCTGGTGCGGGAGATCAAGGAAGGATTCGAGCGCCGGGTCCGGGAGGTGTTCCGATGACCCTCGACGCATTTGTCCGTTATGTAATCCTTCCCCTGCTCGGCGGAGGGATCGTGCTGGCCTTCGTCAGGCTGGTCAGGGGGCCGAGCCTGCCGGACCGGGTGGTGGCTCTGGACCTGATGGCGACCCTCATCATCGCCCTTTCCGCCGCCTATGCCGTGGCCACCGGCCAGCACGCCTACCTGGACGCGGCCATCGTCCTGGCCCTGATCACCTTCCTGGGGACCGTGGCCTTTGCCTATTACCTGCACAGGAGGGGCGGCGGTGCGTGACACGATCATCGCCATACTTCTGGGAGGGGGGACCTTTTTCTCCGTGGTGGCAGCCATCGGAATCGTACGCTTTCCGGATCTTTACATGCGCCTGTCGGCCGCCACCAAGGCATCCACCCTGGGGGCGAGCCTCATGCTGGCGGGAGCGGGCCTTTTCTTCGACGATGCGGCGGTAACGGGCAAGATCACCGCCATCATAATCTTCATCGTTCTGACGGCGCCGGTAGCAGCGCATATGCTGGGCCGTGCCGCCTATTTCAGCGGGGTTCCCCTCTGGGAGAAAAGCGTTCGGGACGATCTGGCGTCCTCGGGTGAGTGGTGCAACCGGGATGATGACCGGGGCACCACCGGTCCAGCTGAGTCCGGAGCTGATAAAAAGTAAGGAGTTGTCATGGTTTCACTACGATCTCTGCGGTTGTCGCTACGTTTCATCATGCCCCTCGCCATAGCACTGGCAGTGCTGGCCTATTCGGTGGTACCGCTCGTTGACAAGCTCACCCTGCGCTGGTTCATCCGCGACCTCGATATCCGCTCCCGGCTCATCGCGAACGCCCTCCGGGAACCTCTTTCCGAGTTGCTGCCCCGGGCTGACCGGGCAAAGATCAATACCCTCCTGCTGCGGGCCATTCAAGATGAGCGCCTGCTGGCCCTGGGCTACTGCGACGGCAGCGGAACGCTGCGCTACCGCACACCCACCTTTCCGGATTCGCTCGACTGCTCGTCGGCCGTCCGGCCGGAGAGCGGGAGCGAGGGGGCACTCCGCCATCTTCCCCAGGGGGCAGTCCACGTTTCCATCCATCCCATGGGGGCTGAGGGGGGATCGGTGGGCTCCCTGATCCTGGTCCACGACATGAGCTTCGTGGAGCGTCGCAGCGCCGATACGCGCAAGTACGTGATCGTTCTCTTTGCGGTGCTCGGCGTGGTGATCTCCCTCATCACCGTGTTCGTCGCCCACCTGAGCTGGCGCGGCTGGGTGGAGGGGGTCCGCGCCATGCTGCGGGGCGAGGGGATACTCCGGCCGTTCAGTCCGCAGGCACCCAGCTCCGAGCTCCAGCCCCTGGTGGGAGATCTGCGGGCGCTCCTGCGCACCCTTGATGCCGAACGCCGCTTCGCCGACGACGCCACCATCACCTGGAGCCCAGAGGCTCTGCGGACACTTCTGCACAAGCATCTGGTCGGGGAACGGATCCTGGTCGTTTCCAATCGTGAACCCTATATCCATGACAGAAAGGGCGACAGTATCGAGGTCCACCGTCCGGCCAGCGGCCTGGTCACCGCCGTGGAGCCGGTCATGCGGGCCTGCTCGGGAACCTGGATCGCCCATGGCAGCGGCTCAGCCGACCGGGAGACGGTCGACGCCCACGACCGGGTCCGGGTGCCGCCCCACAAGCCCGAATACAACCTGCGGCGGATCTGGCTCACCAAGGAAGAGGAAGAGGGGTACTACTACGGCTTCGCCAACGAAGGGCTCTGGCCCCTCTGCCATATCGCCCACGTGCGCCCGGTGTTCCGCACCAGCGACTGGCAGCAGTACGTCAGGATCAACCAGCGGTTCGCCGACGCCGTGGTCAAGGAGGCGGACAGCGACGATCCGGTGGTGCTGGTGCAGGACTATCACTTCGCGCTCCTGCCCGCGATGATCCGCAAGGCCCTGCCCAAGGCCACCATCATCACCTTCTGGCACATTCCCTGGCCCAACCCGGAGTCGTTCGGCATCTGCCCCTGGCGGGAGGAACTGCTCAAGGGGATGCTGGGGAGCACCATCCTCGGTTTCCACACGCCCTACCACTGCAAGAACTTTCTGGAGACGGTGGACCGTTACCTGGAGACCCGCATCGAGCATGAGTCGTCCACCATCTCCCGGCGGGGCCAATTGACCATGGTTGAGAGTTACCCCATCTCCATCCAGTGGCCGCCGGCATGGCAGGGGACCCTGCCGCCGGTGGACGTGACGCGGAGCGAGATCCTTGGCGAGCTGGGGCTTCCCCCGGATCACCTGATCGGGGTCGGGGTCGACCGGATGGACTATACCAAGGGGATCCCGGAGCGATTCATGGCGGTGGAGCGGCTGTTCGAACTGCACCCCGAACTGGTGGGACGCTTCACCTTTGTCCAGATCGCCGCGCCGAGCCGGTCGGCCCTGGAGGAGTACCAGGCATTCGAGGCGCGGGTCCATTCCCACGCGGAGCGGATCAACGGGCGTTTCAGCCGCGACGGGCGCCCGGCCATCATCCTCAAGGCCGAGCACCACGAACCCGAGCAGGTCAACCGTTACTACCGCGCCGCCGATGTCTGCATGGTCACCAGTCTCCACGACGGCATGAACCTGGTGGCCAAGGAGTACGTGGCGGCCCGGGACGACGAGCGGGGCGCCCTGGTGCTGAGCCAGTTCACCGGTGCGGCCCACGAACTGCACGAGGCCCTGATCGTCAATCCCTACCATGTGGAACAGACCGCCGAGGCCCTTCACCGGGCCCTCACTATGCCCGACTACGAACAGCGTGAGCGGATGCGGAGCATGCGCATGCTGGTGCGCGATTTCAACGTCTACCGCTGGGCCGGCCGGATGCTGCTGGACGCGGCCAGGGTCCGCCAGCGGGAGAAACTGGCCGCCCGGATCGGGGGCGAGTCGTGACCGGGGAGCACGGGATGACCTATCTGTTCAGCCATGCCGGCCGCAGAGATCTGAGGGATTTCATCGACCGGTCCACCCTGTTTGCCTTTGATCTCGACGGCACCCTGGCCCCCATTGTTGCCGACCCGTCACGGATCATGATCCCGCCGGACGTGCACGAGCGCCTGGTCCGCCTGAACGGCATGGCATCCGTTGCCGTCGTTACCGGCCGTGCCCGGGCCGATGCGGCGCGGCACCTCGGCTTCGAGCCCCGCTTCCTGGTGGGAAACCATGGTGCCGAGGGGCTTCCTGGCGCCGATGCCGCGGAACGGGAATTCGTCAGCCTCTGCCGCGGCTGGAGGTCGCAGCTGGAGGAGCTCCTGCCGGAGGGGGAACGCGCCGGCATCACCATGGAGGACAAGGGGGCCACCTTGTCGCTCCATTACCGAAGCGCCCCTGATCGCGAGACAGCTCATCAACGCATCCTGGCTGCCGTCTCGCGGCTGGTGCCCGCGCCCCGGCGGGTATCCGGCAAGGCGGTCGAGAACCTCGTGCCGGCGGCCGCGCCCCACAAGGGGGACGCGCTTCGGCGCATCATGCGCCATCTCGGCAACGCCCGCGCGCTCTTTGCCGGTGACGACGTGACCGACGAGGACGTGTTCCGCCTCGGCGACGAAGCCATCTTCGGGGTTCGGGTCGGGAGCTCTGCCGGCACCGCGGCCCGCTACTTCATCCGGGGACAGGATGAGATGGCCTCTCTGCTTGATGAGGTTCTGGCCACGTTCTGAAAGATTCCCGGTGCACGGGGGCGGTTGCCGGACGCCATCCTCGCCCATGCCCGTGAGAAGTTGAAACCCGTTACGGGATAATTCTGGTAAAGGCATGGTATTTCGAGTTGTTATGAAATAATGCCCACGATCGGCCTGATGGCGATGTATCGTATCGGCACGTCTTTTCATGGCATTCCCGATTTCGGACAAGGAAGGGGAGGGGACGGAATGAAAATTCTCCTTGCATTCGATGGCTCACCCAGCAGCGATGCCGCGGCCCGCGAGGTATGCCGCCGTCCGTGGCCGCCGGGGAGCGAGGTTCGTGTAATCACCGTGCTTTCTCCTGTCGAACCGAACCTGTTGGGCGGGGAGGGCGAGCACGCCACGGCCTTCGACTACATCATCAGTCGCCAGGAGGGTGCCGCAACCAAGCGCTTGAATGCCGTAACTGCTGATGTTGCGCAGCGGGCGCCGGAATTAAGCGTTACCTCGGCACTGCTGGCGGGACGCCCCAAGGACGCCATTCTCACCGAAGCCGAGCGCTGGGGCGCGGACCTGATCGTCGTCGGGGCCCACGGATATGGCATGGTCAGGCGTTTGTTGCTTGGCTCGGTATCCCTGGCCGTTGCACTTCATGCACCCTGCTCCGTGGAGATCGTGCGGGGGGCCTGAAGGAGCCGTACCGCGGATTCAGTGATGCTGCGGCCAGATCCTCCCGCGCCGGACGTCATCGCCGAACAGCCGGATCACGGCTCTGTTGCACATAGATATCACCCAAGGGAGCTTGTTGATGGTCAAAAACCGATCTCTTCTCATTCTTGCCGCCGTGTTCGTGGTCCTTCCCGCCGCGCTGTCGCTGATCACCTTCTACACCGACTGGCTCTTTTTTCGGGAAACCGGTTACACCCAGGTGTTCACGACGGCGCTCACGGCCAAGATCGGGGCCGGGCTCGCCTCCGGGCTCTTCATGTTCGCGTTCACCATGGTCAATCTGCACTTCGCGAACCGGGCCTCTTTCCCCCTCACCCCCCGCGGCGTGTTTTTCGAGGGAGGCAATGTCTACCGCCTCCAGCGCGACGAGATGGCGCAGATGACGAAACCCCTGAGCATCCTGGCCGCCCTTGTCCTGTCGCTTCTTGCCGGCAGGTGGGGCGCCCTGCAGTGGCAGAACCTGCTTTTGTTCACGAACGGCGTCACGGTGGGCACCAGCGATCCGATCATGGGGAAGGATCTGGGGTTCTATCTCTTCAGCCTGCCGCTGCTGGAGCATGTGAAGGGGTTTGTCGCCTTCACGGTGCTCGTCACCGGTGTGGTAGTGGGGGCGGTCTACTTTTTCCGCGGCGGCATCACCCTGTCGGAACGGGGGGCCGATGTGGACGGCGCGGTGAGGCGTCACCTGGCCATTCTGCTTGGGATCTTCTCGCTCACGCTGGCCGCGGGCTTTTACCTGGAAGCCGTGCAACTCCTCCTTGCCGGCGGCAACTCCTTCCACGGCGCCGGTTACGTGGATGTCAACGCCCGGCTTCCGCTCTACCGGATTCTCACCCTGGCCACCCCCCTTGCCGGCGCCGTGGTGTCGTTCGGCATCTGGAAGGGAGCCTGGCGCCCGGCGCTGATCCCGCCGATCATCGTGGCCGCCGTCTACGGCATCGGCATCGTGGGTTATCCGGCCATGCTGCAGAAGTTCAAGGTCGCCCCCAACGAGCTGGCCCTGGAAACCCCCTACATCGCCAATTCCATCCGGTTCACCCGGCTCGGCTACGATCTGGACAAAATCAAAACCGTTCCCTTTGATGTGGAGCTCAATCTTTCGGCCTCCGACATCGCACAGAACGACGCCACCATCAGGAACATCAGGCTGTGGGATCACGGCCCGCTCCTCAAGACCTATAGCCAGTTGCAGCAGATCAGGACCTACTACAAGTTTTTCGACGTGGACAACGACCGGTACCTGGTGAACGGCCAGTACACCCAGGTGATGCTCTCGCCGCGGGAGCTCTCCTACAACGATCTCCCCAGCAGAAACTGGATCAACGAACGGCTCATCTTCACTCACGGCAACAGCCTGGCCGTCGGTCCGGTCAGCAGGATCAGCAAGGAGGGGCTCCCGGAATTCTTCATCAAGGATATCCCGGCGGTCAGCCTGGCCGACATCAGGGTGACGCGACCGGAGATCTACTACGGCGAACTCTCCAACGACTATGTCATCGTCGGGACCAAAGTGCCGGAATTCAGCTACCCGACCGCCACGGGCAACATCAATACGACCTACGGGGGCAAGGGGGGGGTGGCGCTGGACTCGATGCTCCGCAAGGCCCTGTTCGCAGCCCGGTTCAAAACGGAGAAGATCCTCCTCTCGTCCGACATCACCGACCAGAGCCGCATCCTCTACTACCGCACCGTGGGTGAGCGGGTCAAGACGGTGGCCCCCTTTATCCGGTTCGACGGCGACCCCTACCTGGTCGTGGCCGACAACGGCACCCTCAAATGGATCATCGACGGCTATACCCATTCGAGCCGGCTCCCCTATTCGAAACCGCTCAGGGGCGGCATCAACTACATGAGAAACTCGGTGAAGGCGGTGATCGACGCCTACGACGGCACCCTGGACTTCTATATCAGCGATCCCGACGACGTCATGATCAAGGTCTACGCCCGGATCTTCCCGGGACTCTTCAAGCCCCTGTCCGCCATGCCGGCCGACCTGCGGGGGCACATCCGCTACCCCCACCAGTTCCTCCAGGTCCAGGCAGCCATGTTCGCCACCTACCACATGACCGATCCCAAGGTCTTCTACAACCGGGAGAACCTCTGGGAGATCCCCGTACTGGGCGAAGCGCCCATGGAGCCCTACTACACGGTCATGAAGCTGCCGGGGGAGACCCGGGAGGAGTACATCCTGCTCCTGCCCTTCACCCCCTCCAAGCGGGACAATCTGGCCGCCTGGCTCACGGCCCGCTGCGACGGCGAGAACTACGGCAAGCTCCTGGCCTACACCTTCCCCCGGGATCGCCTGATCTACGGGCCCAAGCAGATCGACGCGCGGATCAACCAGGACTCGCACATCTCCCAGCAACTGACCCTCTGGAGCCAGCGCGGCTCCCAGGTCATCCGGGGGAGCATGCTGGTGATCCCCATCGAACAGTCGCTGCTCTACGTGCAGCCCCTGTTCCTGGCCGCGGCGGACAAGGCTGGGTTGCCCGAACTGAGGCGGGTCATCGTTGCCTACGGTGACGAGGTGGTCATGGAGGAGAGCCTGGAACTGGCCCTGCAGCGGATTTTCGGCGGGAAACGGGCGCCGGTGGCCGGCGTTGCGGCAGCCCCTGAGGACGGGAAGTCCTCAACGGGGGATTTGGCCCGGGAGGCCATGAGCATCTTCGAGCGGGCCACCAACCTGCAGCGGCAGGGGGACTGGGCCGGCTACGGCGAGGAGTTGCGGAAGCTGCAGCAGGTAT
This sequence comes from Geobacter sp. 60473, assembly GCF_036323535.1. Classification (GTDB taxonomy): domain Bacteria; phylum Desulfobacterota; class Desulfuromonadia; order Geobacterales; family Geobacteraceae; genus Geobacter; species Geobacter sulfurreducens. Next base: position 719,367 of record NZ_AP028967.1, read on the forward strand.
TGAAGCAGCTGGCCCGGTGAAGCCGGCGGGAGAATGACCTGTACAGGTGACGGCCACCGCGCCCACGGAGCGGCACGCGGAGCGATGTGGCGCGGCGGCCGTCACCTGTTTACAATTGAGTAAGCCTGTTCAGACGTGTCGTTTATCCGCCGTCCCGGTGACAAGGCGGCCCGCGACGTAGTCGGCAATGGTTCGGGCCATGGTGTCCGGGCCCATCCTGTCATTGTTGAACAAAAGGTCGTAGAGGCCGGGGTTTGCTTCGTCCTCGAAGAGAAACTCTCTGGTGAAGGTGTCGATCTGGGCCTGCTGCTTTTCAATCAGATCCGCCGCCCTGTCGGGGGGGAGGTTCATCCGTTGGCAGATTGAGCCGATCTTGAACTCCCGGGAGCCGAAGATCCGGAAGTCATAGCAGTGCTCCCGGTGGTGGGTGATGATGGCGCCCCCCAGGCCGACGATGATGACGTTGCCCTGTTCCGCCAGGGAGACGATATGGCTGCAGAGGAGCTCGAAGTATTCGTGGTCGGTCTTCCAGCGCTCGGAGAAGGTGGCCAGAACCTGGGAGAGGATACGGTTCTTGGTCCCCAGGGCCTCCAGAATTTCCCTCGAAACATGGTGGCGCCGTGCCACCTCGTCCAGCACATCCTTATCGACCAGCACCCACTGGTCGCCGGTCTGCTCCGCCATGAGCTTCAGAAGGCGTTCCGCAACGGGGTACCCTTCGCAGCCGAATTCCCGCGACAGGGTGATGCAGGGACGCGGCTTCGGCCCCTTATGCCGCAGGGTGGCCTTTTCCTTCTGGCGCCGGTTGTACTCCTCCAGGGCGCCGATTCTCAAGTCTACGGATGGAATGATCAGGTTTTCGGGCATCGGTTCTCCTCTGAATTGCCGGTGTTGGTTTGCTGAATATAGTTCTCCGGGCAATGACTACAAGACTGATGGCTGACAGGTCAGAGCCGTGGCTTCGCCGGGAACGATCCCATCTCAGGGGAGAAGGGGGTCGAGGAGTACAGCGATCAGCGTGCTGACGGCGCAGAGGATGCCGCCCCAGCAGATGTCGACGGTCGCCATCTTTATGGGCCACTCCCGGAGAGTGGCGCGATTGGTGAGATCATAGACACTGTAGACCACGAGCCCGTAGAGAAGTCCCCAGCAGAGGGCCGAGGCCACCGGACGGGCCGGGTCAACCCGGGGGAGGGCGAAGAGGACGATTCCTCCCGGCAGGGCCAGGTAGACCCCGGCCGCAGCCGGGAGGCGCGGTTTGATGGCGTCTCCTTCGCGCCGGGCCAGGTCCCCCAGTTCCCGGAGGTAGAACCCCTGCATGAGGCGGCCGAGCCAGAGGTAGTCCAGCAGGAGGAAGAAGGGGAGGAGCGCGAGAAAGACAAGGAGACCGTGAGTCATGGCTGCCTCCGGAAATAGTTTGCCGCCCCGACCAGCAGCGGAGTCATGACTCCCCAGCCGGCAGCCAGGATCAGCATGGCCCCGGTGGTCGGCAGCGCCTCGGTGGCCCCGAGCCGGGCACCGCTGTAGTAGGCCAGGGGGCCTCCCACTGCCCCGAACAGGGCGGCCAGGAGGTACCTGCTCCGCAGCCATGCCAGGGAGACGTTCAGGGTGGTGGCGAAGTTGAGCCAAAGTGCCACCATCCACAGGGGGCTGAAGGGGCGGGGAAGGAGATGCGCCAAGGGTAGAAAGACCCCGCCGGCAACGAGGGCGGTATCGAAGAAAAACCCGAGGACTCCCGTGGTCAGAAGGAGTTTCGTCTCTCCCGGCCGATTATCGGTCAGGGCCAGGTGGATGGCGACCACCAGGGCAACCGCCGCCGGCCCGAGCCAGTGCCGCCCCGCGGCCGCCCCCAGCACCGCCGCGAACCAGGCCCCCTGGAAGAGCGCCACATTGAGAAGGTTTCTTCCCACCTATACCCCCGGTTCCACCATGCAGCCGGGTCGGGCGTAGACCACCTGCTCCACGCCGGTGAACCGCTCCGCGAATCCCCCTTCGCAGTAGGCGAGATAATAGTCCCACATCCGGATGAACCGGTCGTCGCAGCCCATGGCCCGGACGGCGTCGAGCCGTTTGTGGAATGCCCTGCGCCACTCCTGGAGGGTCCGTACATAGTGGTGAGTCAAGTCCTCCCGGTGGACGAGGCGCAGGTCGGTGACCGCTGCCACGGCCCGAGCCATGGCCCCCGGCGACGGACAGCACCCGCCGGGGAAAATGTAGCGGTTGATGAAGTCCGGGGTTTTCAGGTAGCGGTCGTAGATCCGGTCCGGGACGGTGATGGCCTGGATGAGTCCCATGCCGTCGGCCTTGAGCCGCCGGCAGCAGACAGCAAAAAAGGCGGGGAGGTGACGGTGTCCCACCGCCTCGATCATCTCGATGGAGACGAGCCGGTCGAACTCTCCGGTCAGGTCCCGGTAGTCCCGTTGCAGCAGGGTGATGCGATCGTCCAGGCCGGCCTCCCGGATCCGTTCGGCCGCCAGGGAGAACTGCCGGCGCGAGATGGTGGTGGTCGTCACCCGGCAGCCGTAGTGCCCGGCCGCGTGGATGGCAAAGCCTCCCCAGCCGGTGCCGATTTCAAGAAGCTCCATGTCCGGGCAAAGGTGGAGCGCGCGGCAGATCCGGTCGAACTTGGCGACGGAGGCCTCCTCCATGGTGCTGTCGTTCCGCTCGAAGATGCCGCAGGAGTAGGCCATGGTGGGATCCAGAAAGAGTCGGTAGAAGTCGTTTCCCAGGTCGTAGTGGGCGGCGATGTTGCGCCGGCTCCCCCGGCGCGTGTTGTCGTTCAGCCGGTGGAGGAGCCGCCGGAACGGGGCGATCAGCCTCGTCGTCGCTCCTTCCAGGCGCTCCTGGGCATCCTGGTTGCGTACCATGATCCGCACCAGTGCCGGCAGGTCATCGCAGTCCCATTCGCCGTCCATGTAGGACTCGGCGGCGCCGATGGTTCCTCCGATGGCGGTCCGGCGGTAAAAGGAAGGGGTGTGGACCCGCACCAAGGCCGAGAGGTCGGACCGGGAATCGCCGAATTCCATGCGCTGGCCGCTGTCCAGCAGGGTCAGGTGGCCGCTGGAGATGGCTCCAAGGCTTTTCTGCAACAGAGACCGGGCCAGGCGCTCCATGGGGCCGGCCGGCCGGATTACGGCGTCGGGATAGCCACTGCAGGTCTGCTCGGTAGTCCTCATGGGTGGTAGGCCCCTTTCGTGATGGTGAGTTTTTCCGGATGGGGGCAGAACGGAACCCCCTTTCGCCTGATGCGCAGGGCCTGCCAGTAGATGGCGGTTATGACCCGTGCCGTCATCCAGGGCCAGCGTGCCAGGGCGCAGGCAAGGTTCTTCCCCGTCAGGGGGCGCCGTTCCAGGTCGAGACGTGCCGAGAAGACGGTTTCTCCGTGCCGCTCGTTCTCCATTTCAACCGCCAGGGTTTCGCCGGGAGCGGTGAAGCGCCAGGTGTAGCGGATATCCATGGGCATGAAGGGTGAGACGTGGAACTCCTTTTCCAGTTCGAACAGGTACCATTTCCCCTCCCGGCGGGCGTTGCGGGTATCCAGTGCCCGCACGTACTCCTCCCCCCAGGGGGTGTTGTGAACCTCGGCGACTATGGCGTCGAGCCGCTGTCCGTCGGCGGCGAAGCAGTAGTAGATGCTGATGGGGTTGAAGCAGTATCCCAGGTAGCGCAGATGGGTCAGAAGGCCGATGGGGCCGGGGGGGCGGAAACCGAGCTGCTCCTCGGCCAGGTCACGTACCGCCGTGTCAAGGGGGCCTTCCCGGCGCAGGTGGTCGGCGCGCCGGAAGCTGGCCCAGGTGGGGCCTTCCACGGACCAGAGCAGGCGGTTGGCGAAGACCAGCTCCAGTTCCGCCAGATCCAGGTAGACCATGAAGAGGCTGTAGCGGAACTCGTTGACAACCGGGGCATTTCTTCGATGTTTCACCGTGCCGTCGTAGAGTGCGCTCCGGGCAACCGGGGCCATCTCCAGCGCCTTGAGGCAGGCCGTATCCCACGGGGGGCAGGCACCCATCTCGGTCGTGCCCATCAGAGGCCCCTCCCGAATCGGCGGCAGACCGCCAGGGCGCTGTTGAGCCCATCCTCGTGGAAGCCGTACCCCCAGTACGCGCCGCAATACCAGGTGCGGTTGGTTCCGCTGATCTCGTCGCGGCGTTTCTGGGCCTCGAAAGCGGCCGGAGAATAGACCGGGTGGTGGTAGGTGATCCGGCGGATGATCCGCTCCGGAGCAATGGCCTCTGTCCCGTTGAGGGTGACGCAGAAGTCAGTAGACGTTGCCAGGGACTGTAATCTGTTCATCCAGTAGGTAACAAAGACCCCGTCCCGCTCTTGCCGTGGAATACGGCAGTTCCAGCTGGCCCGGGCCTTGGGAAGACCAGGGAGCAGACGGCTGTCGGTGTGGAGCACCGTATCGTTTCCCTGGTACGGGATGGCGGAAAGGAGTTCCCGCTCGGCGTCGGAGGGGTCGGTCAGCATGGCAAGGGCCTGGTCACTGTGGCAGGCCAGGATCACCTGGTCAAAGTACTCGGTTTCGCCTCCCCGAGTCGTCACCGCCACCCGGTCGGGGAAGCGGCGTACCCGGTCCACCGGCGTGGAGAGCCGGACCCGGTCCCGGAAGGGCCGTGCCAGCGGTGCCACATATTCCCGGGACCCCCCGGCAATGATGCGCCAGCGGGGCTGGTCAACCACGTTCAGGATGCCGTGATTGGTGAAAAATCGGACAAAGGCCGCGGCGGGAAACATTGCAAAACGCTTGGGGTCTGCCGACCAGATGGCCGCCCCCATGGGAACCAGAAAGTTCTCCACGAAGGTGTCCGAGTATCCGCGGTTTTTCAGGTAATCCCCCAGGGTCAGGGTCATGTCGTGGGAGTCGTAGAGCTCCCGTGCTTCCCGATTGAAGCGGACAATCTCCCGCAGCATCCGCCAGAAAGGACGGTTCAGGAAGTTGCGGCGCTGGGCGAAGAGCGTGTCCAGGTTTGTGGCACAGTACTCCAGTCCATTCCGTTCACTGGTGACCGAAAAGCTCATGACGCTCGGTCGGGACGCGACGTTGAGCCGTTCCAGGAGCCTGATGAAGTTGGGATAGGTCCGTTCGTTGAAGACGATGAAGCCGGTGTCCACGGCAAGGGTGGTGCCGTCCAGGGGGACGTCCACCGTGTTGGTGTGCCCCCCCAGGTAGTCGTTGGCCTCGAAGAGGGTCACCCGATGATCGTCGCAGAGCAGATGCGCCGTTGCCAGCCCCGCAATGCCGCCACCGATAATGGCGATGTTCATGATGCACCATTCTTTCGCGTGGTGTTGGTTTCGCGGATGACTCGTTCGGGATCGAACCCCTGTCGCCGAACCCGTTCCATAATGGCGGCATACACCTCGTCGTCCATAACCGGCGTACGGCTGAGAACCCACAGATACTTCCGGTTCGGGGTGCCCACCACGGCGTATTCATAATCCTTTCCCAATTCGATGATCCAGTAGTCCCCCCGGAAGGGCCAGAAAAAGGAGACCTTGAGCCGGGCGTTGGAGGCTTTGTCAACCACCCACGCCCGCCCCTTTGCCCGGCGGATGTCCCCATCCTCCACATCGCGGCAGCTGTTCACCACGTCGATATCGCCGTCCTGCCGCAGCGCGTAGTGAGCGTTGCTCCCCAGGCACCCCTTCTGGAAGCTGTTGGGGTAGCGGGCGATCTCGTACCATGTGCCCACGTAGCGGTTCAGATCGACATATTCAACCGTCAGGAGCGGGGGGGATGCCGATGCGGCCATGGCGGCGCGACAGGCGAATCCGGCCGCAAGAATCGTGGCGACTGCCAGTATGAACAGGGTTTTCATGAAGTCCTCCCCTCATTCATGACGATGCCTTCTGACCCACTTGTCCAGCGATATGACCGGCAGCACCACGGCTCCCGCCAGCATTGCATAGAGCCATGCCCTGCCGTCGAGAGGGGCAGTTCCGAAGACCGCCTGGAGCGGCGGCAGGTAGATGAAGCACGCCTGCAACAGCAGCAGGATGCCGATACCGATGAAGATGGCCGGATTGCTGAAGACCCCCTGGGAGAGGAGCGAATCCCGCAGCGATCGGCAGTTGAGGAGATAAAAGACCTGGGTGAAGGTGATGCTGGTCACGCACATGGTCTGGGCCTCGGCCAGGGCCAGGGCATGGCGGGCCGCCGTAACCGGTTCAGGACCCACGATCCGGAAATATTCCCAGAGGAAGAGGCCGCAGCCTCCGGCGGCCATCAGGATCGCCACGACAATGAGCCGCGCCACGATGAAGCCGGAAAAGACCGGTTCCCCGGGGGAGCGGGGGGGGCGGTGCATGGCGTTGGGCTCCAGGACCTCGAAGGCCAGGGGAATCGACAGGGTGACGCTCGCCACCAGGTTGATCCAGAGGGTCTGGCTGGGGGACATGGCCATGAGGAGCTCGTTGACTCCCTCGACCCGCACCGTGGGGAAGAAGAACATGGCGACCGACAGGGTGCAGGCGAGCCCCAGGTTGGTGGGGAGGACAAAGGCCAGGGACCGGACCAGGTTGTCGTACACTCGGCGCCCCTCCTCAACCGCCGCGGCGATGGAGGCGAAATTGTCGTCCATGAGGACCACCTTGGCCGCTTCCTTGGAGACCGCCGTCCCCGTGATCCCCATGGCCACGCCGATGTCGGCCCGCTTGAGGGCCGGCGCGTCGTTGACCCCGTCGCCGGTCATGGCCACCACGTATCCCCGGGCCTGGAGGGCCTCCACCAGCCGGATCTTGTGCTCCGGCGCCACCCGGGCGAAGACGTTGGTGGCCAGGGCCACCTCCTGCAGTTCCGCGCCGGAGAGCCCGTCCAGGCGACGCCCCTCCATGGCGGTCTGATCCGGTTGCAGGAGCCCCAGCTGGCGGCCGATGGCCTCTGCCGTGACGGGATGGTCGCCGGTGATCATCTTCACGGTGATGCCGGCGCCGTGGCATTCCCGGATGGCGTCCATGGCCTCGGTGCGGGGGGGGTCGATCATGCAGAGAAGCCCCGCAAAGGTGAGCCCTCCGGCCACGTCCTCCGGGGAGATATCCTCAGCGCGGTCCGCCTCTTTGGAGGCGCAGGCGATCACCCGCATCCCCTGGCGGGCATAGGTCTCCATGGCCTCGTGAATCCGGCGCCGCTCCGGCTCCGACAGGACGCAACGATCGAGGACGATTTCCGGCGCCCCCTTGAGGAGAATCCGGTGTCCCCCCTCCATCCGGTTCAGGGTGGCCATGAATTTGGTGTCCGACTCGAAGGGGATCACGTCCAGGCGCCCGTGGCGGCCGCGCAGTTCGTGGTCGTCCAGTCCCCCTTTGCGTCCGGCGACCACCAGGGCCGCCTCCGTGGGGTCGCCGGTGATGGCCCAGCCGTCCCCTTCGGGGCGCAGGGCGGCATCGTTGCAGAGGAGGGCGATGGCGAGCAGCTCCTCCAGGGTGGGCGGCAGTGCTGCCAGGCGGATGCCGTCATGCTCGATCTCCCCCGCCGGCTCGTAGCCGATGCCGGAGAAGCGGTACTCGTGGCCGTCGAGCCATGCCACCTGAACCGTCATCTCGTTGCGGGTGAGGGTGCCGGTCTTGTCGGAGCAGATGACCGAGGTGGAGCCGAGGGTTTCCACCGCCGGCAGGTGGCGGACAACGGCGCGGCGGTCGGCCATGCGCCGGACGCCGATGGCCATGCAGATGGTGATGACCGCCGGCAGCCCCTCGGGGATGGCGGCCACGGCCAGGGAGACGGCCACCATGAGGGCTTCCCCCACGGGGGCATCCTTGATCCAGATGCCGAAGGCGATCAGCACCGCCACCACGACCACCACCGCAATGGTGATGCCGCTGCTCACCGTGGCCAGTTGCCGGGTGAGGGGGGTCTCCAGCCGGCTCGTCTGGTTGAGGAGGGCATTGATCCGCCCCAGCTCCGTGCTGTTCCCCGTGGCCACCACCACTCCAGTGGCCGTCCCCTGCACCACCAGCGTGCCGCTGTAGGCCATGCAGACCCGGTCCCCCAAGGGGGCGTCGGGCGCCACCGGATCGGTCTGCTTTGCCACCGGCAGGGATTCGCCGGTGAGGGCCGCCTCCTCCACCAGCAGGTTCTTGACCCGGATGAGACGCAGGTCGGCCGGCACCTTGTCGCCGCTTTGCAATGTCACCAGATCCCCCGGGACCAGCAGGTCGGCGGGGACCGCCACGGCGCGCCCCTCCCGCAGGGACGTGGTCGCTTCCGGTATCATGGCCGACAGGGCTTCGATGGCCTTGCCGGCCCGGTATTCCTGGATAAAGCCGATGATGGCGTTGATGAATACCGCACCGAAGACAACGGCAGCGTCGGTGGGCTTTCGCAGGGCGAGGGCCAGGGCGCCGGCGGCAACGAGGAGCCAGCCGATGGGGTTGTTGATCTGGCGCCAGAAGAGGAGCAGGGGGCCGTCCCCCCCCTTGCGGAGCAGGGTGTTGGGGCCGAGGCGCCGGAGCCGCTCCGCCGCCTCGGCGGCCGTCAGCCCGTCGGGGCCGGTCTCCAGCCGCGCCAGGACCTCCTGCTCCGGCGAGGCATGCCACGGAAGCCCGCCCGGTTCGGTCCCGGTAGTACTTGATGTGTCGTTCAGTCTGGTATGAAGCTGCAAACAGGGACCTCCGATTCCAATGAATTATATCAACGGCCTGACTTCAACCACCCTGAACCAGGCGGCATGGGTCACGGCATTGCCGGTCCCCGGACCGACGAGGGTGTCGGCGTTCTCCTTGATGTGGGCCAGCATCTCACCCTCCTCTTCGGTCCTGATCAGTTCCAGGGCCAGCCGCACCCCACTGAAACCCGGCGTCCCCGCCTTGAACAGAAAAGAGGCGTGGGGATTCCGGGCGATGTTGCGGAAGGTGCGGCCATCGGTCATCCCCCAGACCAGGGTGGTTTCGTCGATGACGTGGGGGCGGGCATAGACGGCGGTGTTGACGTTGCCGTCGGGGGCGGCGGTGGCCATGACGCCGAGGCCGGGTTGCTGGAGCAGTTCGGAAAGGTTCATGGAGCGTTCTCCTCCTAAGCTAAGAGGCTGTGGGAAACCTCAGGTTGTTCAAAAACAGCCCGCAAAACCCCTCACCCCCGGGGCGGCAGGGGGAAGAAGGGGCTCGTGCGGCGTTTGTACTCCTCGAAGTCGGGCCGTCCCTCGTAGTGCTTCTCCAGCATGGGGATGCCGGATACCTTGAGGATCAGCACCGTGATGGCCAGGGGGCCGATGACGGTCCACCACCCGCCGGGAACCGCAAGAACCATGAGCCAGATTCCCCACCAGAGGGTCACCTCGCCGAAATAGTTGGGATGGCGGGTGTACCGCCAGAGTCCGCCGGTCATGAGCTGCCCCTTGTTTTCCGGATTGCGGATGAAGCGCAGCAGCTGCAGGTCCCCCACAGCCTCGAACAAGAAGCCGGTGAGCCAGATGAAGAAGCCCAGGCCGTCCAGCCATCCGAGCGGTGTCGGCGGCGCGGCGTTGACGAAGATCACCGGCACCGCCACCAGCACCAGGAGCACCCCCTGGAGCATGAATACCTGGAGGAACGAGCGGAGCACGAACCAGCGCCCCCACTCCTCCCGCCACTGCCGGTAACGGGGATCCTCCCCCTTGCCCCGGTTGCGGGCATGGATGTGAAGGGCGAGCCGCACCCCCCAGGCCAGCACCAGGAGGGAGACCAGGAGGCCCCGGGGGGCGTACTGGCCGCCGGCCACGAGGGAGACCGCCGCCGCCAGGATGAACCCGAGCCCCCAGGCTACGTCGGCAATGTCGTTGCGCCCCTTCAGCCGGGAGGCAACGAACCAGCCGGTCATAGAGGCGAGCACGAATCCGGCGGTAGTCAGGAGAATCGCCGTCACAATGCTGCCCCTCCTTCCTTCCCCCCTCCACCCTCAAGGATGGAGCGAATTCTCAGGGCCGCCACCCGGCAGACCGCCAGGTAGGGGGCCGCCGGCAACGGGACCTCGAAGACCACCCGGCACCGCTCCTGCCCCAGTGGCTCCACCCGGTGGCCGGTGGCGGGGATGCCGGCAACCGACCAGCACCAGCGCCGCCCCGGCTCGAACTCGGTGACCCGGAAGGGGAGCCGCAGGCCGACGACCGTCCGTACCCATCCGATGGTGCCGGGGCCGATGAACCGCTCCGGGCACTCAACCCCGGAGACCGATGGCCCCCACTCGGTCCAGCGCCGGGTGTCGATAAGCAGTTCCCAGGCGGCCGCAGCCGGGGCCCGCACCTTAACGGCCGTTTCCATGCCTCTCTCCCATGAGGAGCTTCCCGATACCGTTCGCCGGTTCCCAGTGGCGCAGATGCCAGAGCAGATAGCCGGCCATGGCGAAATTCCCCAGGGTCATGATAAGGATGAACCAGAAAGCCGCCCGCCCAATGCTCCGCTCCCGCCAGGCCACCCAGAGCCAGAAGAAGAGAAATCCGAAGTAGGCATCGGCCAGGGTGGCGCGGAACCAGGGATCCGGCCAGAGGAGGCGGGTTGCGGTGACCACGTCCTCGTGAATGGAGGCGGTGACGGTCACGAAGAGCATGACGGCCAGCACAATAAGGCATATGGCAGTCAGGAGGGCCTTCATCTCAGCCGCTCCCCAGGAGGTCATTCTTCAGCGTGTCGTCGATGGGCCTTCGGCCCAGCCAGATGCCGAAGTAGGCTGCCGCGAAATCGGCCCCTTCGATGGTGATGAGCGGCGTGCCGTTCAGGGTGAGCTCCGTCCCCCGGCCGGGGAGGTAGGTGAGGGCGTACCGGTCACCGGGCTTCACGTCCCGGTAGGCGGCGTTGATGCGGTCGATGCGGCTGCGCAACCGCGCCAGCTCCTCGGCGGCAAGGTTGCGCCTGAGCACCGGTTCGGCCCCCTTGCCGAAATCGCCTCCCTTGATTGACACCAGGTAGCTGATCTCCAGCCGCTTCGGTACATCGGTCAGCACCCGCTGGGGAGGGACTCCCTCCGGGAGATAGAGGGCCGCCACGTAGGCCTTGATGACCTTGAGGTAGCGAAGCAGGGCGGCATTGTGGAGGGTAAGGGTAGCATCACCAGCCTGAATCCGTTCGACAAAGGTCACCCCCTGGACGATCCGGCCGTGGGAAGCGGCGAGCGGTGTCAGGGCGAAGCAGAGAAGGCAGAGGATAAAGATGGATGCTTTCATGGGCGGCTCCTGTGATCACTCTGGATTCTAACAGTCGCCGGTGTATACGCAAGCGGGGGCGTGGAAAGTTGCCGCAGCCGTGCGGAGCGCTGCCGGTCTGCTATAGTTCTGGGGATGGAATTGTTCCATCCGGGTAAGCTGGGATACCGTGCCAGAATAGCGGCTCGGTGGATATGACCACGGATGTGGCAGCCGGGGCCACGGTGCCGGCCACGCTGAGGCTCATGAATGAACACGCGATGGGGATGATCAATGAAATTTCTGACAGTAAGGACGATGTTGGCAGGAATACTGGCGGGGCTTTTGCCGGCCTGCGCCGGTGAGCGTCCCGCCAGCCTGGGGGCGAGGGATGGGAGGCTGTCCCCCTGCCCCTCATCCCCCAACTGCGTATCCAGCCAGGAGTCCGACGATCGGCACCGGATCGCCCCCTTGGCGTTCACGGGGGATCCCGATGCGGCCTTCGCGCATCTGAGGCAGGTCCTGGAAGCCCGGGGCGACACGACCATCATCGAGCAGACGGGGGAATACCTGCGGGTGGAGTTGCGCACCACCTTCTTCGTGGATGACGGCGAGTTCCTCCTGGAACGGGGGCGGCGGGTCATCCACGTCCGTTCGGCCTCGCGTCTGGGCTATTCAGACTTGGGTAAAAATCGCGGCAGGATGGAGGATATCCGCCGTGCCTTTTCCCCGGCGGGGTCCGCACCATGAACAGAATTGTGTCGCTCGTGGAGCACGGGATGCTTCCCGACGCCGTCATCCGAAGCGGCATCCGGCGGCTTCTGATGAAGCGGCTGCAGGAAGAGGAGCGCGGCGACACAGAGGCGGATCGAATGCGTCAACGGGAGTTTTTCGAGCACCTGCGCCGCAGTCCCCTGGCGGTGGCAACGGCTGCCGCAAATAAGCAGCACTACGAGCTGCCTCCCGACTTTTTCTCCCTCGTTCTGGGGCCTCGCCGCAAGTACAGCTGTTGCCTCTATCCCCCCGGCGTCGATGACCTGGCCGCCGCCGAGGAAGCAATGTTGCGGCTCACCTGTCAACGGGCCGGTCTGGCCGATGGCATGGAAATCCTCGAGCTTGGGTGCGGGTGGGGTTCCCTGACCCTCTGGATGGCCGAGCACTATCCCGATGCCCGCATCACGGCGGTTTCCAACTCAGCGCCCCAGCGGCAGTTCATCCAGGGGGTCTGTCGGGGCCGGGGCTTCGGTAATGTGAGGGTCATCACTGCCGACATGAACGATTTCACCATTGAGAGGACCTTCGACCGGGTCGTATCGGTGGAGATGTTCGAGCACATGCGCAATTACGCTGAGCTTCTGCGCCGCATCTCCAGTTGGTTGAAGGACGACGGGCGGCTTTTCGTTCACATTTTTTGCCATCGGAATCTTGCTTACCTGTTCCAGACCGATGGAGAAGACGACTGGATGGGGCGATACTTCTTCACCGGCGGCATCATGCCGTCTGATCATCTCCTCTTCTATTTCAATAACCACCTGGCGGTTGAGGATCACTGGCGAGTTGGCGGCCGCCATTACCAGCGGACCTGTGACGACTGGCTTAAGCGTATGGATGCCGAGCGCCGGAAGATCCTGGAGATTTTCTGGGATGTTTACGAAGGTGAAGCCCCGGTCTGGTTCCAGCGTTGGCGGGTGTTTTTCATGGCCTGCTCCGAGCTCTTCGGGTATGGCGAAGGCAATGAATGGTTCGTGTCCCACTATCTTCTCAGGAAGAACGGGACCGGTGCCTTGTGCGGAAGCCGAAAAAAATCCCTGTCCTTTTCTGGAGAGTGTAAGTGACTGTCGAGATTCTGCTCGTGCTGGGCCTGGTGCTCTCTGCGGTGATCCTCTTCGCCACGGAGCGCATTCCGGTCGACATCGTCGCCCTCATCCTCATGGCCACGCTCCTTCTCTCCGGCCTCATCACCCCGGAAGAGGCCATCGGCGGATTCAGCAACCCGGCCACAGTCACCGTGGGGGCAATGTTCATACTATCGGCGGGTCTCTTCAGGACCGGGGCGGTGAACCTGCTGGGAACCACCCTGGCCCGGCTGGGAGCGGTGAGTTTCTGGCTGGTTCTGGTAGTTATGATGCTGGCGGTGGGGGTCCTCTCCGCCTTTATCAACAACACGGCTGCAGTGGCCATTTTTCTTCCCATTGCCCTGGGAGTGGCTCGGGATACGGGGGTATCGGCCGGCAGGCTCCTCATGCCACTCTCCTTTGCCTCCATGTTCGGCGGGGTGTGCACCCTCATTGGTACCTCCACCAATATCCTGGTCTCTTCCATTGCCGGCCGTCATGGCCTCGAACCCTTCGGCATGTTCGAGATGAGCGGCCTTGGTCTCATTTTCTTCGCAGCAGGGAGTGTCTACATGCTGCTGGTGGGCGTGAGGCTCATTCCCGAGCGCAAGGGGGAGGAGGACCTGCGAAGGCTCTTCGGTATCAGCGATTACCTGACCGAGATCGTGCTGGAACCGGAGGCCCGCTCCGTGGGATCGGTGCTGGCCGATTCACCGTTGCTGCAAGATATTTCGATCCGGAGCGTGGAGGTATTCAGGGACGGGACCCTCCTCGATGAGCCCATCGACCGGATCGTGCTCCAGGCCGGCGATCATCTGAAGGTCCGCTGCGATCTGGAGAATTTCAGAAAACTCAAGGAGCGGCGCGGCATCGCCCTGCGACAGGATTCGGGCCGGCTGCCGGGGGAGGAGGCTGTCCTGGTGGAGGCGGTGGTGGCTCCGGGGTCCACCCTGGACGGCAGAAGTCTCAAGCAGGCTCGGTTCCGTTCCCGGTACGGCCTTACGGCGCTTGCGGTCCGCCACAGGGGGCGGTTCATGAGGGAAGATCTGGAAATGATGCAGCTGCGTGCGGGCGACGTTCTTCTCTTCGAGGTGGAACAGCACCACCTGGACCATCTCCGGGAGGACAAGACCTTTGTTCTGGTCTCCCAGGTTGAGCTCCCCGTCTTCCGCAAAAGCAGGATGGTCACTGCTGTTGCCATCGTGGCAGCAGTGGTGGCTGCCGCGGCAACGGGGCTGGTTCCCATCGTGGCCGGAGCCATCGTTGGGTGCATCCTGATGGTTCTGACCCGTTGTCTGACTCGCGATGAGGCCTACAGCGCCATCAACTGGCAGGTGATCTTTCTCCTGGCCGGAGTTCTCACCCTGGGGACTGCCCTGGAAAAGAGCGGCGCGGCACGACTCCTGGCGGGCTACCTGGTTGAGACGGTGGGGGCATGGGGGCCCGTGGCCCTGGTCTCGGCCTTCTACCTCGCGACGTCGCTGCTGACCGAGATGATGTCCAATAACGCGACGGCAGCCATGCTGGCTCCCATCGCCATCGCGTCAGCCGAGGCATACGGGGTTGATTCCCGCCCGTTCCTCATGGCCATCACCTTTGCCGCTTCGGCCAGTTTCATGACCCCGGTCGGCTACCAGACCAACACCCTGATCTATGGGCCCGGCCAGTTCAGGTATGCTGATTTTCTGCGAGTGGGAACGCCACTCAATATTCTTTTCTGGGTTCTGGCGACGATATTCATTCCGCGCTTCTGGCCTTTTTGACGGGGAGAACTGCCCATGGACACCTTGATGGAACTGATTGGAACAGTCAGGCAATACCTTGAAATTCCCATTTTGAAGCTCGGCGGCTCCCCGGTGACCCTCTGGGCCA